>JAFUZM010000382.1 GCA_017476605.1 Clostridia bacterium
CGGTTCCAGTACGAGCACTGGAATCACCTCTACCCGGTTGTTCCTGACTCGCAGGTCACGACTCGGTGTTAGGCTGATCTTCATCTTTCCGTTCCTCTTTTTCATTGCAGGCTGAGTGATCGGCTACATTATATTCGAACAACGCAAGTTTTTAAAGAGGAAAGTTTCATAGGTCAGCAAACGGGCACTCTATAAACGCATCTGTCCGTTTGAGATCAGATCGCGTCACATTTTCCACGACGCTTACGCCTGAAAGAACGTTCATAATTTCTTCACATTTCTTTCACTTTTCCGTCACGCATTTTTGGATGATCCGTGATAAGATATAGTCGATATCGAGCAGCGAGAGCGTAAGACCGGATATCAGACCATTTGAGAAGCCTTGCCATTTGCTCATCAAGCAGATATCTGACAAAACGGCTTGGCAAATCGACGAATCCAAATGTACCTGAAAAGGAGGATGTTGTTATGAAACGAATTCTTTGTGCCATTCTTGTTCTTTCGCTGTTGTGTGTTTCCGCTGTTTCCCTTGGTGAAGGTCCTGGTGGAAGAGGCCCAGGTGGTCAGGGTGGCCCGGGCGGTTTTGGCGGAAACGGCGGAATGCGCGGCGGTGCCGGCAATATGACAGACAAATCCAGTGACGCAGAACTGCAGAGCATGATTTCCGAGATTGCGCCAAAGTTCAGCCTGCTGACCTATGAAGATGCCGAAACCGGCACCAGTCTGCAGTATCAGCTGTATGTGCCCGAAAACTATGATCCAAGTCTTTCCTACCCCATGATCCAGTTCATCCCCGATTCCAGTGTTGTGGGAAAGGGAACCGATGCTGTCCTCACGCAGGGCTGGGGCGGACTCATCTAGGCCACGGATACAGAGCAAGCAAAGCACGCTGCTTTTGTTGTGGTTCCCGTCTTTACGGAAACCGTCGTCGATGATAACTTCAATCATTCCGATCAGATTGATGTGGCCATGCGCCTGCTTCAGTCACTCACAGAGACCTATTCCATTGATACGGCTCGCATCTATACCACCGGCCAGTCCATGGGCGGCATGACCTCATTTTATGAGAGCATCGCCTATCCGGATTTCTTTGCTGCCTATCTGTTCGTTGGAAGCCAGTGGAATGTCCCCCTTCTCTCCGGACTTGAACAGAAACCTTTCTTTTACGTTGTCGCCGCCGGTGATCCGAAAGCCTCCGCAGGGCAGGCTGAGCTGATCGCCCTCTTTGATGCAGATAATGCCAGGTACAGTCATGCAACCTGGAGTGCTCAGGACGATGCAGATACGCAGAGCGCAGCGGTCGCGTCGTTGATTTCCGAGGGAAACAACGCACATTTTGTCACCTTCTCAGAGGGCAGTACCCTCGCAGAGGGACAGGTTTCCGGCGGAGGTGCCGGCGAACACATGACATCATTTGATTATGCCTATAAACTGGAAGCCGTTCGTGACTGGCTGTTTCAGCAGGCAAAATAAGGAGGATACTCTATGAAAACCAGAATTTCGTGCCTCGTCGCTTTTCTTCTTATTCTGTTTTCCGTTTCCTGTTTTGCGGAAAATGACAATCTGCCCGCAAAAATTGACATGACTGCCTGGCAGTATGAGGCTGCGGATGATGTTTATTGGCAGGTTGGTCTCTCATATGCCGCCACGCCTGCAAATGAAAGCTTTGAAACAATGGGCATCTTTGTCCCCGGCGCATACTTCACTGCAACAGCGAACGGAGACGGAACATATACCTGCTCCGTGAATGAAAGCGGCGCTGTCGGTCAGTATACGGCCCTGACTGCTCCGCTGATTCTCCCGGTGAATACTCCCGGATACTCCTCCATGTCTGCGCCTACCGGCTATACAAGTTCCATGGGATATGGCAGCATTGCGGATTATACCGGTGAGGGAATCATCGTCCTCTTTGCCGGTGCCCGTGGCCGTGATGCCGGTGCACCTGCAGGGGTCACGGATTTCAAGGCTGCCATACGCTATGCCCGCTATAACAAAGACAGTTTGCCTGGCGACATGGATAGCATTTTTACCCTTGGCATGAGTGGCGGCGGTGCACAGAGTGCACTGCTCGGTGCCAGCGGAAACAGCGAACTGTATACCCCTTACCTCATGGCCATTGGCGCAGTCATGACGGAGAGTGACGCAGTTAAGGGCAGCATGTGCTAGTGTCCCATCACGAACCTCGATATTGCCGACGAGGCCTATGAATGGAATATGGGCAGTACGCGTTCCGGTCTCAGCAGTGATGAGCAGACCTATTCGGATGGCATGGCACTGGCCTTTGCCACGTATATCAATCAGCTGGGGCTGATCGACGAAAACGGAAATGCACTCCTCCTCGTGGAAAGCAATGAGGGGATCTATCAGAGTGGCTCCTATTATGACTACGTCAAAGACGTCATTGAAACCTCACTTGAGCATTTCCTGAGTGATACAGAGTTCCCCTATACCGCCACCTCTTCCCAGGGATTCGGCGGCGGACGTGGCGGCATGCGCGGGAACGTCGGCGGTGGCTTTGGTGGCCCCGGCAATGGTGAAATGCCCAATTTTGCAAATGGCGAAGCTCCGGATTTCCTAAATGGTGAGAAGCCGGATGCCGGAAACGGTGAAACCCCGAATTTCGACAGCGCCCCTGATACAGAGGCAACCCAGGAAACAAGCTATGAAGAGATGGATGGAATCGCCCGCACGGAAACAGCCTCCTCCGCTTTGTCTCTCAGCGGCACCTATGAGACCAAACAGGCGTATATAGATGCCCTGAATGCCAACGGAGAATGGGTTGCATGGGACGAGGACACCAATACCGTCACCATCACCAGCGTCAATGCATTTGTGCAGGCGCTCAAAAATGCCTCCAAGGGAATTGCCGCTTTCGATCAGCTTGATCGTGGTCAGGGCGAAAACACCCTGTTTGGCTATGGTGATGGAAACGGAGCCCATTTCGATGCCATTCTGGCCGAGCTGGTAAAGGGCAGTGAATACGAGGCTGCCTTTACCGAAGATCTCAATAAGCAGGATGCGCTTGGCAATACGGTGGATGTCCGTGTGAACATGTACAATCCCATGTACTACCTCTCCCCTGCATATGCCGGATACCAGACCAGTGAACTGGCAACGTATTGGCGCATCCGGACCGGGATTAATCAGGGAGACACCGCCTTGTGTACGGAAATCGATCTGGCCCTGGCTGCCGAGGCTTATGCCGAGGAAACACAGGTTGACTTTGAAACCGTCTGGGGACAAGGTCATACCGAGGCCGAACGCACCGGATCCGCCACTGCGAATTTCATCGCGTGGATACACGAGTGTATGAAGTAAATCCGATAAACAAACGTGCAAAGGACAGCAGCAGCGCTACTGTCCTTTGTCTATTTGTTTACTTTTCTGCCCCATGCCACGCATCAAGGAAACGAAATTCCTGGTCAAAGCAGTCTGCCCGAGCCTCATCGCATTCCCTTGGCCACCTTTTCTCTGCAGGAAATGCCTTTTTCCAGGATTCCGGTGGATTCGTTCCGAGAAGATGGCTCGCCCGTGGATAGATGACCGCTTTCACTCTGTACGGATACTTGCTTTCGGTGAGCTTTTGTTCCATTCTCCTGACAGCTGTAGGTGACGGCCACTGGTTATCCCGTTCAGGCGCCACGAGCAGTACAGATGCTTTCATGTTTTCCACCTTGATCCGCGACGCCTCTGTCAGGGTTGCATTTTCATAGAAGGAACGCAGGAACTCATTGAGATGCTCTGTATCCTGCTTTTTGTAAGCGCGGATGCTGCCAAGGAATCCCTTTTCCCGCTGTCCTGTGAAAAGAGAGCATGGAATCTCCCTGCCATGATAGCTGAACCATGATCGTCCGGTGGGCTTCCCTATAATCTTTGGTTCCTCCATCACATAATCAAAGGGACAAATGCTGAGAACAAGGCTGATCTCCGGAATCAGGGATGCCGAAAGCAGCGCATATGCAGCGCCTGAGGAAATTCCGTGGATGCCGATCTGATCATATCCGTTTCGTTTCAGCTCCGCCACCGCTCGCTCGACATAATCCACCGGAATGGCGCACATCCGCTTTGACATGCCCTTCCAGAAATAAAAGCCGAGCATAAGGACGGAATACCCCGCTTTCCGCATGTATTCGGAATCCGCCAGGCAGTGCTTTTCATTCATACCGGAGCCGTGCATCCAGATGATCACCTTGTCTTTATGGTCTGTTCCCTCAAACCAGCGAGCCTCAAATCCGTCCTCAGAAACCCGGTAGCTCTCTTTCATCTTTTCCCTCACTCATCCTGCTTTTTTACGCTGATCAGCAGCCCGTTTTCCCGCTTCACCAGCGTATACGTTTTCGCCAGCGGGTTTTGATCTCCGACAATGCAATAATCACAGCATGCACTGGTGCAGCATGTACCCTCCCGGATCAGCACCGCATGCAGCTTCTGCATGGCAAGGTGGTCACAGTTGCACATAACCGGCAAGATATCCTCCATATGATGGCGTTTGGCGAACTCCGCATTGGGGCACTGTGTGAAGCTATACCGTATCGCTCCGTTTTCCCTGTCATACTCGAATCCGCCCATTCTGAAGGACGCGGGAAGCCTCTTGATCTCTTCCTCTCTGGTATCACTCGTTTTCTTAAAAAGCCTGGCGGCCAGTCGGTTGTCAAGCGTTCGGTTCAGATTGAAGATCTTGCCAAGCAGTGTAAAGCCACCCATGAAACAGTCAAAGACATCCTGCTGGAATTCCTTGATGGGCGGCTTTTCGGGCACAACGGCATACCATGCAAAAATCAGAATCGGATCATAGATGCTGACGGTAATCTTAGCGCTGCCAAGTGCCGGCTCTTCCTTAAGATACTCGCAGTACTGAAACTGAATCTTCTCCCAAAGGTCTGCGGCAGTAGAGTCATCATAATATCGCCGCAGAAGTTTTTGCACGCACTTCTTGGCATTGTTTGTGTACATCACATGCTTTGTACTGTCTATTGGCAGATGTTTTTCAAGCATGATTTCACGATCCTTTCACCCAGTCGATGATTGCCTTTTCCGACATTTCAAAATACTCAAGGTTTTCCCTCCGGTACTTACCAAAGGTTCTGTACATGAGGCCGATCAGGGGAATCATTCGGTACAGCCTCTTTTCCCTCTCCCTGTTTGGCATCAGGCCAGAGAGGTGGCTCCCGTGAGGAAAGAGCATCACCTTTACCTCTTTCTCATATCCGCTTTCTCTCAGTTGCTGCTCAATTGCTCTCACGGAAAGCTCCGAAGGCCAGGCTTCATCCTCCTGTCCGGCGATCATCAGTATTCTTGCGCTGCTTCTCTCCGGGTGAAGCCTGGCCCGCCTCACCGCTGCCTCGCTTTGATATGCCTCGTAATACGCCACCCACATGCCCAGCACCTTATGGCCAGCCGCCGGATGCTTCTGGTATTTTGCCGCCTTCACCGCAGAAAAATCCGCCCGGACAAATGGGATATCTTCCCCTTGCCAGGTTGCAATGCTGTGTCCTGTCATGGTCTTCTTATCCTCTTTCGTTCCTTCAAAGGGAACATGTGTGGGCGACACCAGGATCAGGTTTTCCATGTCTCCGATATACTGGGCAACAAGAACGGCAAAGATAGAACCCATGGACTGTCCATATACACTGATATGCCGTATCTGCTTTTTCTCTCTGAGCATGCTGACTGCAGGCAGAAACATGTCAAGCGGGATCTGATTCGGCGCGTCCGGCAATCCCTCTGCGCCAAAAAGAGAAACCGCAAGCCCCGTGATTCCGAAATCGGCAAATCGCTCAGCAAACTTGATCCCGGGCAAAAGGCTCTGTTCACCGCCCATGATCACGATGACTGCTCGATCACTGCCCTCATCCGGCTCTGCCAGATGACCGACAAATCCATCCCGCTTAAACTCAAAATCCTCATGCTTCATCGTTTCTTACTCCATGCAACAGACAGCGTATCACCGTTTTGCAAACGAAACATCAATGAGCTTTACCATTCCGAGTCGCATGCCAAGAGAAAGGATGACCTTCCATTTCAACGGCACTTCGCGACTCTTTCTCACATAGTCCGGAAGTGGACGCTCGGTGACCATTTGAAAGCAGCTTCCCCAGGATTCAAACAGAGCACGCGAATTCTCGATAGGAAAATGAATTTCGGATCCGTTGCCGGTTTTCCGGACAATTTTGTTTGACTTTTCAAGCCCCCGCTGGTTTTCTCCGTCAAAACAGATTCCGCCGCCTGGAAAGGCTGCTGCAAGAGCCAGGAAGAAGCGTTTCATCTGTTCGGTATGGAAATACATCAGCACTCCGCCACAGATGATGTATACGCCATCCTCAACGTTTACAGAATACGGCTCCCGCTGAATCCTTTCCATCCAGGTAAAATCCATCAGGTCCCCGGCAACGTTCATCTCCCGTGCCTTACAGGTAACAATGCGCTCACGTGCCTTAATCACATCCGGCAGATCCATGTTGATGAACCTGCATGTGCCATTGTCGATTTCATCAAAGGAGAGATCCAGCCCGCACCCAAGGTTGATGATCGTCGCTCTGGGGTGCCCCGACAGATACTCCTTTGCCGCATCCTGCAGCATGCGGGCACGAAGTCCCCATGTCACCATGTTCAGCTCCGAGCTGTTCACTTTATTGAAATCATAATCCACCATCGCTGCAGCCATCTTGGCCGCTTTATTGGGGAACGTATTTGGAAAGTGCTCCTCACAGTATACTCTGCCGTAAAGCGGCATCATCAGCGTTTCCTGGGCTGTTCCTTCCTCAACCTTAAACTTTTCCATCCGTCTATCATCCCTTTCGTATTTTCAGTTCCTGTCCGCACATTGGGCAACCGCAAGAAACATCATCCCCATTCCAAGTGAAGGCCCCGCTTTTGCCAGCAGGGAAAACAGCGCATTTCCGGTTATCCTGCTCAGCAGCCCTCCGGCAATATGGAACAGAATGGTGATTCCCGCTGTATTAAGGAGTATCGCTACCCGGGGCAAGGAAAAGACCTTCTTCAAAACGTAATAGATATAGGCAACTGAGAGGCATCCCTCCGAGATGGTCACCCACAGGTTGGTGGCAACAAAGGAGAGGAGAAAAGGTGCTCGATAAAGTCCTTCGATTGTTTCCGGCGAAGCACCGCTCACCAATGCCTGCTTAATGCTCATCTCCAGCACAGTGCAAACCGAGTGTGCCGCAAAGAAGGAAAGCGCCGCCATTAACGCGCCAATCTGAAAGCAGCGATACATCTTCCCCTTTGCATTTCCCAGAGTATTCCTCAAGCAGGAATCCATCCCACACAGACCAAGGTACATCCATGGCGTCGCAATGATCCCCGTCAGCAGCGTAACATACAGCCTCCCCATGGGCATATCCCGGATCGCGGTGTTCAGCATCAGGAGAATCGCTGTGCCGTCATTTGAAAAGCTCTGCAGCAGGACATCACCACAGGCAAATAGCGCCATTCCGAGAAATCCCAGAACAAGCATTCCTTTGCGTTTTCCCTTATAGATGTATAGCATGACTTCTCTTCCTTTCCCTGGTTGCTCCACTGCTTCCATCTCGCGATTTCAGCATCTGTTTTCCCCCGGATGCTCACAGGTTCCGACTTACTGCAGAAATTTGCCGCAATCTTCCCGTCTCATAGCTGCGAAACTCAGTACATCATATGCAGATTCATCTGCATCTTCTCAGAGCTTCAGATGCAGAATTTTAAGACGTGCATCCTTATCTGTTACCCACATGGCGATCCGAGTATACAGTCCCACCTTCTTTTTCAGCATGACCTGGGCATCCTTGAAAAACGGCCGCCATTCAATCAGTTTGCATCCGGCCTTTCCTGCAAACACCTCACAGTCATCCACATAGAAATACATCATCGCAGAATTGTTGCCCGTCTTTTTGACATACTTCTCTGCATATTTGATGCCAGTACTGTTGACCGCATCAAACACAAGCTCCGCATCTTTGAAAATGCCCTGGAGATTGTGAATGAAAAGAAGAATCTTCTCTTCCCTGAAATACTGGAACACACCGGATACCACGATCATGGTCGGCCTGTTCCGATCAATATCCTCTGTCCAGGCAAGATCAAACAGATCACCGGAAATCAAGGTTTCATTTTCCCTTTCGCCCAACGTCTTACGCCGTCCGGCGATCACCTCAGGGAGATCCATCTCATAGAACTTTGCCTGCTTCCTTTTCATTCTGTCATAGGCAGTTTCAAGTCCGCAGCCAAGAATCACAATGTTTGCGTCTGGATGGGCATCAATGAATGCCTGCATCATCCCATCCATGTTATGATACCTGGCTGCTGAGCACAGAATATTGAATTCCGATGTCTGCTCCTGCAAGGAGGTTCCGGGAATGGATGCTTCCAGAGAGATCGCCTTCTCATCATAAAAATACTCCGGGAATCGTTTCGATACCTGAATTCTTCCATTCAGTGGAATAAACAGCGTATCTGCAACGCCTTCAAATTTGCTCATATCGTCCTCCAGTTTCATTTGTGTTTGTCAATTTGCCAAGTGCCTGCTTCACTGGCAGAAACCGGCACGGATGATCAAGGCTTTCATCCAGCTTTATTTACATTCCCGGATCAGATCATACATGTGAAACTGCGCACCACAATTACGTATCCGATCCAGCTTCATGCCGAGATGCTCATATCAGGCAGCCTTATCCTTATCATCCGTATCAAGGATCACCGGCACATGATGCTTTTCCGCGAGTCCATATGCATACTCCATCATCTGCCTCATATACCCTTGTCCTTGATACTCTTTCCGTACCACCAGCATTTCTATGCGCAGAAACGCCCGTTTCTCTTTCCGCATACGTGTTTCAATCGTTCCACCATCGCAGAAGCAGGCATTGATGAACCTCTTCATATTTCCAAAGCCACCAAGGGCTTTCTTCTCAGCAGCAATCATCTTCATTCCATCCACAAAACCGATCTTCCCTCCTGCTCCTTCACCGGAGAGCATCAGATATCCTTCCTGCCGATCCGATGTCGCGTACAGTACACCACTCTTGTAGGCAGCCTGTACAATGGCATTGATATAGATGAACATGGCTTCTCTTGAATGGATGAATTTGATCAGGCCGATATCCATTTCGTTATACTTGTAGTCATAAAACGCATCTGCAATCTGTCCCGAAATATCATGTACCTGTTTGCTGGATAACTCCTGAAGCTTTATCATTTTCTCATCCCCATTTTTCCCTGGATTTTCCTTTTCTGAAAGGTCAAGCCAATACATCTGCTGGTATACGTCTTCCGTATCTCGTAATAGTTAGTATTAGCTAACCTTATTCTATAATAGCGCCTGCCTTACAATTGTCACTGTACAGGGAGGCCTTGTATATATTCGTTAGAAACTGCTAACTATTATAGCGAATGGTGAGTCCTTATTCAAGATGAGCAGTCAAAATTTTCACTTCCCCCTTGAAAGTGCGTATTACGAACAACTGTGTTTTGCATATTGAAGGCAGCAAAACAATGTACAGCTTTATTGCAAGTATCTCATATGATACTGAATCCACGCATTCTTTTCAGCGCAATCATTTTATTCCCGATCGGGTATAAACAAATCGCAATTCATCTAAATTATACCCGTTCGGGAATATTTTGCCGATTTACCTTAATTTATACCCGCTCGGGAATTTTTTGCCAATTTCAGTTGACATTATACCCGTTCGGGAATAGAATGAGATCAGGAAGGTGATTTCATGCGAAACAACAAGATTGC
This sequence comes from Clostridia bacterium, assembly GCA_017476605.1. GTDB lineage: Bacteria > Bacillota > Clostridia > Christensenellales > Aristaeellaceae > Ventricola. The sequence goes on from JAFUZM010000382.1 coordinate 9,737, forward strand.
AACTTTTATCCGCGAAAACCGGAAAGCAGCTGGACTGACACAGAAAGAATTTGCCCTACGTTCTGGCTTGGGTCTTCGCTTTATTCATGATTTGGAACAAGGAAAAGAAACCGTGCGCCTTGACAAGGTGAACCAAGCGTTAGCGATGTTCAGCATGGAAGCTGGACCATGTCGGAGGGAAATCAAGAAAGAGGATGATTCATTGTGAATGTGCTTCGTCAGGTAGGTGTCTATGTCCGTAATCGCTTTGCAGGAACCCTCCAGGTAACAGATGAGGAGTATCGTTTCGAATATGATTCCATTTACTTGAACAGTCCAAATGCACAGGCTGTTTCACTCACCTTGCCATTAAGAAATGAGCCTTATACATCCCATGTTCTTTTTCCTTTTTTTGACGGCTTGATTCCAGAAGGATGGCTACTGAACGTGGTCAGTCGAAACAGGAAAATCAGTCAAAAAGACCGTTTTGGCTTGCTGATGGTCGCCTGCCATGACTGCATCGGATGTGTCAGTCTACGGGAGGTGAGCGGATGAATTGCCTTTGCTGTGGAAAACCGCTTCACACACCAATCCCCACATCATGCTGGCACACGGCTTGCATTCGTCGGTTTTTCGGCACAAAGGATCTACCAGAAGTCGAGCTCACAGATGAAACTTTGACTGCCTTGGCAGATAGAGCAGTGCAAAAAGGACTAACAGTACCCGGTGTACAAAAGAAACTTGCTTTGTATCTTTCCACAAAAGGATCACCACAGTTGACTACAGCGAATTATCCGACAGGATACATTCTTAAGCCTCAGACAGAGGAGTTTCCAGCTCTTCCAGAAGCGGAACATCTGGTAATGCAGATGGCAGAAACAGCAGGAATTTCAGTTGTACCTCATGCCCTAATCCGACTGAAAAACAGCTATGCGTACATCACGCGTCGAATAGACCGAAGAATAGAAACAGAAGAAAACAGCATCCAGATGCTCGCCATGGAAGATTTTTGCCAGCTTGATTTGAAGCTGACTCAAGACAAGTACCGTGGTTCTTATGAGCGATGTGCCAAAGTGATTGAGCGGTATTCTTCCCGTTCTGGGTTGGATCTCTCAGAACTGTTCCTGCGCCTTGTTTTTTGCTTCCTTATTGGCAATTCTGACATGCACCTTAAAAATTTTTCCATGATCGAAACTATGGCGGAGAGCGGAACCTATGTACTCTCACCCGCGTATGATTTGTTGCCAGTAAATGTGATTATGCCTGAGGACAAAGAGGAATTCGCATTGACCATGAACGGAAAGAAAACCAATCTGTGGCGGAAGGATTTTCTCATCTTTGCCGGGGCAGCCGGTATACCTAAAAAAGCAGCAGAAAACATGATTCAAAAAATGCTGAATGAAATTCCAAAGTGGATTCTGATGTGTGCAGACTCGCTTCTTCCCGAAGATATGAAAAAAGCTCTGACAGAACTCATGCTATCAAGAGCAGATAAGTTGAAATTGGTAGAATCCTGAATCAGAATGGATAAAAAGAGCTTTCTTTCCTTTTGGAAAGAAAGCTCTTTTCCCGCGCATATGACATCCACTGCTTTGCTTCTTCTTGCCACGCCTTTCTTCTTTCAGATTCAGCATTTATGGTTTTCTTCTTGCTCATGCCGATATTCTCCTTAAAATAGGACCTGTTTGATCATAGAGAAGTTTGCCTTTTCGGAAAACCTCTCCTTCAACAAAAAGTGAATCCAAGGATGGTCCGTATTTTTCAAATCTCGAATTGGTTCCTACCACGATATCCACAGGGCGATTTTGAACATTACGAATGGCTCTTTGTGCCCGATTCCTTATCTCCCATGTGTCTGCCTCATCATTTACAACGATGTAAAAATCGTAATCACTTTGATCGTTATAGGATCCATCTGCAAATGCACCAAACAGGAAGACTTTAAGCGGCGAGAACTGCTCAACAAAACAACGGGTGATTTCTTCGATATTTTTTGCAGAATCCAAATCTTTAACTTGATCCAAACCTGCCACGTTCCGGTCCACCTTTCGGAATCTATTTCTGACCAAGTGGGTACTCTCCATCTAAGCCGCTTAAGAATATCACACTCTGTCCCATGCTTCAAGAAAATCTCCACCTTCAACCAAAATCACAACCCCCGGCTCTTCCGGCGGTTGTGACTTTGGTGCTATTGAATATGATTATGCTACAGGCTGCTATACCATGTAAATAGGAATTCTCATTTTCTCTGAGCTATATTTTCATTCAGCGCCTGGCGATACATCTATTTCGTTTTTCAATGTAGATATTTCTTGATGTAAGTTTGATTTCTACTGGTGGGCTTATCAGGATCGCTCATAACGATTAGTCCTTGTTCTAATGCAGGAAGTAAGTAACGCTTCCTGAAATTATCCCGTGATGCCAGTGATAAATTCATCATCAATTGTGATCCGGTATACGGAACATTGTATTCCATGATATCCATCAATCTCTGAACTTCCCTAGATAGGAAAGCATCCTTTTCAACAGCCTGATTTATCGCCCAATCAAGCGTCATACTAATCTTATCCAGCATAAAAGAAATGAAAGCATTTAAATTTCCTGCCGCGTGACAAGTAGCGATAGCTTCGTAATACCCCTCTTGAAATTCATGAATCCGACTTTCAAGAGGCAAGTACTGAAAAATGGGGCTCCATTCACTCAGCAACGCTGTTTGCCACAGGCGAGCCATCCTTCCATTTCCATCTGCAAAAGGATGAATGAACACAAATTCATAATGAAAAATGGATGACAAGATCAACGGATGCACTTCTACTCGAGATTCCTTCATCCAATCAAACAGCGATTGCATTTGATAAGGAACAAACTGTGGTGGAGGTGCCATAAATATACATTGATCACCATTGAAAACACCTTCATTATGATTGCGAAACACGCCCGATTCCTGCACAGTCAGGTATGTCATAATACCATGTAGTTTTTTTAGATTCTCAAGGGAATATGGATCAAAATGTCCCAGCATGTCATAGGCCTGGTAGGCATTCTTGACTTCTTGTATCTCCTTTTGTGGGCCTATGACAATCTTGCCACTAATAACACTCTTTACCTCATCTAGAGAGAGTGAATTTGCTTCAATAGCAAGTGAGGAATGAATAGAGCGAATTCGATTATTGCGTCTCAAATATGGTTTTGATTCAAAGGAATGGAAGTCATTGACTTTGCCTGTCTTCTCTACGATCTGTGCAACCATCATCAGCATTTGATTTGAAATCGTATACGGCGGTACATAGCGTTCCATAGGGCACCTCACTTTCTACTTTATTATACCTCAATGTAAGCATTTATCAAGAACATCATATTGTCTTGGCCTGTTTCTTGACCTGTTTCTTGGCCTGTTTCTCGGCCTGTTTCTTGGTCTGTTTCTTGGTCTGTTTCTTTATTAACCTCCTCTTGCTGTTTCTTAATCTTCTAAAAAGCCCCACTCAAGCATTTTGCCTGAGTGGGGATCACCTTATCGTATGGATTCAGTGACTCATACGTAAAGCTCCGTTATACCAGAAGCAGATAAAGCAGTACGGATTCAGCCCTGCGCCTTTCCTTTGAGTTGATTGCACGCTTTAGTGAAGCACTGAGAAAAAACCAGATTGTGCTGTGATGAGGCTCGTCTCATTTTGTATCCGCATTGTAAACGGAGGATGACCTTGTAGTATTCTCTGTATTTCCCATCACGACCTCCGTCACCGGAGTCGGAATGCAATAGCGATCAAGACACGTTTTATCTCACGCTGCAGGCGCATCGTAGCAAAAATGCGGTCCTGTTCAGAACAGAAGGCCACTACAGTCACCTCATAGCTCTTATCCCCCATGGAAGAGACGTCGGCAAGGAACAGCCCACGTGTGAAGGCAGGCAGCTTTGCACCAATCTTTGGCAGTTCCTCGTTCAGAATCTCCTCCACCCATTCGGACTTCTCCGTATTGCCAATGGGAATGCCCACAATTGCTGCGCTCGGGTTGCGCGTCATGTTGATCACATCGCCCATGGATTTGTTATTGACGATCTTGATGTTTCCATTGTGCGACTTGAGTTTGGTCGTGCGGACACCGATTTCCAGTATCTCACCACGATATCCCTGAATGGTCACGATTTCACCCACCTGCATCTCACCCTCCAAAATGATGAAGCTGCCGGAGAGCATGTCACCAATGAGAGAATTTGCACCGAGGCCAACGACGACGGAGAGTATGCTAACGCCTGTCAGCAAGGCAGTTGTATCCACACCGCACTTGGCAAGGATGATACCTATGGCAATCAGCACAGCCACATATTTTGCCAGGTTTCTCAGAAGCCGGCAGACCGTATTGACGCGCGGATTCATCAGCCGTCCGAACAGCGAAAGCACCTGCTGCAGAACAAAGGTGATGACAATTACGGTAATCCTCAGCGGTTTACTGCACCAGCGAGCGCTTTTTTGAAGTCAGGGAACGCGAAAGGCTACTGGAATCCGAAGCCTCGGCTCTGAATTCCCGCATTCAGCAGACCATGCTGATGGAACAGCAGCTCGACATTCAGCGTCACGATCTCCATCACCGCTTTCAGGCACTGGATACCACGCTTGAGCGCAAGGAGTATGAAGCCGTACATCAGTACATTGCAGCCTCAACAGAAACGCTTGCTGCAACAAAGCCCCACGAATCTGCTCAGATTCTGTGCTTGACGCCGTCTTTGCCTCCTACTTCCAAATTGCTGAAGCCGAAGGAATCAAGATTACAGCGGATATGGATCTTCCAAAGAAGCTGCCGGTTGATGCCGCCGCATTTTCCATCGTAATTGCGAACGCACTTGAAAATGCGATCCACGCCGTAAGCTCTCTTCCCGAGGATAAACGCGTGATCCATTGCAAGTGTATTCACTATCCGCAGTTTATCTTCCACGTCAGCAATTCCTATGACGGCGAGGTACTCTTTGACGAAGAGAATATCCCCATCTCCAAGGAAGGCGGTCATGGCATCGGCACAGCCTCCAGTCTGGCCTATTGCGAAAAGTACAATGTCATCTGCGACTATCGTACCGAGGATGGTTGGTTTATCATGCAGATCTTCCAGTCATAAAACAAATGCGAAAGCGAACGGCATATGGCCGTTCGCTTTCGCATTCTGCATTAAATCTATGGTATTCCGATCTATTTTCCTGCGTATGTCCCGCAGCATTTTCTGTGCTATCATTGTTTTCCCACGGTTTACATTCACAGCTTTCTTTCACAAACGTAGCAGCATCCAATGACAGTTTCTGCATACCACGGACTCCAACAGCTCCGTTTTGCAGTTTTATTTGCCAGCTTCACTCGCCAGAAGCATCACAGCATCCACCAGGTGAAGATACTCAAATCCGTCTTCTTCATACGTCTCAAGTTTTCCGGTCACAATGATATCCGTTCCTTCTTCCGGATAATCCGTCGGCCACTGATGCTCGCCAGCCCAGATGAATTCGATGCCCTGCGCACAGCATGCGGTTGCATCCGGAATGATGCAGGCGTGATAGACAACATCCCGTTCCGTATCCTCATAAGCGCTGTAATATCCGGCCATCTTGATCACCTTCCCGATGTACGGTTCAGGCTCGTACATGATGTTGTATACCTGTGAATAGACCACGGTGCCACTGAGCCTCGAAAGATCAAGATCCACAATCTGCGGTCCTGCAGGTAAAACCGTTTCTGTTTCCGCAACAGAGGACACGAAGGCCATCACAAGGACACATGCGATGCAGAGCACGAATACCAGAATATCTTTTTTCATTTTGCAATTCCTCCCTGAATATTTCCAATGATCAGACAAACAATAAACGCAACGATGTCTGTTGCCACAATCGTAGACCCTACAGGTGTCCCAGCCACGATGGAAATCAGAATTCCAACCAGTGCACAGCAGACAGAAAGAACAGCCGAACAGATCGTAACGGCTTTAAAGCTTTTAAAGACCCGCATGGAAGACATTGCCGGAAAGATGATCAGTGCGGAGATCAGAAGCGAACCTACCAGATTCATGGCCAGTACAATGATGACCGCGATCACAACGGCAATAAGCAGATTATATGCTTCCACATGCGTTCCTGCCGCCCTGGCGAACTCTTCATCGAACGTGACGGCAAAGATCTTGTTGTAGAACAGGACAAAAATGATCACCACAGCCAGGGAAAGTACGGCACACAGCCATACCTCCGCATGCGTCAGTGTCAGAATGGACGTGGATCCAAACAGCGTTGAGCAGACGTCTCCGGACAGATTGGTGGATGTGGAAAAGAGATTCAGCAGCAGATAGCCGATGGCCAATGCGCCGACGGAAATCATTGCAATTGCAGCATCACCCTTTATGCGGGTATTTTGTCCGGTTTTAAGCAGCAGGATTGCACAAAGAATCGTGACCGGCATGACAAAGAGCATGTCATCCGTCAGATGCAGGATTCCCGCAATGGCCATTGCCCCAAAGGCAACGTGAGACAGTCCGTCTCCAATGAAGGAAAACCGTTTCAGCACCAGCGTGACACCCAGCAATGAGGAACAAAGGGCAATGAGAACGCCAACGATCAGTGCATACCGTACAAAGGGAAACTGCATATACATGCCAATTGTCTCAATCATGCCGATGCACCTCCCTTCACGGAAAGGAAATGTCCCGCCATCTCGGATGCAAGGTATTCCTCTTTTGTGCCAAAGAATACTCGCTCTCCCACATGCAGTATATGGCTGGCTTCCTGAACGGCGACACCAAGATCATGTGAGATCATGATGACCGTAATCCCTTCCTCTCGATTTAACCTTCGGATCAGTGCATACATCTCGGCTGTCGCATGGGGATCCAGTCCCGCTACCGGTTCATCCAGAACCAGAAGCTTTCTTGTCGCGCACAAAGCACGCGCCAGCAGGACACGTTGCTGCTGTCCCCCTGACAATTCCCGGAAGCAGCGCTTTGCAAGAGGAACCAGGTCCATTTCTTCCAGATTCTTCCTTGCCAGCATTTTCTCTTCTCTACTGTAAAACGGGCGCCTGCCCGCCCGTGCCTGACAGCCGGAAAGGACAATTTCCTGAACGGTTGCAGGGAAGTCCTTCTGCGCAGCTGTCTGCTGAGGAAGATACCCAATCTCGTTGTGCCTGAGTTCCTCCCCGAAAGCAATCTTTCCGCTCAGTGGCTTCTTAAGGCCGAGAATCGTTTTCATCAGGGTCGTTTTCCCAGAGCCGTTCTCTCCAACTACGCAAAGATAATCCCCTGTCTGGACGCTGAATGAGAGACCGGAGAGTACCGGATGCCCATCATAGCCAAGTGTCAGATCATTACATGTCAGCAATGCCATAAACGCCTCCTTAAGTCTTCTCAGGCAGAGAGGCTTTCCTCTCCGCCTGAGTGTTACGGGATCAGTTCAGCGCTGCCTCAAGCACATTGAAATTTTCCTGCATGATGGAGAGATATGTCACACCTGCCTGCACATCATGCATGGTGCATCCCTGCATGGAATTCATGGTCAGCAGTTTTTGATTCTTATCTGCCGTGGCACTAATGATGGTTTCTGCGATCTTATGATTCGTCCCCTCAATGGTCAGCACAGCCGGCAGCTTCTCTTCGTCCACTTTCTTTGCCAGGAATACAATAGTCTCAAAGCTTGCCTCAGTTTCCGCCGAGCATCCGGAAAAGGCGGCATAATAGTTGAGGCTGTAATCATCCGTAAGATAACGGAATGGAAAACGGTCTCCGAAGAGGACGGTTTTAAACGTCGAATTGGACACTGCTTCCTCATATTCCCGATCCAGTGCAGCAAGCATATTGGCATAGTCTGCCGCGTTTACAAGATAGGTTTCTGCGTGATCATGATCTGCTTTGCCAAGCACCGCAGCAATGGCGCTAACCAGTTTTTGAGCATTGCGCAGGCTCAGCCACACATGCTCATCTGCTTCTTCCTCATCCTCTCCATCCAGTTCGTCGTCATGCTCCTCTTCCATACCTTCGACGACCTCTTCCATTTTGATGTCCTCCCCCATCGCTTCGAGAAAACTCAGGACGATCATGTTTGGGTTGACCGCTTCATGAAGGGCATCCTCTACCCATTCATCTGATTCTCCGCCTACATAGATAAACACATCACATGTAGCGATTTTCATAATATCTGCAGCTGTAGGCTGAAAGCTGTGAAGATCCACGCCACTGTCCAGCAGTAGCGTCAGATCAATATTCTCATTTTCACCTATCACTTCCCGTGTCCAGTCATAGATAGGAAAAATCGTCGTAACCACACTGATCTTCTTTTCCTGCGCCATAGCCACTGAAAACAGGCATGAAATTACCACTGCCAGGATGATCATAATCCTTTTCATCTTTTTCATTTTTGATTTCCTCCGGTTTTTATCAACTGAATTTAGACATAAAAATAGGGAATACGCAGGACAGGGATTCTGCGAATAGGCATACGAATCCCTTGGATATGCGATTCCCAACAATGATTCAGTTAATTATTCAGCCGGATCTTCCAACTCACCAGAGTCCCAAAAGCAGGCACAAAATACGCATGGCTATTCCATGCGCGCTGTGCGCTGAGAATCCCCAGCAAAGCTGCCAGAATAAGGATGACTACACCAATGACACGCAGCAGCTGGCTGCATGTGGCAATTGCCTGACAGATCGGGCAGTCCTCTCCTATACAATCGTGACCTGCTTCATGGATGATGAAGACGGAAGGAACAAGCATGGCCAGTACAAAGACGATGCACAGAATTCCTGCGCCAATCCTTTTCTGATTGTTCATGACTTGTATTTCTCCTTCCTCAAAACTTTGTATCTCCGCGTCAGGCCTTTCGGCATTGCTCGCAGAGGCCATAGAAAACGGTTTTCCCAGGGTTCCACTCAAATCCATGATGCTCAAGCAGATGAGTCTCAATCTCTTCAAGCTCCTTGCATTCAAGATGGATCAGGCAACCGCACTGTTCACATTTGCAGTGAAAATGAGGAGAACATACTGCAGATGAATCCTCAAAGGAATAACATGCACTGTCTCCATTTCCAATGAAGTACTTGTGAATCTGACCTTCCTCAACAAAGCGCTCCAGCTGTCGATATATCGTCGCTGTTCCAATAGGCGCTCCCCTGCTTGCAAAATGCTCCTTCAGTTCAGCTGCCGTGTGATGTACGCCCGGCGTCAATTTCAGGTACGCCAACAATTCTTCCTGTGCCCGTGTTCTGTACCCCGTCTTGCCTGCCAATGTGTACATCTCCCTCCACATTTGAAAACCGTTCTCAATTTTAATTCACGGAGTTTCCCTTTGTCAATAGCAAAAATGAAAATCATTTTCATATTCAATGCTAAACAGTTTCCATTGGCACCGGCGTCAGAAAGCAAAAACCGTAGGCAATATAGCTTCGATCCGTCCAAAGGCACGACATTTAGCCGTGATCCGAATTGGACCACGGCTAACTTCTTTCTACGCCAAACCCGTTTTGAGTCTTCGATAGCAGATTTTTCTTTGCAGTTACATTTTCCTTGTCAGATTATCGACTTTCAAAACACAATACTCATTTTTGCAAAACTCATTCTATGATGGATGTGTGCTTTTTCAAG
>JAFUZM010000383.1 GCA_017476605.1 Clostridia bacterium
CCCTATACCTTCAGGATTATTGGACTGACGGATGACCGGGCGAGGCTGTATGAGCGCATCAATGCCCGGGTGCTTTCGATGCTTGACAAGGGCTGGATGGACGAGGTGGCCGCACTTATGGCGCGTGGCGTTCGCTTTGACTCGCCGGAGGGCGGTGTCAGTCAGGCGATCGGGTATCCGGAGCTTTCTCAGGTGCTTTCCGGCAGCCTTGCCTATGAGCAGGCGGTGGAATGGATTCAGCGGAACACAAGACGGTATGCCAAGCGTCAGTGGACATGGTTTAATCGGGATCCGCGTGTCCAGTGGTTTTCTTATGAGACATACGGGAACAGGGAGGAACTTTACCGCGCGGTACTCTCTGCGGTAAAGCAGAATATTTGATCATATTTTGGAGGAAAAAGAGCAATGAAAATGCTGAAGGATGCCATACTGAACCAGGGAAAGGCGATCAATGAACATGTTCTGCTGGTGGATTCTTTTCTGAATCATCAGGTGGATGTAGCGCTCATGGATGCGATCGGTGCGGAATTTGCGGCCTTTTTCAAAGACAAAAAGGTGGACCGCGTACTGACCATTGAAAGCTCCGGGATTGCACCTGCTGCCTTCACGGCCAAGTACCTGAATGTGCCTCTTGTCATCATGAAAAAGCAGACCTCAAAGATTATGACCGGAGACCTCCTTCAGACAGAGGTGCGCTCCTTTACAAAGGGGACGGAGTACCAGCTGACCGTAAAACGGATGTTTTTGCCCAAGGGTGACAACGTTCTGTTTATTGACGATTTCCTTGCCAGCGGAGAAGCGGCATTTGGTGCGCTCTCGCTCATTAAGAAGGCAGAGGCTTCCATCTGCGGGATTGGCATTGTCATTGAAAAATCCTTCCAGGATGGGCGGAAGCGCCTGGATGAGCTGGGCATTCCGGTTTGCTCGCTTGCAAGAATCAAACACATGTCAAGTAATACCATAGAATTTCTCGAATGATATTCTGAAATATAACGATTTTACAGACGGATTATAATGAATTGTTCCTTTCCATTCAGTAAATTTCTGTTATAATTTATATTATAATGCCTCAATCATTATCAGTGTTCGGGGGGAAATAGAATGATGGATGGAAACAAAATGAGAACCAACAGCCTGCGACAGGGATTTACGCCGCTCGGCATCTGGGCTCTCTCCATTGGAACCAGTATCGGCTGGGGATCCTTCATTGTAACCTGTAACACCTATCTGCAGAAGTCAGGCATTCTTGGCACGACATTCGGACTTCTGGCCGGAATGGCCGTCATCCTGGTGATCACCTGGAATCTGCAGTATATGATTCAAAAGGCGCCGAATGCCGGAGGCGTGTATACATTTGAAAAGAAAACCGGGGGAAAAGACCTCGGCTTTCTGGCGTTCTGGTTTGTGCTTCTGACGTACCTGGCAATCCTGTGGGCCAACATCACGTCCGTCCCGCTCTTTGCCCGCTTTTTCCTGGGAAGCACATTCCGATTCGGATTTCATTATCATATCTTTGGCTATGAGGTATGGTTTGGGGAAGCACTGCTTTCCATTTGTGCTGTGGTGTTGATCGGCCTTCTGTGTTCCGACAGCATCCGAAGAATCAATAAAATCATGGTGATCGCTGCACTGACGTTTGCCGTCGGCTTTTCCGTATGTGCCGTTATTGCCATAGTGCGGCATGAGAGCGCGTTCAGCTATGCTCCGCTTTACGCGGAGGGCTCCTCTGCCATCGGGCAGATCATTCGGATTGCGGTGATCTCCCCGTGGGCGTTCATCGGGTTTGAGAATATCTCTCATTTCTCGGAAGAGTATGCATTCCCGATGAAAAAGGTTCGCGGAATTCTGATCTGGTCCATCCTGATCACCACGGTGCTGTATCTCTTTGTATCCATGCTTTCCATCTCCGCCTATCCCGCGGAGTATGAAAGCTGGCTTTCGTATATCCGCGATATGGGGAATCTGGAGGGCATCAAGGCGGTACCGGCATTTTACGCAGCCGATCATTATCTTGGGAAAACCGGCGTTGCCATATTGATGCTGGCCCTCTTCGGCGTGATTCTGACGAGCCTGATTGGAAATATGCTGGCGCTGAGCCGCCTGTTGTATGCCGCAGGCAGGGAAGGAGAGGCGCCCCGGCAGCTCGCTGTGCTGAACAGGCACAATACACCGGGCGTTGCGATCTGCGCCATTGTTGCAATCTCTGTTTTTATTCCGTTCCTTGGCAGAACGGCGATTGGCTGGATTGTGGACGTCACCACGATTGGCGCAACGCTGATCTATGGACTCATTTCCTTTGCCGTCTTTCAGCAGGCAAAACAGGAAAAACTGCGTCTTGAGCGGGTCACGGGACTCGTCGGCCTTTTGCTCATGGTATGCTTTGTTCTGCTTATCCTGATCCCCGGCCTTCTGCCGTTTCATGCGATGGAGACGGAGTCCTACATTCTTTTCATCGTGTGGGCGTTACTTGGCCTTGCCTATTTCCGCGTTTTGATTCGGAATGATCGTCATCAGGAGCACAGCCAGAGCTTTGTTGTCTGGCTTGTTCTTCTCTTCCTGGTGCTGTTTGCCTCCATGATGTGGGTTTCGAGAGCGACCGAGAGAGCCGCAAACAGCACTGTCGCGGAAATTCTCACGTATCATGAAAGTCATCCGGCAGATGATTCGGATGAGCGTGTAAGGGAAGAACGTGAGGCATTTTTAAAAGAGCAGGCGAACAGAATCAGCAATACAACGACGCTGTATACCGTGGTGTCTCTTGCGCTGTTCCTCCTGTCGACCGGGATTATGCTCAATAATTATCGGGATGCCCGAATCCTTGGTGAACGCCTTTCCGTTGCGGAGGAAGCAGCCAAAGAAAGCCAAAGCAAAGTCGAGGATCTGAGCAGACAGGTATTTACCGATCCGCTTACCCATGTCCGGAACAGAAGCGGATACGAGGAGTATATTTCTCAGCTTCAGGCGCGGATTGATCAGGGAGAATCCCTTGAAATCGCCATTGGCGTATTTGACTGTGATGACCTCAAGGGAATCAATGACATACATGGACATGATAAGGGCAATCTGTATCTGCAGGCGGCCAGCGGTCTCATCTGTCGGGTTTTCCAGCACAGCCCGGTCTTCCGCGTCGGTGGGGACGAGTTTGTCGTGATTCTTATGGGTGAGGACTACGATAACAGAGCCCTGCTGTTGCAGCAGTTTCAGGAGAAACAGACGGCGATTACTGCCACAGCAGGGAATGAATGGGAAAAGGTCAGTGTCTCCTCTGGGGTGGCGGTTTATGATCCTCTGCTTGACAGCTCTCTAAAAGATTTGGCGCGTCGTGCTGACCAGAGGATGTATGAGGATAAGCACATCCGCAAGCAGAATGGACTTTTTTCCCGCTCTGTCTGATCAGGAGCAGACAATAAACAGCCGGATTCCAGGAGAGGGGTCAGCCTTATGAACGAATGGAGAACAATGAGAAGCCGTCTGGCGTTCTTGTTATGTGTCATCCTTGTATTGCCCCTGGTAATCGTATTCACAGCGTTTGCCTCCTCAGAAACGGAAAAGGATTCCCTGATCGTTGGTGTGCCGGTGGATCGCTGCCCGGTATTTTATGTGGAACCCCACAGCGGTGAGATTGCAGGAATCGGTATTGATCTGATGAAGGCGGCCGCGGAGGAGGCTGGCTATGCCGTAACCTTCAGGGCACTGGACGAAGAAACCTTAAAAGAGGCGCTTGACAACGAAAAATATGATCTCATCATGCCTTTCGGAAGCGCGATCAGCAGCGCATCCGGAAGGCAGAGTGTTGTTTCAGAAAATCTTCTGATGACGCCGTTTACACTTGTCACCAGGGGAAACCGAAATCTGCCGGAGCTTGAATCGGAAAACCGATGTGGACCACATGCTGGACCTGGCCCGTGTGGCAGAGAAAAAGGTACGTGAAAGCCGGAAAAGCGACTTTGCGTTTTACAATCCGGAGCAATGGGAAACCGGAAAGCGCATCGCGGATATCATCAACTATCTGCCCGTTGCCCTTCAGTCGGGCGATGATCGGGTCTGGTATCAGCCGCAGGTGAATTATGACAAGGGGAAAATCATCGGGGCAGAGGCACTCTGTCACTGGGATCACAACAAGCTTGGGTGGATGAATCCGGAGGGGGTTTATTGCCACGCTTGAGGAAGCCGGGCTGATCTTTGATCTCGATTTCTTTGTGTGGGACAGGGTTTGCCAGGACTTACACAGATGGAATGAGGAAGGGCACCATCGGTCCATCTCCGTCAACGTATCCCGGGAGGATATTCGCGATGATCGTGATCTTCCCGAACTCTTCTGCGGGTTGCTTAAAAAGTATAACCTGACGCCTGATCAGCTGCGGATTGAGATCACTGAAACAGCTTACGCGGAAGATCCGGGCATTCTGATTGAAACCATAGAAAAACTGTGCTCGCTTGGGTTCAAAGTGGAGATGGATGACTTTGGAAGCGGGTATTCTTCTTTGCATATGCTCAAAGAGGTACCGGTGGATCGCATCAAGCTGGACCTCTATTTCCTGACCGCCTCCGGGGATCCCGTGAAAAGCCATACGATTGTCAGCTGTATGGTCAATATGGTGCATCTCCTTGGAATGGAAATGATTGCAGAGGGTGTTGAAACCGTCGAGCAGGCGAATTTCCTTAAGAGCCAGGGATGCTTTGAGATGCAGGGCTACTACTTCTATAAGCCGATGCCTGTGGAGGAATTCGAGAAGCTGAGTGAGAAACCGGCCTGCATCTCAGGATAAATACGAGAATAATGGAGATAGCGTTTAGTAAAAATGGAACGAAATCACAGGGATGGAATTTCCCTTCGAACGGTTCATATCTGGCTGATCATCGGAGCCGTGTTCATTTCCGGACTGATGTTCTTATCCACATATCATTTATCGACCAGCTTTCGGGATCTGACGGAAACATCCGAGCAGCAGATCCAGCTGAGAAAAGCAGCGCGGGAACTCATGGATGCCTCGGATTTTCTGACGGAGAACGTTCAGAGGTTCACGGTTTCCGGCGATACAAGATTCCTTGATGCCTATTTTGCAGAGGCGTTCGAGGCAAACCATCGCGAGGAAGCGATCGCTCGGATGTCAGAGAGCGCAATGCATGATGCTGCGCTCAAAAAACTGCAGGATGCGATGAGCGATTCGCTTGAGCTGATGAATCAGGAATACTACGCAATGCGGCTTGTGCTTGAGGCAAAGGGATACAGTGAGTATCCAGAGGTTCTGAAATCTGTCCGCCTCACCGGGGAGGACAAGGCACTCCCGGCAGAGGAAAAGATGCGCCGTGCGACGGAACTGGTCCTCAACGATGATTATTATGCGGTGAAGGATCGCATCCGGGCGAGCATGAAGGAAAGCCTTGATGCATTGGAACAGATGGCATACGACGCCGACGCTTCGGCCCTTGTATCCCTGCGGGATGAGATGCTGCTGGTCCGCATCGTAATTGTGATTCAGACACTTGGGATTATCTTTATGGTCTGGCTGACGTCACGGCTTGGCATTCATCCTGTTCTGAATGCGGTAGAACGAATCAAGGCAGACAGTCCGATTCCGGAGGTCGGAGCCAATGAATTCAGGTATCTGGCACGTGCATATAATAAAATGTATGAGGTGTACAGGAACAGCCTGGAGCGTCTCAATTTCAAGGCCTCTCACGACAAACTGACAGGAGCGTATAATCGTTCCGGGTATGATCTGCTTTTATCCAGTGTAGACCTGAGCAGTACCTATATGCTGCTGTTTGACCTCGACAACTTCAAAGGCATCAATGACACATACGGCCATGAAACCGGAGATCGCGTCCTCACGAAACTGGTGAAGGTCTTAAAAAACAATTTCCGTTCGGATGATTACATCTGCCGTATTGGCGGGGACGAATTTGTCGTTTTCATGGTTCATTCCATGGAGAAGCAGCGGGATATGATTGCGCAGAAGATTGAGAAAATCAATGCGGAACTGGCGGATACAAGTGATGGTCTTCCGGCCACATCCATAAGCGTCGGAATTGTCCACGGGACAGAGGCCGCAGATGCAGTGAACCTGTTTGAAAGGACGGATGCGGCTATGTACCAGGCGAAACGAAGCGGCAAACACACGTATCATTTTTCGGGCGTAAAGCCGAAACATTAGGGACAGGCGCAGCGTCTCTTCTTTGGAGGAGGCGCTGCTTTTCATCTGTTTTGGGAAGGCCAAAAAGCACTTTTTGCATAGCAGGAGAAGATGTGCTATAATTCAAAAACTGCTTATGGAACAGGAAGTCAAATGTTTGGTTCCTGTCATTCCCGAGGCAGCGAGTACATAGGATTGAGGCGATATAAGACGTGATTAAGACGGTTTATCCGCTGATACTGGCCTCCGGTTCGGCAAGGCGGCGGGAACTGCTTTCCCTGATTGCACCGGACTATACGGTGGATGTATCCGATGTGGATGAGTCCTGTAAGGGAACACCGGAGGAAATGGTACGGGAACTCAGCAGGAGAAAGGCCGGCGCAGTGAAACCGGAACATGCGAGAGCACTGATTCTGGGAGCGGATACGCTGGTTTTCTGCGATGAGGTTTTGGGAAAACCGCATTCAACAGAAGAGGCCGCAAAGATGCTGCGGGAGCTTTCCGGAAAATGGCATGAGGTATACACAGGCGTTACGCTGATTGATACAAACAGCGGGAAAACGGACACCCGCTGCGAGATGACCCGGGTGCATTTCAGAGAGCTTTCGGATGTGGAAATCCTGGAGTATATTGCAACCGGAGAGCCCATGGACAAGGCCGGTGCATATGCCATTCAGGGAGCCGGTGATGCATTTATTGACAGGATTGAGGGCTCCTACAGCAATGTGGTCGGGCTTCCTCTTGCGGTGGTAACGAAGATGCTGAGACCGTATACGCTGGAGGGAATGCATGCCGAGCTTTAAGATGCTTTCCCCGGACATTGCCATTGACCTGGGGTCATCCAACATAAGAATCTATGTCAAGGGACGCGGTATTGTTGTCAACGAACCCTCTGCAATCGTTGTACGCGGTGAGCGAAAGAAAGAAACGGTCGCCGTCGGTGACGGAACAGACGAGTTCCTTGGACGGCTTGGTTCAGAATTTCACCTGATCCGGCCGGTTGTGAACGGCGTGATCAACGATTATCGCTCCGCCGAGGTGCTGGTTTCCTATTTGGTGAATAAAGCGATCGGACAAAGCCGTATGTTCAGGCCAAGGATGGTCGTAGGGATTCCGAGCGGGGCGACATCGGTTGACATCCGTTCCATCCGCAACACCATGGAAAGCTGTGGGGCAAAATATATTTACGGCGTAAAACAGACGATTGCGGCAGCGGTTGGCATGGGGCTTTCGATTCATGAACCGGCGGGCACGTTTGTTGTGGATATCGGTGCCGGACTGACGGAAATGGCGCTCATCTCCATTGGTGGCATTGTATGCGAAAACACCATTTCCATTGCCGGAAACCAGATTGATGCAGCCATTACAGGCTATCTGAAGAAGGCACACGGGCTTGCTGTCAGTGAACGTACCGCAGAGCAGATCAAATTTGATCTTACGGACATCCGCCCTGAGAAAAACAATAGCCGCATCATTGTCCTCCGGGGACGGGATTCTGCGACGAATATGCCCATCACCATGGATGTCCGGACGGAGGAAATCTGTGAGGCCATAGAGGCGCCCGTCAATGAAATCATACGGGCAATCAAGGACGCACTTTCAAAGACGCCTCCGGAGCTCTGCAGAGATGTGCTGACCAAGGGAATCTACCTTGCCGGAGGAAGCAATGGACTTCCGGGACTGGATGAACTCATTACATCGCAGCTTGGCATCAAAACGAATGTGGCCTGGGAGGCAGGCGAGTGCTCCATCATCGGGGCTGCGACACTGGCAGACGGAATTGATAAGCCGGAAAACCAGAGCGTCATGACGCTGATGAAAGAGTAAACAGAGAATTTTCGGAAAGGGGGGACAGCGATGAAGGAGAAGCATCCGCTTCTTTATACAGTGTTTCGCAACACGGTGATTATTGTGTTTATTATCATTATTGGCGTTACGATTTCTAACCAGACAACCGGAAATTTAATCTCTCTTGAACGCTTATTTTCCTATATCGTAACCCCCTTCCAGGGAGTTGTTTCACGTGCCAAGCAGGAAGTCTCAGGCTATCTTTACCGCCTTAAGCTTCGCGGAAACATTGAATACGAATACAATCAGCTGAAAGCGCAGAATGACGAGCTGATTCTAAGGACCATTCTCTACGAGGAGCTGGAGGAGGAAAATGCACAGCTTCGAGCGCTTCTTGGGGAATACGACGAGCGGGCAACCATGAATCCGATACTCGCCAGGGTGATCGCCAGTGAAACCGGAAACTATTTTTCAACGTTCACGATCAACAAAGGGTCCATGGACGGTGTGGATACACAGATGGCGGTCATTACCTCAGAGGGACTGGTCGGCTATGTATATGATGTATATCTCAATACAGCCAAAGTCATCACGATCATTGATGAGGAAGCCAGTCTGGCGGCGCTCATCGAGAGCAGCCGGGATCAGGGCGCGGTAAAGGGCACACTGGGGAGCACCGGCGAACCGCTGTGCAGAATGTATTATCTCTCCGCAGATTCCGTTCCGCGCCCCGGGGACAGAGTCATTACCTCGGGCGTCGGGGTGTCCTTTCCCAAAGGCCTTCTGATTGGATACGTGCGTGAGAGCACGCGGGCGATTGAGGACAATAAGCACTATATCGTAGTTGAGCCGGCAGCGGATTTTGAACATATTGAAAATGTTCTGGTCCTTCGCTATTATGCGGAGGTTGAGGAAATGCCGGATAACTACAACAATACGGAGATCATTATTGCACCGGTGGCCACAGCCAGACCGCAGGCAATCATTGAGGAGGAGCGCCTCAATGCTTCCACACCGGTTCCGCTTCCGGAGGCGCCGGGCGCCGTCATCATTACGCCTGAGCCGGAGGCCATTGACGTCATGATTGATGAGGAGGCCATGGGTGATTCGGCGGAACGGTATATTCAGATTACCCCGTCACCGGAGCCACCGGAGGAGGATGAGGAAGTTCAGATTCCGCTCTTCTCCGAGAGTGATTTTGAAGAGAGCAACGACAGCGAGGATGAATGGGCGGAACGGCCGGAAGGATTCTGAGATGCAGGACAAGGGGGAGGATAGGTCATGACCAGAGCACTGATTCTGTTCTTTTCTTCTCTGGCCGGCTGTCTTCTTCAGACGGAACTTGCAGGTGAACTGAGGGTTTTTGGTGTTGCGCCGGACTTTATGATCGTCATTCTGGTGCTGATGAGTGATGATTATGGGCCATTTGGTGGATTTACCGCAGGCGCTCTGATGGGGCTGTTTTATGATTCAACCGTCGGTCAGTCACCAGCCATTTTCCTTGTCGCATATCCGATCATCGGGCTTGCAGCTTGCTATTTCCGCACAGGCCTGGATAAGAGGCTGACAAAGCTTAGGCATAAACGACTATTTGAGCTCATTCTCATCTGTTTTCTGCTGACATTGGCCCGCGAGATTCTCTATATCGGATATCTGTTCCTGATTGGTGCGGAGCAGAGCTTTGTGACCCTGTTCCGAATGATGGTCGCGGCGGTCTATACGTCCATATGGATGATTCCTTTTACAGCCATAAAGGATTTTGTTCTGTGGCAGAGGCGACAGAGAGCAGAGGCAGCAGCCGAGGCAAAAGCTCTTGAAGATGCCAGAAAGAAAGCCGAAGCCCTTAAAAATGCCAGAGGCAAAGCTGAAACACATGAAAATGCCAGGAGCGAAGCTGAACCCTCTGAAAGTATCAGAGACGAAACTGAAGCCCCTGAAATTACCAGAGATGAAGCTGATTCCCCAGAAGATGCCCGGAATAAAGCGGAAGCTCCTGAAAATACCAGAGACGACGCTAATATTCCAGAAGAACCCCGGGAGAAAGCGGAAGCCCCTGAACATACCAGAGATGACGCGAATACCCCTGAAGATATCCAGGGAAAAGCTGAAGCTCCTGTAAATGCCGGGAGGAAAGCTACACTCCCTGAACATACCAGGCGGAAAACTGAAACCCGCGAAAATGCCAGGAAGGAGGAAGAAGGGAAAACGTGAGAAACAGATACACCGGTCGGTTTATTACGGTGGCAGTCGTTGTGATCGGCTTCTTTGCGATCCTTGTTGCGCGTCTTGTGAACCTTCAGGTCATTCACTATGATGAAAACAAGACGAGTGCGGACAACAGGAAAACCAAGATCATCAATAGTCAGGGCTCAAGAGGGACGATCATGGACACCAATTCCCTGACACTGGCTTATGATAAACAGATTTACAATGTGAAGTTCTATCGCGATCCGAACTTTGTTCCGACGGAACGGGATGAGAACGGCAGAACGCTCAGCCAATATGTCCTTTATACCAATGCCATCATTGACGTGATCGACATTGTCGAAAAGAATGGCGGTAAGATGGATACCGCGTTCTCTCTGGTGCGGGATGAGATGACCGGACTTTGGGTCTTTTCCTGGAACAACAACAGCTATACGCTTTCACAGCAGAATGCGAGAGAAAGCATGTGGCGCAGCAACTTCTATGTTCAAAGCACCACCAGATATCCGCAGCAGGAGCTGTTTAATACGCTGTGCACGCGCTACCGCATCCCTGAGAATCTCTCGGAGGAGCAGAAAATCAAGGTACTTGCGGTATGGGAGACGATGCAGAACAATGCCTTTCTTTCGCAGCCGATTACCATTGCCACGAATGTGAGCTGGGAGACGGTTATTGAGATTGAGGCAAAAGCACTGAATCTTGAGGGCATTTCCGTATCGGTCAGCACGCAGCGGGTGTATCCGAACGGAACGCTTGCCAGCCACGTGATCGGATACATTGGAAAGATTCAGAATTACGATACGTACTATGCTTCCTATAAAGACAAAGGGTATGCACTGGCTGACTTAATCGGTCTTGATGGCGTTGAAAAGTCCATGGAGGACTGGCTGACGCCATGTACAACCCAGCGCGTCGGGCGGCGCGTTGTCGAAATTGACCGC
This sequence comes from Clostridia bacterium, assembly GCA_017476605.1. GTDB lineage: Bacteria > Bacillota > Clostridia > Christensenellales > Aristaeellaceae > Ventricola. Next base: position 11,072 of record JAFUZM010000383.1, read on the forward strand.
TATGGAGCGGTCAACCGCACCATGTCAACGACAGAGGCGACGGATGGCAACAACATCAAGCTTACCCTGGATTCCAATCTTCAGCGGATTGCAGAGTCTGTGCTTGAGGAAAATATCAATTATATTCGTGATGAGCAGGAGCGACTTCTGAACAGCGACACATGGCTTGATACAAACAAGAATGTCCTGCAGGGAACCACTCGCGACTTTGAGTCTAATCCGATTGAACTGGCAGAAAAAGGCGCCGTGGTTGTGGTCGATATGGAAGGTCGGGTTCTCTCACTCGCCAGCTATCCGCCATACGATCCCAATGCTTTTATTGTTGGCGGCGAAGCCGCTTCCAGCATCCTGCTGGACAGCAGAAACCCGCTGGTTAATTATGCAATCGGTTCAAGAGATACACCGGGCTCCATCTTTAAACTGGTTACGGCGACGGCAGGTCTTACATCAGGCGTTCTCACCATGGATGAAACCATTGATGATGAGGGCTATTTCGACGTATATGACAAGACCAATCCGCCTCGCTGCTGGATCAATCAGAAGCAGCTGCGCCGTCATGCCAATCAGACGGTTGCAGATGGACTGGCTCATTCCTGCAACTATTTCTTCTACACGGTCGGTTCGCGGCTGTATGAAAAGACCGATGACCAGCTGTATAAGACGGCAGCCCTCTATGGCTTGACCACAAGAACAGGCATTGACCTGCCCGGTGAACTTCAGGGATATGTCGGCTCCCAGACATCGCTTTACGATAAGAACAAGGCGATCAGCGCTGCCGAGCAGTGCACCTGGCGTCCTTCCATCGTTTTTAACAACATAAAGAAACACCTGGTCAGCGTCGGTGAGGACTACGGCATGGTCTTTGATGAGGCAAAGCTCAACAAATGCGTCAAGCGCCTTATGGACATGGCCGTGGATTCAAACCAGTCCGACTGGCTTCCTCAGATTCGTACGATTCTGATGGAAGAGCTGGATATGCCCCGTGAACTCGTTTACTTGCAGATCGTCGCCGGCGATACGTACATCATGTTGAACGAGATTAAATGGGGTGGTTCCGAGGCCATCATGTGCGCCGTCGGACAGTCCATTACGACCATTACACCAGTGGCTGTTGCCCGGTACATTGCAGCAGTTGCCAATGGCGGTAAGGTATATGACCTGCGCCTGATTGATTCCATTATTTCACCGGATGGTGAGGTGCTTTCTCAGAGCTCCCCGATCCTGGCATCACAGATCGAACATCCGTACATTGATACGTATCTGGCCAAGATACGGGAAGGGATGTTCGGCGTTACGGAGGCCGAAGGTACGGCAACGAAATTCTTCGCTGGTACGGACATTGGTAAGCAGATCGGAGCTAAAACGGGAACCGCAGAAAAGACGTCCATTGATCTTGAAAACAATGCGTGGATGGTTGCTTTTGCACCCTTTGACAATCCCGAGATCGCCATCTGCGTCTATATCCCGCACGGATACAGCGGTGCTTACTGCTCCATTACCATCCGTGAAATCTGCGAATACTATCTTGAACACAGACGCCTCGGTGGAGATGACCTGATTGCACCGGCCAACTCTCTTTCCTATTGATTCATCTATCATCTTCGGCGAACTCCACATTCTGCATATGGGGGATCTTCCGTCACTCGAGTGTATGATCCATGCCAAGAGAAGGAAGAGACTAAGGCCAGCTTTGATAACAAGGTTGAACCAACCGTATGCCAAACAGAAACCTGAAAAGTGAATCCGGAATTAACGTAACCCAGTTGGACTCTTCAGAACAACTGAAACAATTGTCATCAGCAGATTGTGAGGAATCAAAATGGCAAGTGACAGACTTCTTGTAAATACAACCGGAATTGAACAAGCGATCACAGGCCTGCAGCATGTTGAGTATGAAATAGAGCGTGCAGCTTATCTCCTGAGCAGAATTGATCTGACGGAATCCATTGGTCTGCAGGCATATGACGAGGTGCTTGAAATCTATACGAAGCAGCTTAAGAATCAGTCTCGTAAGGTTGAATCACTGGCAGCGAAGACTCAACAGGTTCTGGACAAATTTGTGGCAACAGAGAA
>JAFUZM010000384.1 GCA_017476605.1 Clostridia bacterium
ATTCAATACAACAACCATCTGCATTCCATCCAAGCATTATATGGTGGATCCATCTAAATGGGTAAACGAGATAAAAGACCTTGTGGATGAGGGAAATTACTTTGTTATTAATCGAGCCAGACAGTATGGAAAGACAACGACACTGAATGCACTGAAGAAGGTTCTGCGGAACGAATACTATGTTCTTTCTCTTGGCTTTCAGGGAATTGGAAATGCAGGCTTTAAGACAGAGGAAGTTTTTGTTCAGGAATTTTGTCGTCTGATTTGGAATCAACGAAAAGCATTCGGTTATATCCCTGAAGAGAGTTTGGAATCCATTAATCATTGTCGAATAAGCGAGAACCCACGAGTTCGTTTGGGGGAACTGTTTGATATTCTAAAGAATTGGTGTGAAAAATCAGACAAACCGGTTGTGCTGATCATAGATGAAGTCGACAGTGCATCGAATAATCAGGTGTTCATAGATTTTTTGGGTCAGTTGAGAGATGCGTATATTCTAAGGGATTCAGATGACTTTCCTACGTTTCATTCAGTCATTCTTGCGGGTGTAACAGATATTCAATATCTGAAGTCAAAAATCAGGAGTGAGGATCAGCACGAGGTTAACAGCCCCTGGAACGTTGCAGCAATGTTTAAAATTGACATGAGCCTTTCTAAGGAAGGCATCTGTGGAATGTTAGACGAATATGAGGCAGATCATCATACAGGTATGAATACGGCCAATATTGCGACAATGATCCGTGATTATACGAATGGCTATCCATTCCTGGTGAGTAGAATCTGCCAGATCATTGATAAAGAACTGGTTCCGGATGTATTTAAGAGTTTAACAGAGGCTTGGACAGAGCATGGTGTACATGAGGCTGTCAAGATACTGATGACTGAGGATAATACACTGTTTGATTCGTTGATTGGGAAGCTTGTCAATTACCCGGATCTGAATGCTCAACTGGAAAAAATGCTGTTACGTGGTGAAACAATTGAATATTTACCGGATAATGAAGAACAAAAGCAACTTCGAATGTACGGCTTTATCGTGAATGACCATAATACAGTAGCAGTGTCAAATAAAATATTTGAGATACGATTGTATAAAAAGTATATCGGCGAAAGCCGATTTGCGGAGGAACTGAGGCCGGATGCACTGAAGCATAAGCAGGCATTTATTCAGGGTGGCTGGTTGAATGTTCCACTTATCATGGAACGGTTCATCCAGCACCATGAACAGATCTGGGAAAACCCAGAGGATGAGAGCAATGAAGCGCGAATTGAGCATTTCCTGGAAGAAAATGGCAGGCAGCGCTTTCTTACCTATCTTTCTCCCATTGTTAATGGTGTGGGTACTTATGAAATAGAGCCGCAAACGAGAGACGGCAGGAGAATGGATATTGTGATCCATTATCTTGGAAAGCGTTACATCATTGAATTGAAAATTTGGCATGGAGAGCAGCGAAATATCGAGGGCGAAAAGCAGATTATAGGATACCTTGACTATTGGAACCTGGATACAGGCTATATGCTCAGTTTCAATTTCAATAAAAAGAAAGAACGCGGCGTCAGCCGCGTCAAAATCGGGAATAAGGTTTTATTTGAAGGAACAGTGTAAGCGGCAATTGAACATGATTCCGTCATGGAGGCTTTTTCTGAATGTATCAGCTCAAAAATCGCAATGTGCCGCAAATCGCGTTTGTCATGAGTTATCCCGAATATCAATGGGATAACTCATGGCAAACCATTTTTATATTTAGACAAAGTTCGGTATGTGAAGACAGCTGTTTTTATTATTCCGGGATGCGCCCGAAAATGCGCGTCCCGCGGCGAACGCCCCAGGCTTTTCCGTCTGTGATCAGGAACTCCATGCGGCTGTTTAATGTTCCGTTTTCGCGGAGGGCTTTAAAGCGTGTGCCGCCACAGTAAACAAGGGAGAGCCTGGTATCATCACAGACGGCCTCGGGTCCGTTGGGACCGGGGGTGAGCGTAAAGACGGAGGGGATTCCCTCGTGGGAAATGTAGGCACCATAGAGCATCTCAAAATCCGAGAAAGGATAGGAGACGGGCATATACCATTCATGACTTTCCTCAAGAGGAAGGCCGAGTATGGCGTTGTACATGGACCAGAGGAGCGGATCCATATCCTCATCCCCCTGGTTGCAAAGGACGCTCATGCCGAAGCCTTCACCCAGGAGGAGTCCGCCTTTTGTGGAAACGCCGTGGAGGCCGCCGGCATGCTCACACAGAACATGTCCGCGATATGCCCGCTTGTTGATGCCCATGCACATGGTGAGATAGGGAGAAACGGGATGGGCATTTCCGAGGAGCATCTCAATGGCTTCCCGGGGGAGCACCTGAACACCGTCCAGCATGCCGTAATTGGAAAGCGTCTGGTAGTAGACCGCCATGTCTCTTGCTGTGGACTTGACCATGGCACAGCCCCGGAAGGGCGGCAGTACGGACCAGTTGTCATCGCATGTGCGCTTCCCGTCATTCAGTTCAAACAGGTAGGTCATGTTCCCGCCGGAGAGTGCCTGCGCGGCCAGATGCCCGTTGTCGAGGATGGAGCGGGTCATGCCAAGAGGCGCGAAAATCCGCTCATGCATATAGCGTTCAAGGGGCTCCCCTGCCGCCTTGTCCACAATATAGGAGAGAATGGCGTATCCTTCATTGGAATAGCTGAGGTTCTGTCCGGGCATACCGGTACTTGGATAGGGACAGGCGGCGATATAGTCGATGATTTCCTCAATCGTATCCATTTTTCCGGGAGAGTTTTCGCGAAGACGGATGGAGTATTCGCTATCGTCCCGTCCGGGGGTGTTCATTACGATGGACCACTCAAGGGGTTCCATGGGTGGAATGCCGGCAGTATGCATGGCCAGGTGGCGAACGGTGACGGCTTCCCGTGGAAGTTCGGGCACCCGGAAAGAAGGAAAGTAGGCACAGACAGGATCCTCAAGGCTGAGTTTCCCCTCAAGAGCCAGAAGACAGGTGCAAAGGGCCGTAATGGACTTGCTCATGGACGCAATGCCGAACATGGTATCCGAATCCGGCGCTTTGGTTTCCGCTGCATCGATGAATCCGGCGGAAAAGTCATAACGGAAATGGTCAGGACCCAGAATGCAGGCGCTGACACCGGCAAGATTGTTTTCCTTTACCAGGGTATTGAGGCGCCGGGTAAGCGCTTCTTTATTAAAATTCATACAGTTCTCCTCTTCAGTTACATTAGAATCTGTTGATTTGCCAAGCCGTTTTGTCAGGCGCCTGCTTCGTGGCAAAAACCATCTCGTATTTGGCATGGCTCCTCCAATCATTGTGTATCATTATAGTGTCTTGCGAGGACCGGCGCAAGTTTTCTTTGACGGTATATCTATGATTGGCAGTTTGCCAGATACCTGCTTCGTGAGAAAACCACCACGCCATGGTAGGGCACCGGAGAGCAGGGAATGGGCGGATTGCAAGAATATCGGCATTCGTGTTACAATGCACTCTGCGAATGAGCGGAAGTTCGATTTATATGGGAAAGAGAGGGAAAGGAAATATGGATCAGAAAAAAGCGGGTGTTCTTTTATCCTATGGACAGACCGTGGTCTCAACGATCATCTCTCTGGTCTATACGCCGGTCATGCTTCGCCTGTTGGGGCAGAGCGAATATGGCACCTATACGCTGGTCAATGGATTTATTTCGAATCTTTCCCTGATGAGCTTCGGACTGGGCGGCGCATACATGCGCTTTTTCTCCCGGGCAGAGGCAAAGGACGGTGAGGAAGGCGTTGCCAGGATCAACGGCATGTTTTTCACGATTTTCCTCGTGATCGGGATGCTGAGCCTGCTGGTGGGCAGTGTGCTTGTTGCAAACGTGCACCGGATCTTTGCAGCCAAGCTGACCATGCATGAGATTAAAACGGCCAGAATCCTCATGGCCCTTCTGGTGATCAACATTGCCTTTTCTTTTCCGTGTAGCGTGTTCAGCTCCTTTATTACCGCGAGGGAGCGCTTTTTCTTCCAGCGGCTGGTCAACATGATTCGAACAGTATTAAACCCCATCGTCATGCTGCCGCTTCTCCTCATGGGATTCGGTTCCATTTCGCTGGTTCTTGTTACCCTCGTCCTGAGTGCCGGAACGGATCTGTTCAACATCTACTACTGCCGAAAAAAACTGCACATGCGCATGACCTTCGGGCACTTTGACTTTGCACTGCTGAGGGAAATGGCAGGCTTTTCGTTCTTTATCTTTCTCAACATGATCATTGACCAGGTTAACTGGACGGTGGATACCACAATTCTCGGCATCGTTTCCGGCACGGTTGCCACCGCCATCTATGGTGTCGGTTCCCAGTTCCACCGGTATTACATGACCATCTCCACCTCCATCTCCGGCGTCTTCACTCCCCAGATTAACCGAATTGTCGCAAACGGAGAGTCGGATGAGAAGCTGACGCATCTGTTTACCCG
>JAFUZM010000385.1 GCA_017476605.1 Clostridia bacterium
ATAGGAAAGCACTACCGGCTCAACAACGTTAGTGTGGTCATCTCTTACTAAAAATTCCACAATGTTGATCACACGAACCTCTGGCATCTTATCGTAGGGATCACCAGGCTTGAACTCATCTTCACCCATACGGCCTCCATAAAAAAGCCTCTCTCGTTCATGAAGTTATAGTTTTGCTTTAGAATCATGAGCTCCTGTCCTATACAAAATGACCGTTGGCTTGGTGCGTATCATGATATATACTATCCAATGAAGGAGGTGTTATTCATGTCCATGGCGCGTACATTTACAACAGGACGCAGTCAGGCAATCCGAATTCCAAAAGAGTACCGACTCCCTGACGAAGAGATTTTTATAAACCGTGTGGGCAACACGATTACTCTGACTCCTACCAGCAAGCTTAAAGACAGCTTTTTTTATGGGTTGAAGATGTTCACAGATGATTTTATGAAAGATGGTCGTCCTCCACAGATCGAGTCGAAGAGGGATACACTGTAATGTATATGCTAGACACCAGCATTCTGATTAGAGCTATCAGACGTCCGGATGATCTGGTATGCGAGCGAATATTCAACCTGATCGGTGGGAATCTTTGCATCAGTTCTATTACTTATGCAGAACTCATATACGGTGCAAAGCGCAGTTCCAATTTTGAAAAAAACAATCAGGCCATTCAAAGTCTCCTCTCTGGCATCTATATTTTACCTTTTGATTCATCTGCAGCTTGGGAAGCTGGTGACATCATGGCGTATCTCGCATCTATTGGCAAACCAATTGGAGATCGTGATGCACTGATTGCAGCACATGCTCGTGCTCTTTCCTTAACACTGATCACACATAACACAGGGGAGTTTAGTCGCGTTCCGCGCTTGGAGATAGAAGATTGGCTCATTACCTAGCATTTTCAAGCAGCAATCCCATCTATACCCACTATTGTGGCTCATCGTCCTAATGGTGTGATGGGATTCCTGCTGTTTTCTCGACTTCCAGAATGAAGGGCTGCACCATGATATGGTTGTGGCCCTCTTTATCTTCTATTAAGACCACATTCTCTGAATCAATCATGGAGACCGTTCCATCGAAAGTCCCGGGCACCCAGCTCACCTCTGTTTTGTCTTTCTTTTCAAACAGAAACTGTACATCAATTGGGGCTGTTCATGATCTCCTCAATCCGTTCTCTCAGGCAGTCGGCCTGCAGGTCTCCGAGATCAATCATGTGAATATTCATTTCCTGTGCCCGGTTTCTTGCCGCAGCCCCTGCATATTCTGCGCTGATGATCGCTGCTTTTGCAATGCTCCCGCCAAACCTGTCCCGAAGAACCGCCAGTTCATTGATCGCCTCTGTGCGAACCGCACAGGTTTTGCAGCTGATAAACAGTGGCACAATGCCCCGCGTTGCCATGACGTCCAGCTCGTTACTGACCTTGCCCATTTTTTCGCTTGCATCCCAGTCTACGACGGCACTGCTGAGCACCTCGTTAAACAGTCCCGTGTCGACACACGCTTTATATGCCTTGAGTTCCAGCACGCTCCCCACATCCCGCAGCCATGCGCGAATCTGTGCATCCTGAAACTGAAATGACACCGTTTCCCCCGGCGTAATCGTAAGTTCCCGGATCATCCCAAGAGCTTCCATATCCTTAAGTGCTTCCTCAGGCGCATCAATCTTTGATCCGCGCTCGATCTTCAGGCTATAGTCGCACTCGATCTCAAGGGAATACCCGCCTTCCTTATCCGCAGCTGAGGCGCGCTGCATCCAGCTTACAATCCGATCCCATGCTCTGCGATGCTTTAAATACAGATCAAAGAAGGGATCATAAAGGGAAAAATAGCGATTCAGTAACGAGTTGTCTACACGTCCTTTCCGCATGGTTCCGCCTGCCATTAAGAAGGTATCCTCCACCGAAAAGGAAATGTTGCAGTTCAGATTCCCCGCAAACTCTGCATTGCGGATATTATAGAATCGCTTATTCCGACGGCTGTAGGTAATCACGGGGATCTGCTGCGCACCACAGACCAGCCCCGCTGCGAACAGGATTGCATCCGTGCCGCCGGTGATGTCGATCGCACTGTCCGGATACTTGCGAATCAATCCGCTGAACGTCTCAACCATGTTCTCGGTATCAAAGGGATTTGCGTACACGAAATTGAGACGCACCGGAATCTTCCGGTGTTCAAAATAGGTTTTCAGCTGATTCTGCATCTGTTCCTTGTATTCGATTCCCTTCGAGCAGATATAGATGACGCGGGACGGATGACACACCTCCACGCCCAGCACATTCTCAAGTGGTCGTTCATCGTAAAGCTCAATCAGCGTCGGAACGTTCACATGCTGCTTCTCGGGCTCCTGTTCAAGCAGGCTTTCAAGGCTCTTTATAATCCGGTCTTCGATCCCTGTCGGCTCCACGCAGGAATCCTCCGGTTTGAAAAGGATTGCCTTTACGCCCGCGTCTCTGGCACACTGGGCATCGAGGTTCCGGTCACCAACATACGCCGTCTGCTCCGGGTTTAGATGATATTTTTCCACCAGGTAACGGACTCCCTTGCCGTCCGGCTTTGGCGGGAAACCGTTTTCCCACGTCACGGTCTCCTCAAACATATTGCTGAGACCCAGATGGCTGAGCAGTTTTCCGGTAGATGTTCCCCGATGGGTATATAGGAAATGCCGTGCACCGCGCTCTTTCAGTCCCTGCAGCGTTTCGATTGCTCCCGGAATAAGTCCGATCTGATCAATTCCCGCATGACTGATCCGGCGATATTCCTCGTACAGCGTCTCATACACTGCACCCGTCCTCCTGGAAAGTTCCCGGAGATAACCGGAAACAGAGCCTTGCTTGACCGCCTTCAGGATTTCATTTTGTAAATCCTGTACACCTGCATTTGCTGCTACCGCCGCCAGACTCGATACAATCACCGGATACGAATCAATCAACGTTCCATCCAGATCCCAGATATAGTTCATCGTATTCCTCCAATGCAGATTTAATTTCCATCATTGATTTGCTGAGCACTTGTCTCGGGCAGTCCCATCGTCTTACGATGGGACTGTTTTCTTTTACTTTCCTCTGTGTTTTTCAATCCAGGCGACGGCAAAGTCAACAACTTCCCGCTGGTTCATGAGGCGCAGCTCTGCACCTCCAATCCGTCCGTGTGTCACCGGAAATGTCTTTTCAAAGGCTTCTCCGATTTCCGTAAAGTCTTCTCCATCTACGTAGAGCGTCTCATATGCCTGCCAAATGCGCTTTCCGTCTTCGAGAATGGCACTGTGCTCGACGACGTTATGCTTGCCCGGATAATTTGCCCGGGCATCTGCCAGGTGAAGAGAGGTGTTTTTGTCATATCCGACACCGATCAGCAGAACCTGTCCATCAAGTTCATAAAGCTTCCCGATCGGTGATCCATCTCCAAAAATATTGGAAAGGTCATGCTCCCTGACCAGATCCTCCGCATGTCTGCCCCAGGCTGCAACAGAGCGCGCAGGATGATCGCTTCGGATGGTCCCCGGCCAGCTGCGAAACATCTCTGCTACCGCGCCCATTGTATTCGTTGGCGTGATCCGCTTGTCATATGCCGGCCAGTTTTCCCGTATAATCTCCCAGTCTTCCCTGCCTACCGCATCGTGAACGCCATCCTCGGGATCCAGATTTTTCCAGGACTGTGTCGGCATCATGAGCGTTCCCTCAGGCCCTACCGTTTCAATCAGGGCCTCAATCACCGCCTGTGCCCCGCCGCAGACATAGCCGATCTTTCCAAGAGATGTATGCACAATGACAGTAGCTCCCCTGCCAAGTCCGATATTCTTAAGTTCTTTCGCGATTTCAGCTTTTGTAATCGGTTTCATTGATTCTTTCTCCTCGTCCATTTTCATCGTTGGTAAGCAGATGACGCACACTTGAGCCAGGCCATATGAGCGTCATCTGGCAGGCGTAAATACGAATATTCCGTATCATCTGTCTTTGCCTTCTGCATCAGGTGATCTCCCTGCAAGTCATAGGGCTTGACTTTTCAATTCTTTATATGGCGCGTATTCCTCCCGGATCCTATCTTTTTTATTGTGCCGGTTCTAACCATCTGTCCAAGAACCGCTTCTATTGTTGTTGGGCTCACATCCGGCAGATTCTTTCCGATGTCTGATTTGCTGATTGGTGTGAGGCTGTTCAACACCGTTGCCTCTATCCTTGCCTGTTTCGTAACTTTGCAAGTACCAACAACAGCAAAACGCTTATCCAACTCCTTATAGCATAAATATACTGTGGTTAAGAATTCCATGATAAAAGCAGAATAATCATTTTGATTATCATGCCATCCGTCTGAGGAATTCTTAAGCGCATCATAGTAATTACCTTCTCTGACGAGCAGCCTGGTCTTTCGGCATAGTGACTTTTGTCAGTGCTCGTCACCTGACAAGCTGTTTGCTCCGCAAACAGGCCAACTCCTCTGATTGATCTGTTCCTCAAAGGAAATATACTTGCCTACATCAAATCCATTTTTGTTAAGAAGCAGCAAAGACATCAGCCTTAACATCCTTCCATTTCCATCACGAAATGGATGAATGCACAGAAAGTCCCGTATTACGCAGGGAATCAACAGCAACTGGTTAACATTTGGATTGTCTCTTGCACTCTGATATGCAAGGAGCAGCTGCTGCATCTCATCAGAAGTATCTGCTGCCGATGTTGGATGAAACCGGACATGTTGCCTGTCATCTTTATCTTCTTCAACAATGCCTTTTTCTCGACTGAAATTGACAGTTTCGGGAACTTACAGGTTTTCCATCCTTCTCCGTCTAAGGGATAAAAGGCGCTTGTGGTTGTTCCTCAGTAGATGAGCCGGTTTGTCCCAACATTGTGTGAGTCGTTCTCCCATCATGACAGATTGCAAATCACTGAAACTGATTACATCAAACCAAGCTCTGCCAAAGCGCCAATCCATGCATCTGCAATCGTCGCATGACCGTTGACTGTCGGATGAGTTCCATCCAATGTCTCATAGCGGATATTCTCCGCTCCCAGGTCTGCCAAACAGACTTTCTTTTTCCTGGCAGTATGACGTATGACATCATTGTACGCTTCGAATTCCACACCTGCGTGTCGCTCAGGGAACCTCCAGGACTCTCTGTTTCGTATTTTGCTGCGCATCAGTGTTCCACAAACAATTTTCAACCGAGGATACCGTTTTTTGATTTTCCCAATCATGCACGCATAGGCATCCTCGAAGCAGGATACATCAGTTTTCCATCTGTCAAAAAAGGAGGAAGCATGCCTGATGGGAACACCATTGCCATAGTCATTGATTCCAATGTAGATGAGGATGATATCCGGGCTTAACGTTTCTGTACCGAGACTGGATATTCTTTCAATACTGGATGCAGCAGGAAATTTCTCGCCTGTTACCCTGCTCCCTGAGTATGAATTGTTCACGCAAATGGTTCCATGCATTGTACGCGTGACGATTGCCCACCATGTTTCATTGACACTGGACAGTCCATTGCGTTTCTGCATGACAGGATCATAAAAGACAGAATACCCGGGCGGATTCGCTCCTTCATAAGTGCTTATGGAGTCTCCGATAATTGAAATATGCTTCATATCAATGTCGTTCCTTCCGTTCACTTCCCTGAAATTATGATGTTTCCGCAATGCCAGTGTCAACCGTTCCATTCCTTTATGAGCTATCATCATAAGTCCAGGTAGCTGGATTTGCCTCGCTAATGGAGCGGGATGCGGAGCTGAGGTAACACAAGACTGTCTGTCTCAGCATGCGCATTAATATCCAGCGTTGTCACCGTGATGCGCTTTGTCTTGATTACGAATCCTGTCCGGAAAACAATCGTCGCCGTTCCGACACTGTTGAACCGATAGGAGAAGGTATGCTGTGTCCTGTCCACCGTCACTGTCTGCACAACTGTTCCATTGGCTGCAATCGTCACATCGCTTGTCTGACTCTCCGGCGTATACACCATATACGGAAGGAACAGCGTGGTGACCTGAGGAATGCGCTCTGTGTTATCGCCGACAGAGATAACCGGCGTTGAATTACTCGCCGCGATCCATATGATGTCGTAAGTTCCCTGACAAACTGTCTTCTACGCAAACAGGCCAATTCCTCACCAAGATAAATCGTCGCTGTGCTGACGGGTTTTAACTTGTCGCCTGGTCTTAGTCCAATTAAAATCAGGATCTGAAACTGTCAGCTCGGCTCCTTTTTCTGTGGCTCTACTCTGTGATGCCGTCGAATCCTTATATATTGCGATTCTATCATGAACCCAGTCTTCGCGTCAACGCTCACAACGATTTGCTGATTTACGTTCATTCCACCACTTCTATCGTTCTTTTCTCAAACGTCCGTTGATCAATCTCCTGCCGGCAGCAGTTCCTCAGAAACCCGATGTAGCTGGACTCCATCCGCGTCCACTGAGTCTCGAACTTCTTTTTGTATTCCGTCAGAACGTCAACCTCATCTTCCTCCTGGCCTCCGCCACTGCGCTAGCCAAAACAGGTCCAAGTGTCATGCCCAAGATCAGTGGAATTGTCAGTATTGTTTATATAATATATTTATTTTATATTCTATATTTTTCTGCTTTTCTCGTTGCCTTTTTCCATTATTCTCAGGTCATGTTCCGAAATTTGTCCTGTTTTTTGCCAATATGTGATTTTCCTCACTAAAACAGATTGACAAAGTCTTATATCTCCTGTAGAATTCCCAGTAATCTACTGGTATTTTCCAGTAAAAAAGGAGGAAAAAAGAATGAAGAAAGTGTTTGCACTCTTGCTTGCAGCACTCATGGTGATGACCGCTGTCGCTGCCTTTGCAGATGACGGTGTATTCACCGGTGAATCATCGGGTTACAACGGCCCGATTACCGCAGAGGTAACAATTGAGGGCGGCAAAATCGTTGCTCTCACACTGACCGGTGATGGCGAAACTCCCGCTATCGGCGGTGAAGCACTCAAAACCCTGACCGACACGATTGTCGGTGCCGGCACCATTGATGGCGTTGACGCGGTTACAGGTGCTTCCTGGACCAGTGCCGGCGTTTTTGGTGCGATCAAGAACGCCCTTGGCATTGAGGAAGAAGTAGCAGAAACCGAAGCCGTTTCCGCAACCGCATCTGCTCTTCGTCATGGACTGGGCGTTGTCGTAACGCCGCGCCTTGGACCCGGAAAGGATGATCAGGATGTTCCTGTCTATTCCTTTAACGTGGTTGTCTCCTATGTTGTTGCAGACGCTGAGGACCGTATTGTCGACCTCGAAACGGATATCCTTGAGATCATCACGCCGAATCACGACGGTGCTGAGGACAATGTACTTGCCGGATGGCCCGGCGCAACATATAACAATGACTCCGACGGTGACGGAAAGGTGGATGGCATTTTCGAACAGACCACCGAAAACTTCAGCGCGGATCTGGTCAACTGGAAGACCAAACGTGGTCTTGGCGACGGCTACAAGATGAACAGCGGCACCTGGACCAGTGAAATGGATGCCTTCGAAGCCTTCTTCAAGGGCAAAACCGCTGCTGAGCTGCAGGATTTCTTTGCACGTCAGTGCTCAGATGCCAACGGCCGTGTGATCCGTGCTACCGCCACCAGCGAGGAAGACCTTGCCAAGTGGAATGCGCTGACAGAGGCCGAGCAGACCAGCGTAGATGCCCTGAGCGGCGCCACCATGTCCCTCTCTGATGCCCATGGCGATATCCTTGGCGCCATTGTCAAGGCACTTGACAATCTGCAGCCCATTGACGCCGCAGACGTTGCCTCTCTTGGCCTCGGTGTTGTCGTTACCCCGCGTCTTGGCCCTGGCAAGGATGATCAGGATGTTCCGGTCTATTCCTTTAACGTTGTCGTTGCTGGCACCCTCCTGGATGCTGCCGAGAAGATCGTAGCCGCGCGTGAGGATATCCTTGAGATCATCACCCCGAACCATGACGGCGTCAATGACAATGTGTTCGTCGGCTGGCCGGGGCAGAGTTATAACAGCGACAATGACGGTGATGGCAAAGTGGACGGCGTTGCCGAGCAGACGCCAGAAACCTTCACCGCAATTCTCAAAGCCTTCCGCACCAAGCGTGATCTTGGCGATCTCTACAAGATGAACAGTGGCACATGGGAAAGCGAAATGGACGCCTTCGAGGGCTTCTTCAAGGGACAGTCCATTGATGAGCTCCTTGACTTCTTCGCACGTCAGTGCTCCGACTCCAATGGCCGCATCATCCGCAGCACCAGCACAAACGAAGCAGACCTTGCCAAGTGGAATGCACTTACCGCAGATGAGCAGGCTATTGTCGACACCCTCACTGGTGCCACCATGTCCCTCTCAGATGCTCATGGCGATATTCTCGGCGCTCTTGCTGCTGCCGTTAAGAACGCCAAGCAGAGCGAAATCATCGTGGCAGACACCTATACCTCTGCCTCTAACACCAAAACCGTCCTGAACGGAGATGCGCTTAAGGATGCCGAAGCGGAGCTTGTTGCTAAGAGCAGCCTGCTTTCAACCGCAAACGAGGCCAAAGCTGAGGGTTATCAGCCCAAGGAAGGCACCGTTACCGCACAGATCATGAGCATTAACACAGATGGATCTGTCGGTCTCAGCACCATTTCCGAATGGAAATACGAGGACGGCAAAGCATATGTCAAACTGACCCATGGTCAGAACGCTCTGAACCTCGCAGAGGTTGGAAAGACCGGCACACTCCTCGTCAAGGGCGACGCTGCCGTCTATCTTCTCCATCTGACCACAGAGGCGGTTGATGTTCTCGAATACTCCGAGGAAACCGCCGGCAACTTCGATCAGTTCTACTCCGGAGCTGCCAATGCACTCAATGAGTATGACATCACATTCAATGTCAATGCCATTGAGCAGAGCTTCGCGCTCATATTCTGATTCTCGCGAAAGACTCCCCGACGGTTAGGAGTGCAGCTTAGAAATTTTGAATCTCTGAAAAAAACGGTATAGTCGAGCAATCGGCTATACCGTTTTCTCTTGCTGTTCGGCGTTGGCAGCGTGAACTCCGGGCGCAAGTCCACACGATCCAGATGCGCTGCATGCGTTTGCTGTCGATCTACTACGTCTTGTGGACGTAGCTCTTCTTGGCGAACTCCCGGATATCTCTTCTGTCAGCTTCCGGATGTCCGTGTACTTACGCACAAGGCTGAGGCACCGATCTACGTTGACATTGGCTTCCTGTTCATTTGCAATCATGTCACGCAATTCGCTCAGACGCCCTTCGGGCCAGAAGAAAGTATCATTCTAAAGGCCCCCTGAAAAACCCCAATATCGAAAAAGCAAAATGCTTCCTTAATACGGGCATGTTCCCGTGGCAAGGGAGCATTTTTATTATGCAATGAGAACTTCCTAATTCGAATGCGAATGCACGTATCATCTATTTGGAAGTCTGGCTGCTAACCACGCCATTTTCCCGGGTAC
>JAFUZM010000386.1 GCA_017476605.1 Clostridia bacterium
GATCATCTTTGGGGCTAAAGTGTGATCCGTCCGTCACCTTGGAGCAAACTTCGCCCAGAGTTGCCTCTGTAGCAAAAGCCATGTGAACTGAGAACCACTGACCAAAGAGCGATTGTAGCTGCTGCTCTAAATTATCGTTTATACTATTATTAATTGCTATCTTCGCGTCCAGCGTGGCAAGTCGTTTACCAATTTCAATTTGCTCCTCTATTGGTGGTAAATCTAAAACCATATTATCAAGAACACTTTGCTGAACACGCTGCCTACCCGACGAACCAACCATTGATTTTATAGCTATTCGTCGAAAAGAAGGACTAATTGAAAGATAATAGACAAATTGCTCGTCAGTAAGGCCAGGCCTGGCACGAAGAACTACGAATTCCGTAGATCCAAATCCTACTTCACCTTCTTTCAAAACATCTACGTATGCGGTTTTTCCATTTTCAAGGCAAGGTGTGATACGTGCCATTATGGTATCGCCATTACAGAATTTCACTCCACCAGAATAGTCTTCTATAGTTGTCCCATTAACTCGTTTTGTGTATGGAAGTAATCTCTCCATGGCAATTTTAGTCGCCGGGACACCCTTTGGGAGGCGAAGAGTCGGATTGAATTCAATCGCATCCGCTGCGCGAACTTCGCGCCAATCAGATCTCAAACCCTATCGCCCCCAATCTCTCCCTGATCTCCTGCTCCAGCCGATGTGATTCAGCAAACAACCCGGACAGTTCGCTGGTTAGCCTGTTCATTTTTTCCTCGAACGGTTCCCCATCCTCTTCCTGTTCCGCGATACCGACATAGCGCCCGGGGGTCAGAATATAGTCTTGCTTGGCAATATCCTCTGTAGTAGCGACAGCGCAGAACCCTTTTTCGTTTTCCAACTTGCCTTCCTGGTAAGCAGCAACGGTCTCTGCGATCTTTGCGATGTCCATGTCCGAAAGTTCACGATGAACACGATCTACCATCGTTCCCAAACTTCTGGCATCAACAAATACCGTCTTTCCCTTGTTCTTCTTATTCCGACTAATAAACCACAGCGTAACCGGAATCGTCACGCTGTAAAAAAGATTTGTCGGCATGGCTACAATAGCTTCTACCAGATCAGCCTCGATGATCTTCTTTCTGATTTCTCCTTCTCCGCCGGTTTGGGTAGAGAGAGCACCGTTCGCCAGAACCAGGCCAATCTTTCCATTCGGCGCAAGGTGATGAATCATGTGCTGAATCCAGGCATAGTTAGCATTGTTAGCCGGAGGAAGGCCGTATTTCCAGCGGACATCTTCAGTCAGTTCATCCTGATGCCAGGGATGATAATTGAAGGGAGGATTGGCAAGAATAAAATCTGCTTTTAGGTTTGGATGCAAATCATTGGTAAAAGTATCCGCATGGTAGGATCCAAAGTCGGCGTTTAATCCACGCACCGCCATATTGATTTTTGCCATTTTCCAGGTATCAGGGTTTGCTTCCTGACCGTAAACAGCAATCCCGCTCCTGCTGCCTCCATGCGCCTGTAAAAATTTTGCGCTTTGAACAAACATGCCCCCAGAGCCACAACAGGGATCTGTGACCAGAGCAACTTTGATACAAAGGAATATGGACAATGCTTGTAAATCAAAGGGTTTCAGCACCCTGGTCATCTCCTTTCCTCGGCCCTGATAGTCGGCTCCGTATCGCCGGTTTCGGATCGTTTCACTCCCCAACGTTACTCCCGGGTTTCGTTGGTGAATGTAGTTTCGTTGGGGAGTTCGGAGTTTCGTTGGTGAGTGGCCTTTGGCAACTCTGGAAAGCGCTGTTTAGTCTTCCAGATAACAAACCGGTTTCCCAGTTTCCTTCGCGTACTTAATCTCTGATCGCGTGCTGGAGCCAATGTACGGTAGTATCCATTGAACGCACGCTGAAAAGACGGAGACGCCGGATCACCGCGCATGATCTCAGCGTATTTGTCAAGTCCGAGGCTTCTCGTGAGCTGCGCCCGCATGATTTCCGATGCGTTAATCATTGTACCGCCTTGTCAGCCGTGAAACAGAAACAGCTCACGACTGCTTTCCATATGTCATTTCAATGTACTTCTGCTCCCATACGGGATCCCGCTCGCCGCCGTATTCACTGATCCGGCAGTCATGCCACAGATCATCACGTTTGATTTCTCTGAAGCGCGGTGCGAATCGTATCCATCATTTTTTGCAGATCAATCGGTTTTGCTATGTGTCCTTGCATGCCTGCCTGCTCTGCGGCCTGTTCGTCCTCCTTAAAAGCGTTTGCCGTCATCGCGATGATCGGAATTCCCGCAAGATCAGGATTGCCTAAAGCGCGAATCGCCCGTGCTGCCTCATAGCCATCCATGACAGGCATCTGTATATCCATCAGGATGGCGTCATAATAGCCAGGCTGGGAAGATGTGATCATATCTACTGCTATCTTCCCGTTTTCTGCTGTCTCCACCGTAAAGCCAGCCTGCGACAAGATCATGGAGGCAATCTCCATGTTGATGGCATTGTCTTCTACAAGGAGAAGCCGTTTGCCGGTAAAGTCCATTTCGGAAGCTGTTTCCGCCTCGGCCGCTTCCGTCTCATCGGCCTTATTCATCAAACTGCGCACATCTTTTTCTTCAGCCAGCCTGAATTTGATCCGGATGATAATCGTTGTACCAGCGCCTGGCGCAGTCAGCACATCAATCGCACCGCCCATGAGATCGACGAGGCTCTTGGTGATCGACATACCCAGCCCGGTTCCTTCCACGCCGCTGACTGTAGAAGTTCGCTCTCTTTCAAAGGCAATAAACATCTTTTCAGCAAACTCTTTAGACATGCCGATGCCGTTGTCCTGCACACGGATCTCATAGGACCCGTAATCGTTTTCCGCAGCACCTGTTTCCAGGAGTGAAACCGTGATCGTTCCTCCCTCCGGCGTAAACTTGTATGCATTGCTCAGGACATTGAGGAGCACACGGTTCAGACTGTTTTTGTCGCACCAGACATAGCGGTTTTGCACCTGACTTGTGTGAACCTCAAAATCCAGGCGCTTCTGTTTCATCTGCTCAGAAAACAAATTCTTGATTTCATTAAATAAAACACACAGATCCAGAGGAGCATACTCCAGTTCGATCTTTCCATTTTCAATGCGGCTCATCTCCAGAATGTCATTGATCAGCGCAAGCAGGTGCTGGCTGGAGCCGTCGATTTTGTCCAGGTATTCATTGATTTTAGCGGGATCGGTTTCCTTTCGCGCCAGGCCGGTGTAGCCGATGATCGCGTTCATAGGGGTGCGGATATCGTGTGACATGTTGAAGAGAAACCTGCTTTTGGCAAGACTGCTTTCCACTGCATGAATTTTCTCTCTTTCGGAAGCTTCATGCTTTTTCCGGACAACATTCTGCACATACAGCATCACGGCGAGGCCCACGAAGATGATCGCAAAAAGGATGACACCTCCCTGGGTTAGAGCCTGCTTCATCTGATCGGCGTTGTTCCCGGTAATGAGCAGCTTCGCCATCCACATCAGCGCGGAATATACCAGCAGTGCAAACAATACAACGCCCGATGTGGACATGCCGCTATATTCCGTGAGCGTGCTTCTGACAACGGTTTTCCAGTAGAAGACAAAGCCGAGCAGACACCACAGAGAGAGAAGCAAAAAGGCCTCACTGCCCATCGCCTCCATGGCAGCCAGTCGTGGGACAAGCTGAACGATGACAAAGATTGCGGAAAGGATGGTTCCAATCAATCCAGTTATCATAGTTCTTCTGTTTCCCTCAGCCCGTGCGAGCTTCCAGGCGGCGGCGGAAGAGTATCCGAAACCGACAATTGCGCCAAAGGATGTGAGATCCACAAACCAGTTCAGCGTGTTTCTGCCCAGCAGGGACAGCAGAATGGAGAGCACCATGATAAACACGATGCTGTATGTTGTTTTCGAAAATTTCTCGGAAAGGATACGATCCTCCGCCATCGTTGACAGAACACGGGTCGTTGCCCGATACCCGCCAATGATACCCGTCAGAATGGCTGCAACAGCTGTCAGCGTCATAATGGCTAAACCAGGGGTCCCCATGATGGCTTTGGCGGCATAGAAAGTAGGTACGGATGCCACTCCGTTCACGTTTTCAAGACCGGCTATATACTCCTGCCAGGAAGAAAATCCGTCTGGAACGGAAGCGATACTGACAAACGCCATGGAAATATATGCGGCAGCCGCTGCCAGGATGGCAATGAAGAGAACCTTTTTTGAGTTCTTGATTGGGAATTTGAAATGCGCGGTATCAAACGATGTCACCTCAAAACCCACAAAGGCCCAGGGAGCCAGAATGATCAGGCTGAAAACAGCGTAGGTGTTATTGAAGCCGGAAGTCCCAAAAGCGCTCAGCGCTCCATTTGCGAAGGCATGTGGCAGGCAGAATGCTGCCGTCACGACGATTCCCGCGAACAGAACGATGGAAAGGACGGTGTGAATCCGCTGCAGCGCAGGTTTTACCGCCACGAAGAGAATGCCTGTACCCGCAAGCACCAGGACAGATACCAGTGTCTCGCCCAGATAAATGGTATGTCCGGAAACTGTGTAGTGAATGCCGCTTTGAGCCGCGTCGGCGAACAGCGTACGGACGATAAAGAAGAGTGCTGTACCATTGAGAAAAACAATGGTCAGGTATGACAGGCACAAAAACCATGAGCTCAAAAAGGCATGATCTCTCCCGAAGGCTTCTTTGGTATAGGCGTATATGCCGCCCGTTACTGATGATCTGCCCATCATATATGTCAGGTTACTGGCAATGATCAGCATGATGATCATACCGATCAGCATGGAAAGCATGGTACCCAGCGGCCCGGCAACCGGAAGAAATGTCGTGCCAGGCATGGCGAAAACGCCCCAGCCGACCATACAGCCAAAAGCCATCGCCCAGACATCAATCACGGACAGATAACGATCCAGCGGTTTTGAAGTGTGTGGCTTGCGTGTATCCATGTATTTCCTCCTTCGGGATCAGATAGCGCCGATCAAGCCTGGATAAGGCCTTCCAACGTCCTGAACAATGCCTCCGGCTCCACAGGTTTGGACAGGTGCGCGTTCAGTCCCGCCTGCATGCTGCGCTGCACGTCCTCATCAAAGGCGTTGGCTGTCAGGGCAATGATCGGGATCGTCTTTGCATCCGCTCTGTCCATAGCCCGGATCATTCGGGTCGCCTCCAGACCATCCATCTCCGGCATACGCATATCCATAAGGATCGCGTCGTAATATCCGGAGGTATGACTCGCAAACATCTCGGTGGCGATTCTGCCATTTTCGGCGTGATCCACTTCAATCTCCCGCATGGAAAGCACCATCATCATGATCTCCGCGTTGACCGCCACATCCTCCGCCAGCAGAACACGCCGCCCCTTCAGGTCAGCTGTCTCATGCTCCAGGCGGATGTTCTTTTTCTTGAAGGCTTCC
>JAFUZM010000387.1 GCA_017476605.1 Clostridia bacterium
CCTTTATTTGTCGCATTGGAAAGGAAGCTTCACCAATTTACCAAACAATTTGTTAAAAAGGGGGCAGCTCAACAATATGAATGAGGGAAACTTTGACGCAATGCAACTGTTGTCATTCTACATATCCTTTATTGATTTGCCGAAGAGCGGAATAAATAAACATGAAGATGGATATTTATTTGAAATCTGGTACTAACTTAGTACCAAAACTGGAATGGAGCCATATGACTGGAATTCTTACCTTGCAGAGCATTCGGCTTCTTTGCAGATCCGGTCGATCCATTGCAGAATCTCCCCGGGGTAATCCGCCTCGCTGTGCGGCTGATCCCATACAAGGGCATAATCCACGGGATAGCCTGCATTCGCCAGCCGGATGGCAAGCGTCATGGAAATGGTAAAGGAGGTATCGGCATCGCTTGCGCCAACCCGGATGCGGTAATGCTTTGCCTGGTTGCTCCGCTCCTCTGTACCGATAAAGTTCATTGGATTGAGGAGATAAACCCGCTCTGTGAGGTCGGCATCGCCGGAAAGATCGAAAGCTGCGGCGTATTTTTTGGCTTCTTCCGGGAAATCTTTAGAGAGTTCCTGGATGGCCTCACCGATGGAGGAACAAAAGTGCGCGTAATCCGTTTCTGGAGAGCCGAATACGTGATTTTCGCCGCTGTCCATGCCAAGCGCATCAAAGGCGGTGCAGGGTTTCATCCGACGGCGATGCTGAAGCACATACGTGTCAAGAGAGGAGATGGTGGCTTTCTGTCCGTCCCAGGAAAGCCAGGAACGCTTGTCGCTGCCCTGTTTCTTAATCATTTCGGGTTTATGTTCCACATAAGGGGTGCCTCTGGGCGGCCTGGATACCATATCGCCAAGGCTCATGGGCCGTTCATCCAAAACGACATCCGGTCCTGCATGGTGGGCATTGCCTCCATGTGGAGCGGGAACCATATAGGTGTAGTTTCCGGTGAGGTAATCCTCGGGAGGGTAAGGCAAATTGGCGAGGAACCTGCTGGCAGAAGCGGAGAGGCAGTCCATGAGATAATCATAGAAACGACCACTCCGGACATCCTGCAGTGTCAGGGGCTCACCGGATTGAGGATGGCGAAGCCCAAGACTATTCACATAATCCATATATTTTTGCGCCAGCTTCCGGGACAGGGCTTCTTTGAACGGGGACATGGTTTCAGCGGGACCGCACATACAGTCCTCACTGACCGTGTCTGCCAGGAAGCACCATTCGTATGCCAGGTCAGCATGCTCAAGGTCAATGATGGGACAGTAGATCTGGGCGGCAAATACGGAGTCGCTTTCCTCCATGAATGCTCCATTCTGAGAGAGATAGGGAAGATAGCGCTCGTTGTCACCGGTGACACCAAGCAGTGTGCTCATGGCGCCGCCTGCACTCCAGCCTATGGAGATGATCTTATCAAAATCCCCGGGGAGGATGGCTTTGTTGTGGCGCAAAAAGCGCAGCGCTGTTTTGAGGTCGATCAGGGAAATGGGGGATTTGCCTACCAGTTCGCCATGGGCATTCCGGCTTTCCCGTCCGCGACAGCCACAGGTGATGTAGATGAGGCCATGATTCAAATACCGCTCCGCATAGCAGCGGGGACCGCCCAGCCATGTATGGGGCATCTGCATATAGCCGGCAGCATTGTTTTCAAAGATAATGGGAACATGTTTGCTTTGCGGGGTGCATGTGCCATCCGGGTTCATGTATGCTTTGGGGACGAAAATGGAAAGACGCTGAAACTTGGGAACATCCGCCTTTGCTGTGTACAGTACATCCTCAAGGCACCAGCAGTTATAGGCTTCATCAAAGGACCATTTGTCCCGGCAGTCGCCGAGGTTCATGGTTTGGTTGATTATGGGAATGGATTCGTTCATGTTTTTCTCCTCTCATTGGTGGGACAGACCATGCTGCTAAAGTGCAGGGGGATATGGCCATATCCGTCATGGGAATGCACGTTATATTCTTGTATCAGGTAACCCGCAAAAGGCATCTACCGGACTGACACCGGTAAAGGGACCGCCGACCATCAGCTTGTCGATCAGCGTTTCAATCACTGTGCGAGTGGCCGTGTACGCGTTTATGTAGGTTTTGATTCTGGGAACATCCTGCAGAAGATACGGATTGGCCAGAGAGACAAACACGCAGGGCTCCTCATTGAGGAAACGCGGTCCATCCAGCGCATGCTTTTTGCACCAGTCGATACGCACCGTAGTCTGGTTGCTGGCCTGCTCGTAATTGGCGAGGTACAGGGTGAGGCGATCCTTTGGCAGGGCGGAGGTGCCGTGAAGATCATCCTCATAGGGCTGGTACAGCTCTGCGCTGAAGCCCCGTGCCTGCAGGTAGTCAAGAGCGATCCCGGCAATGCTGCCCTCCGGGATATCATCTTTCCCCAGTACGATCAGGCGGATACTTGGATAGCGATCTGGTGTAACGGGAAAGACGTCCGGCTGAAGGCTTTTCACCAGAGTGATGGCCTTTTCTGCTGCTTCTTTATGCCATGCGGAGCTCGGGACGGTTTCATTTGATGGCGGAGCAAAGCACATCTTGGCTTTGAGGGCCAGGATACGGGTGACGGCATCATCGAGCCGTTCCATGGAAACCGTTCCGTTGTTGACACCTGCCAGCAGATACGTGTAATCTTCCTCAAAATCAGTATTGAATACCAGCATATCACAGCCTGCAGCAATTGCTGTGGGAATGGCCTTCTTGCGTTCCATAGCCATGGTGAAGCCGCCCATGATGGTGGCATCCGTGGTGATGATTCCGTTAAAGCCAAACCTTTCCCGAAGGATGCCTGTGAGCATTTCGCGGCTCAGGGAGGCGGGCAGACAATCCTCGAATTTCAGGGAGGAATTGACCTCCATAGCGACATTGGGCTGCATGATATGGCCGACCATGATGCTCAGGAGATCTTCTGCAATGAGGCTTTGATAGATCTTCCCGTAGCTGTCATACCAGTCTTTGGCGGATAAGCTGTTATATGTGGGATGCAGATGCTGATCTCTGAAATCCACACCGTCACCGGGAAAATGCTTGGCGCAGGCAGCCATGCCACAGCTTTGGATCGCCTGCATATATTTCTTGGACAATCGGAGAACCCGATCCGGGTCACTGCCATAGGTGCGCACATTGGTGATGGGATTACGGAAATTCAGGTCGATATCACAAACCGGACTGAATGTCCAGTTGATGCCGGAGCTGCGTCCTTCGATGGCACAGACTTTGCCGAAGTGCTCCGCGATGGTTTCATCATCTGTCGCAGCTGTGAGCATGGGCCAGCCAAAGAGTGTGCCGTCACTGATGCCACCGGAGCCTCCTTCCTCAAGGTTTGCAGCTTTGAGAAGCGGAATAGGGGCGACAGCATCCAAAGGCTGAAAGCGCTCCTGTATGCGCCTGGCAGGCTCCGGGCGAAACAGAATGCCGCCGATTTTGCCGCTTGCGACCATCTGTTTTAGCTGCTCCTCAGGGTAATCCTGGCCCATCACCAGAAAAAGCTGACCCACCTTTTCCTCTGTGGTCATGGAATGAAGCTGACGAAATACCCAGTCTATCTGTGTGTCGTTCAGAAAGAAAGGTCGGTCCTTCAAATGAACTGCCATCCGTCTTTCCTCCTTTTTGCCAAAATCTATACTTATTTTATTGGTAAGCCTTTCTCGAATCAAACCGAATTTAATAAAGATTGTCCCGGATTCCGGAATAATCCCACCGAAAAACGGTTTGATTTGCCGATGAAGGAGTCACTATAATGCAGATAAATGAATGAGGCGTCGTGAGAGCACCGCACAAATGCAGGCATATCCAACGCTGCCCCCTTCAGATAATAACGGCGAAAGCCACGAAGGAGGATGTTTTATGAAACAGGGAAAATGGATGATCTGGATGGCAGTACTGCTGTGTCTTCTTTGCACAGGAGCATTTGCGGACAATCAGTACTACGCAGTGAACGCACCGATTGTATTGGACGCGGCGGAGCCCGTGGTGCTGACACTGGATGCAAAGGAAGGGTGGATGTGGAACATCACCGATAACACCGATGTGACATCCTGGCTGGTCAAGGAGGACGGTTCTCCCGCATTTGTGGATGAAGAGGGGATTGCCTCCGCGAAACTCGTGTATGGTCCTGCAAAGGATGAGGAAAATGATGTGGCCATCGCGCTTGACATCACCATTGACGCAGCGAAAATCACGGGCTTTACATCCAACGGCAGCTATGATTTGTATGTACAGCCTACCGGCAAATCCACCATCTGGGTATGCAGCGGCAATCATGGTCAGTATCAGGATAGCAAAGAAGCAGCTGGCCAGGTCGTGATTCCTGCCGTATCCGTAGAAGGAAAGCTGACCGCCGATGCGGGACGTGAGCTGGAGGTAACGAACGGAACGGTCCAGATTGTGCTGTCCCTTGACGGCATTGATGACAGCAAAATTGATTCCTCAGCAGCAGCGATCTCTCTGCTTCCGGGTGATGGCTATAAGCTGTATGAGGTGCAGTTTGAAGAAGGCACTCTGGCAGATACATGGACAGCGGGCAAGGCCGATTACACCATGGGCAACATCGGCGGCAATTTCTCTCCCCAGGGCGGCGACGGAAACGGCCACTATGATTTCCGGATCGGCATTGATGGAATCAAGTACAATGGACTGCCTCTGAGTGAAGCCATTGTGCGCACTGATTTCTATTCCTTTGGACGTACCTTCCTGACGGAGGGAGGAAGCCTGATTCTGGGCAGCGAACCTGTGTGGACGTCGGATGTGGAAATTCCGGTGATCTGCGATGTCTATCCCGACAGCTTCACAGCGACCTGGCCCATCGCATTTGATGCCAGCAAACTGACGGAAAACGATGTGAGCGTGACCCTGATCAGCGACTATGGCGATGAACTGGCACTGGAGCCCGGCAAGGACTTTGTTGTTGCTGCATCGGCCAATAAGACCGAAATCACCCTCAATTATATCTACTGGGCCTATGCTCCTGTATACACCACCATGCGCGTAACAGTCAACAATGAGAACGTCACATGGAATGAACTCATGTACAAGCCCACAGCGACGTTCAGCCATGACTATGCTATCAGCAGTGTGTACATTTACTCCGTCATGAGCGGCGGACCCAGCGGAACCCAGGCCTGGACATTCTTTGGACTTAACAACCTGACCGATTCTCACCAGGTTTACATGGACGCCACCTACACCCTGACGGCGGTCGATGCCGAGGGCAACGCGTTCTTCTATGGTGAGGATGAAAACGGCAAGGGCATCAAGGTAGAGAAGGAAGCGGATGCCGTATCCTTCAATTGCGACGTGGAATGCAATGTGCATCTTGAAGGGGACACCGTGTATTACACCCGTCTGTTTGACCAGACCGAGGATAAGGAAGTGGATGGCGAAACCATCACCTTCAGCAAGAATTATTACAACTGTGAATCCCTGCTGCGCTCTGTGGACAGCCTGATTGATGTTGAACTGGCTCCCGGATATGCCATCGGTGCGAACTGGGAAGATCACCTTAAGTGGCCATGGCAGACCTTCGTCGATGTAGGATACAAGGGCGGATCCAAGTAAAATGTGAGAGAAATTGAGGAGTTGGCCTGTTTGCGTAGCAAACAGTTTGTCAGATAATGAGCACTGACAAAAGTCACTACGCCGAAAGACCAGGTTGCTCGAAAGAGGAGGAAAACACAATGAAAAAGATGATCGTGATGTTGCTTGCCCTTACGATGCTGATCTCAGCTTCTCTGGCTGTGGCAGAGGGAACGGATCTGAATGCCATGTTTCAGGAGGCCCGTCAGGCCAGTATGAGCGGTGATGCGGCGAAAGCAAACGAACTGTTTGAACAGCTCTATACCCTGGGCGATTACCGGGGAGCGGAAATGCTGGCCTCTGCCTACCAGAATGGAGATGGCGTGGAACAGAGCTATACCAAAGCCATGGAATGGAATTTCCGGGCGGTCAATATGGGCAGCGGTCGCGGCTGGGCTAATGTGGGCCAGATGTATGAAAACGGCCTGGGTGTAGAGAAGAGCGCTGAAAAGGCAGTCATATTCTATACGCTTTCCATGGATGAAAAGCTTGCCAATCCCGATTTCAAGGGACCGCGGTATGCCGGTGTGCTGTATGAAAATGGCTTTACCAATGATGCAGGCGAATTCGTTCAGGATTATGAGAAGGCAGCTGCGTGCTATCAGATTGCCGCAGATCACGGCGATGTGACCGGAAATGCCTATATCGGCAAATGCTACCAGGAAGGTCTGGGAGTTGAGCAGAATTATGAGCTGGCTGCCCAGTATTACGTAACGGCCATCGGCGAAGGCAACGTCGTGCCCGGCGTTGCAGAGGCAAGCTATGGACTTGGCTATCTTCTTGAGAACGGTCTGGGCGTGGAACAGAACGTAGAGGAAGCCATCGCACGCTATCAGCTGGCGGCGGATAACGGCATTGAAGCAGCGCAGGAAGCACTGGATCGTCTCAGCAAGTAAAGAACTGAAAACAAATGGGCCGGCATTTCCCATGGGATTTGCCGGCCCGAACGCGTAAAGAAAAGGAGTGATTTTATGCCACATCCACCGAAGATGCCACCCATTCAATTGACTGCGCGGGAAGCAGCTTATGCGGAGAATGCCGGAAAATTCCAGCAATTTACCTTCAGCTTTGAGGGGCATTCCCTGATGTATAACCTGTACGTCCCCGCCAGCACGGATCAGCCTCTACCGCTGGTGGTGTTCATGCACGATATGGGCTCCGTTTCGGAGGAACCGGATTATACCCTGCGTCAGGGCATTGGTGCATTGGTGTGGGCAGACGATAAGGAACAGGAAAAACGTCCCTGCGTTGTCCTGGCACCGCAATACGGCGAAAAGTCCGCACATGATGATTACACCGTAGGCTGGGCGGCGGAGGCGACCATTGCTCTTATTAAGAGCGTGTGCGAAAAATACAATATTGACAAGACGCGCATCTATGGAACCGGACAGTCCATGGGAACCATGATGCTCTGTGAACTGCTGATTACCCATCCTCACTTTTTTGCAGGTTGCTTCCTGACCGCCGGACAATGGGACCCGGAACGCATGGGGGCCATTAAGGACGAGCATGTGTGGATCATGGTATCCGAGCATGACGGCCGGGCATTCCCCATTATGGGGCAGTGCATGGAAGCGGTCGAAAAAGTGGGTGGCAAGGTGGCCAGAGGCCATGTGGATGCCAAGGCAGATGAGGAGACGAAAGCGGCGTTCTGCAGGGATGTGCTGGAGCAAAATGCCAATATCCAGTTCACCTGGCTGGACGGAGACAGTGTCCTGCTGCCCGGCGCGCACATCTTCCCGGCAGTGCATCATATGTCTACCTGGAAATGGGCGTATCTCTTTGAACCCATC
>JAFUZM010000388.1 GCA_017476605.1 Clostridia bacterium
ATCAAGGAGTCTGCGGATTTCTGCACCATCATCCGTGCCGGAAAGTACATTGACACGGTGGATGTGGATACCGTCGATGAAAACGACCTGGCCAGCATGATGGTCGGGCGCAAGGTCACCTTCACGGTAGACAAGCCGCAGATGACCCCTGGTCCCGTTGTCCTGCATGTTGAAAACCTCCATGGTGTTGACTACCGTGGCGTTGAAATTCTGAAGGGGCTCAATCTTGATGTGCATGCCGGTGAGATCGTCGGCATTGCGGGCATTGACGGCAACGGTCAGACCGAGCTGGTGGAGATTCTGACCGGCCTTCGCAAGGCGACCCAGGGTGAGGCAACCGTCAACGGTGTCAGCATCTACAACAAGTCACCGAACTTCGGATTCAATCACGGTGTCTCGAGCATTCCTGCTGACCGGCAAAAGCACGGCCTGGTTCTCGATTTCTCCATTGAAGACAATCTGATTTTGCAGAACTACGCCTCCGAGCCCTTCGCGAAAAGCAGCATTCTCCAGCGCGAACCGATCTTCAGTCACGCCACTTCTTCGATTGAACAGTTTGACATCCGTCCGCACTCAAGCGAGAAGCGGCCCGCCGGCACGCTGTCCGGTGGTAACCAGCAGAAAGTCGTCATCGCCCGCGAGGTTCAGAACGACAAGGATCTCCTGATTGCCGTTAACCCGACACGCGGTCTTGACGTCGGCGCCATCGAATATGTGCACAAGTACATCGTCGACCAGAGAAACAAAGGCAAGGCAGTACTGCTTGTCTCCTTTGAGCTGGACGAAATCATGAGCCTTTCCGATGTCATTGATGTCATTTTCGACGGTCAGATCGTGAGCTCCATCCCGGGCGGTGAGGCAAATGAAAACGATCTTGGCCTTATGATGGCAGGAGGGAATAAGAAATGAAAAAAAGCAGAAGTTTCCTCGATATCATTTCAGAAAATCGTTTCATTCATATCCTGCTCTCCATCCTTCTGGGCTTCCTGGTCGGCGCCGTCTTCCTTGCCGTCATGGGGCTTTCGGTTGGAGCAGCCTATGGCCGTCTGATCTCAAGCGTCACCAGCCTCAAGGGATTTTCCTATGTCATCGTCTACGCGGTCCCCTACATCGTCGCCGGCCTGTCCGTTGCCTTTTCCTTTAAAACGGGCGTATTCAACATCGGCGCTGAGGGTCAGTTTGTCATGGGCTCCATGGCTGCCGCGCTCGTAGGCATTCTGTTCCCGAACATTCCAAAGCCCATCCTGATCCCCCTCTGCTTCCTGGCTGCCATGGCCGTCGGAGCACTTTGGGGCATCATTGTCGCCACCCTCAAGATTCGCTGGGGCATCAATGAGGTGCTCAGCATGATCATGTTCAACTGGATAGCCTTCTACCTTTCCAACTTCATTGCCGGCATCCCCGCCATTCACAATGAAGGCAGTGCTGAGGCAACCAAGAACATTTCCGCCAACGCCAGCATGCTTCTTCCGAAGGATTTCATCAAGCGTGTCGGCCTTGCTCCCACCGCAAACTGGGGCATTCTGATCGCCATTGCCGTCATGTTCATCGTATGGTTCATCATTGAGAAAACCACCCTTGGATATGAGCTCAAATCCGTCGGTGCCAACAAATTCGCAGCCGAATATGGCGGCATCAACGTCAACCGTTCCATTCTGACCGCGCTTGCCATCTCCGGCATGCTCTCCGGTCTGGCCGGTTCCCTGCAGCTCATGGGCATGGGCAACCGTATCAGCGTCTTCTCTTCTCAGGAAGGATTTGGTTTTGCCGGCATCGTCGTCGCACTGATCGGCTGCTCCAATCCCTTTGGCGTCCTGGTTGCCGGACTCTTCTACGGCGCGCTGACCTACGGCGGCAGCAAGCTGAATCTCGTCGGCGCCCCCACACAGCTGATCAACGTCATCGTCGGCACCGTCGTCTTCTTCATTGCCATCTCCTCTATCTTTGAGTTTACCGGTCTCAGACGCCGTCTGCAGCAGCGTAAGAACGCATCCGGGAAGGAGGCAAAAGCATGACCAATTTCATTAACAGTCTTGGCATCATCCTTTATGCCACATTGATTTATACGACTCCTCTGCTCTACGCCGCTCTCGGTTCCTGTTTTTCCGAGGTTTCCGGCGTCGTCAACATCGGTATTGAAGGCATGATGACCGCCGGCGCCTTTACCGGAACCGTCATCGCTTATTTCACAGGCAATCCCTGGATCGGATTTATCTGCGGCGGTCTTGCCGGTGCCATTTTCGGCATGCTCCATGCCTTCGCCACCGTCAAGCTGGGAGCTGATCAGACCATTGCCGGTACCGCCATCAACATGCTGGGACCCGGCATCGTGATCATGATCGCAAAGGTTCTGTTCAACTCCACAGACACCATCCCCCTGACCGCCACCCAGAAGATTCCAAAGCTCTTCACCGGAATCTTCGATACCACCACCGTATTTGGCCGGTTTATGGACAACGTTTTTGCCAACTATGCCTCCATCTACCTGGTCTTCCTTGCCACCTTCGTTGTCTGGTTCATCTTCTACAAGACACGCTTCGGCCTGCGTCTGCGTGCCTGCGGTGAGCATC
Organism: Clostridia bacterium; assembly: GCA_017476605.1. Classification (GTDB taxonomy): domain Bacteria; phylum Bacillota; class Clostridia; order Christensenellales; family Aristaeellaceae; genus Ventricola. The sequence goes on from JAFUZM010000388.1 coordinate 2,571, forward strand.
CTCAGGCCTGCGAAACCCTGGGCATCAACGTCATCGGCATGCGTTTCCTCTGCGTCACCATTTCCGGATTCCTTTCCGGTCTTGGCGGTGCCTGCGTCACCATGGCCATTTCCACCCAGTTCCGTCCGATTTCCATCGTCGGCCAGGGCTTCATCGCCATCGCTGCCGTTATTTTCGGAAAGTTCCGTCCACAGGGCGCCCTCATCGGCTGCCTCCTGTTCGGTTTCTGTTCCGGACTTAAGGTCGTTCTCGGTGGCTCCTCCGGTGTCAACATGCAGCTCCTTTCCATGATCCCCTATGTTGTGACCGTCATCATCCTCATTCTCTTCGTCGGAAAGTCTCATGTTCCCTCTGCCAACGGTAAGCCTTACATCAAGAGCAAATAACCAAAATCCCAGAATTTGGCAATGTCCAAATTCTGGGATTTTTACATTCTGGAACTGGAATAAGTTTCAAAAAGCTGAAAAGAGTGTGATTATGCCCCACACTGAAATTGTGCTATATTTCTGTGGCCGTCTGATCGGCTTATACGCCATTGTCATGGCAATTCTTCCATGGTCAAGGAGTGCAGTTAAGTTCCTGATTGTCTTCTTTTCCCGACAGGGCAAATGTTCAGCAATTTCTATGATGCTATGAGATACTCTGCAATAATCAAAAAATCTTCTTCGTCACATTCTCCGATGTCCTGACTAAGGTAATGACTGGTGTATTTATGTCCTTGACTAGGGTAGTGACTGGGGTATTCATGTCTTTGACTAGGGTAGTGACTGGGGTATTCATGTCTTTGACTAGGGTAGTGACTGGGGTATTTTCACCTCTTATTGTGCATCGACTGGGGTATTTTACCGCTAACTTGTGCATTCTCACAATCATCAATACGATCAAAGTGAATTGTAACCTTGATATTGTTCTTTGCAAATCGGAAAGCATTCTTACCATAGGCATACTCAAAATAACCAAAGACAGGCTTTTTTGACAACACCTGCAATCGTGAAAGAATTGAGTTTAACGGTCAGATAAGTGTATTGATAAATCAATCATTGTGTAGAAAAAGCATAGGCCTTAAGCTAATGTAGGACAGACGAAGCACGCGACTACTTCATCACCAGGCTGTTTGTACGAGAAGGCTTTTATGACTATGAAGACGTCAATCAGGGCCTTTCTGGAAAAGGGCCTCAAAAAGGGCCTGAAAGGGCCTGAAAAAGGGCCTGAAAGGGCCTGAAAAGGGCCTGAAACCAAGGCAGATGAGATGGCGGTCAGAAGTGAAGCTGTTTTGAAGGCACTCATTGCTGACCGGAGGATTTCGAGACCGAAATTAGCCAGTGATCGATTAACTACAAATGAAGAAAGTGCCGAATTATGTCGTTTTTTGCCTTAAAAACGACATAATTCAAAAAGCGGCTTAAAGCATTGTATTTCCTTTGTCCCACGCTATTTGAGGTTGCTTTGAATTTTGTCGCTTAATATGTAGTTAAGAACTCAATTTGACAGAAAAGCTGGTCAGATCTGCGATCGACAGACTCAAAGCAGAAGACAAAATCTACTTTGAAGAAACAGGTCGCGTAGACTACTTGCTTGCCGTTCAATATCAGCAGAAACAATACCTGTGACGGAGATAGACAGGCCCACGACAAGTAAGAATGCAGGCTTTGTACTTAAAGAATAAAAACAGTCAAACAGCTGGCATACTTCCTTCCACTTTCTCAGAATTGATGAAGCTTTGAAAAGTAAACCAGCCGTTCGACTGTTTTTATGTTCTTTCTAATTGTTCCTCTGCAAAAGAACAATAGACATTATCTTTATTCTGCCTCTTCCCTCTCAAGCGCTTTCTCAACAAATGCAACAAACAGCGGATGTGGGCGGTTCGGCCGGCTGCGAAGTTCCGGATGGAACTGAACACCTACATACCAGGGATGATCCGGGAGTTCGACAATTTCCACGAGGTCACGATCCGGGTTAACGCCTGCAACCACCATTCCTGACTCCTCAAAAAGATCCCGGTACTGATTGTTAAACTCATAACGATGGCGATGTCGCTCCCCAATATCCGTTTCATGGTACGCTGCAAAAGCGTTGGTTCCTTCTTTGACCCTGCAGGCAAATTTTCCAAGGCGCATGGTTCCGCCCTTTTCATCAATCTGCAGCTGATCCGGCATGAGGTCAATGACCGGATACGGTGTATTCGGATCCACCTCGCTTGTATCTGCCCCATTCAAATGCAGCACATTTCGTGCATACTCAATCACGGCCATCTGCATGCCGAGGCAGATTCCAAAAAACGGAATCTTGTTTTCCCTGGCATACTGGCATGCTGCAATCTTTCCCTCCAGTCCGCGTGTACCGAAGCCTCCGGGAACAAGGATTCCTGAGCAGTCTTCAAGCATCTCCTTTGCATTTTCCGAGGTAACGCTTTCCGCGCTCACCCACTTGATTTCCACTTGCGTTGAATTGGCGATTCCGCCATGTCTCAGAGCTTCTACAATGGAAAGATACGCATCCGGCAGCTCCACATACTTGCCGACAATGGCAATACGCACATGATGCTGAGGATGATGAAGTCTCTCCACCATCTCTTTCCATTCCCGCATGTCCGCATCTCCGCTATTAATGCCCAGCAGACGGCAGACAGCAGCATCCATGCCCTCCTCATGAATCAGGAGAGGAACATCGTAGATGCTTTCCGCATTGAGGTTTTCAAATACACAGTCTGCAGAGACATTGCAGAACAGCGCAATCTTTCCCCTCACCTCTCTTGGAATTGGCTCCTCACTGCGGCAAACAATGATATCCGGCTGAAGGCCGAGACCCGCCAGTTCCTTTACCGAATGCTGTGTCGGCTTTGTCTTGAGTTCCCCCGCCGCATGAATATAGGGAACCAGTGTCACATGAATATAGAGCACATTTTCCCGTCCAACCTCGCTGCGTAACTGACGAGCGGCTTCAAGAAATGGCAAGGACTCAATATCGCCTACCGTTCCGCCGATTTCAGTAATCACGACATCCGGTGGATTCTCGCTTCTCGAGACTTCAAGCATGCGCCGTTTGATTTCATTGGTAATATGCGGAATCACCTGGATGGTCGCCCCCAGGTATTCCCCACGCCGTTCCTTCTGGATGACCGTATAGTATACCCGTCCGCTGGTCACATTGTTGGCCTGGGTCAGGTTTTCGTCAATAAACCGTTCATAATGCCCGAGATCAAGATCCGTTTCCGCGCCATCATCCGTGACAAATACCTCGCCATGCTGATATGGATTCATGGTACCGGGATCCACATTGATATACGGATCAAATTTCTGAATGGAGACATGAAGCCCGCGGTTTTTAAGTAGTCTGCCCAAAGATGCCGCTGTAATTCCTTTTCCCAAGGATGAAACCACGCCGCCGGTGACAAAAATGAATTTTGTTCTCATTCGCTTCTCCTCTTTCTTTTTTAAAATCGCCTGATATGATATCACAACTTTCTGTGTTTGGAAATACTTTCTGCAGCAAATTATTTTAATAATTGCATTTTTAATCTAATCTATAGCGATTTTATCATAAATTTGCATTTCACGGCTTCAAATTTGTCATTATTATTGTTTTGCCTATCGGCATATCCATGACATTCTGAAGATTTTTTTCAAAACTCAGAAAATCTCCTCTTGAAAGATTCTCCATTTTGCTGTATGATCGTAATTGGGTTATTTTACGCTGAAATCCTTCACCCGACACAGGGTGAATGGTTTTGAAAGGAGCAACAGATACTATTATGAAACGCAAGATACTCTTGGCTGCTTTGGTTGCTGCACTTCTGGTATGTACAATTTCCGGAGCCTTTGCAGCAAACAAAACATCTGTCAAGGAAGCCAGCACCAAACCTAAGCTTACGATGTCCAAGATTGATACTGAAATGGAAGCCGGATCCTATTTCGACTTTACACTCACCGCCTCTGTGCCTGGATTTGTTACCATTCAGTTCCTGGATGCATATGGGCAGGTTGCAGTGTCCGTTGCCGAAAATGAAGAAATCCATTCTGGCGAAAACCAGTATGAACTGCATGCATATTATTCCATTGGCAACGTTCTCCCTGTTGGCACCTATAACCTGGTCGCTTCCATGACAACTCAGTACGGCACGGCATCTGATACTATCAGCAAGCCGGTCACCGTTACCCCTGAGGTGCTTTACGATCAGGATGGCAACCCCATTGAGGCGGAAACTCCGGCCGCCGGTGCCTATGGTGCTGCCGGTGCATACGGCGCCACCCCTTACGGGACTGCTGCAGCATCTGTAAATCCTTATGGCACTGCTACAGCTGATCCATACACAAGCGTATATGGCACTGCTACAGTTGATCCATATGCGAACGTATATGGCACTACTGCAACTGATCCATATGCAAGCACATATGGCTCTACTTCGACCAATCCGTATGCAAGCGCTACCGGCACCACGACAACTGATCCTTACGCCAGCGCATATGGCTCTACTTCAACCAATCCGTATGCAAGCACTGCCACGACTGATCCGTATGCAAGTGCCTATGGTTCCTCTTCTACATATGATCCGTACGCAAGCTCATACGGCTCCTCTTCTACATATGATCCGTACGCAAGCTCATACGGCTCCTCTTCTACATATGATCCGTACGCAAGCTCATACGGCTCCTCTTCTACATATGATCCGTACGCAAGTGCATATGGTTCCTCTTCTACATATGATCCATATTCGAGTGCATATGGCACTGCAACCAGTGATCCCTATGCCAGTGCGTATAATCCATATGCCGTCAGTGACCCCTATGCAGGTGCATATGATACCGGCAACACTGCTGCAGCTCCCAGTACGGCCAGCGCTGCTCCCGCTACCCTCACCTATCGCACCAGCGGCGGTTACCTGAGTCTTGGCGAGGAAGGCTACCAGATTGGTGTCGGCGTCAGCGACGTCTATTCTCAGTCTGAAACCTCCTACTGGACGCTCAATAGCGCTTCCACCGTTGAGGACATCTGGGCAGCCATGATTCGCCCCATTACCACTGTCAAGCTTACCGATAAGGAAACAGCGCCCATTTACGACTCTCCGTACAACGGAAAGTCCAAACTTGGAACAGTCTCCGGTGCAACACAGGGCCTCAACGTTCTGGTAAACCGTAATGACGGATGGTCTCTTGTTGAGGCATATCGTGATGAGGACGGTTCCTTCACCCGTGGATACATCAAGTCCTCTTCCCTTAAGGTCTCTGCCGTAAGCACAACCTATGGCATTATCATCAACAAGGCAACCCAGACCCTGACCGTTTTCATGAATGGCGATCCTATCGGTTCCTGCCTTGTCTGCACAGGCAATCCTACATATGAGTATCTCAATCGTGAAACACCCGCCGGTGAATACATCATCGGAACGCGCCGTGGTACAATTGAGTATCTCACCAACAAGGGCTACTCCCGTTATGCCATCCGTATCAACAACAATGTCCATCTACAGGAGATTCCGACAACCAAGAAGAATGGCTCCGATTACAGCCTGCTTGAAGCCCAGCTGGGTTCAAAGCAGACCCGTGGAACCATCTGCATCCAGGCAAAAGCGTCCATGGATGGCGGAATCAATGCAGAGTATATCTGGAATCTGACTCAGAATCATCGCGACGTCAAAGTAATGATCTTTGATGACAAGTCAAGAGATACGATTCCCGTAGGCATGAGCTCAAAGTAATCCATATAAACAGCGGCTGCTCAAAGCAAAATGCTTTGAGCAGCCGCTTTCTATATCTGTTTCGTCATTGGCGGAAAGAGCACGCTACACAGAACGTGTCATGTCTCAGATCGTTTCCCATGTAAAATGCCTGTTTTCCTCTGCAGAATCTGCAAACACCTGAATCACGCGTTCGAGGTACGCTGCCATCTCTCCCTCCGGGTTCCCGATATGCAGGCGAACATGACGATCAATTGGCTCGGTAAGAAGGTCATGGAGTGCATCCAGATTCCGACCATACCATTCTGGGAAGTCAAGCGCATACTGAAGAAGAATCTGAAAAGCTTTGGGGCTTTTCACATTCCGGCAGTCCACATCAATTGTTCTCATTTGGCTACCTCCACTTGGGTCGCAGTCTTATATTTATCCGTTGTCAGATAACATAGGCCATCATTGCTGTACAGGAGACGATGGCTTCCGCGTTTTCCGTCTACCGTATCGACATCACATTCATACCACTCTCGTCCGTCTTTTACAGGAAGAATTCCTTCACGGTTCTGGAAGCGTCCACCGCCAATCGTGAACTCCGGGGCTACCTCACCCATATTATCCCGCTTACTGCTGTATCCCAGCGATTTTGCATCCTCCAGTGAAATGTAATTGATCGGCAGCTCTCCATACTCAAGAAGATACGCAGCAACATTTTCCCAGTCTGTATACGTTTCAAGATAAAGCGGTTTCTTATTCGTGTAAAGCACCTGTGGCGTACTTGGCGTTGGTGTCTTTGTTGCTTTTGGCTTATTCGTTGGAGTTGGCTTTCCTGCATCTTCAACGACAATCACTTCATCGAAGGAAGAATAGTGATCGGAGGTATAATAGATCAGGCCGTCATTTGAAAACACAATGCGCTTTGAATTGCGTCTCTTTCCATTATAATCAATATCGCACTCTGTCCAGGTGCGTCCACGACTGACTGGGAGGAGTCCTTCATAGTTTCCGTACCGATTCCCGCCAATGGATTTGCCGTTTGCAACCGACCACAGATTCCCTGCACTGGCATTCCACCCCAGTCGCTCTGCCTCCTGCTTTGTGAGATAATTGTCTGGCAGACTCTTATATTGTGTCAGATATACAGCGACCTCTTCCATTGTCTGATACCATCCGCTTTTTTTGACCGGATGCTCACTCGCGTAAACAATGATATCTGCCACCGCAGTCTCGATCAGGAATATCAAGAAAAGCGTCAGCAGAATCCCCCACCGTTTGAATTTATGCACTTTGTTTCCTTTCTACCGGATGATTTCGGCCTTTATTTTCCTCAAGAGTGTATCAGATTCCGCGCATAAAAATCAAGAGTAAAAGTAAATCCCCTCATTCATCTCCGACAGCGTTACTACTCATGGCTCCACATAGAGTCCCTGAAGAAATGATTACCTTGAAAGCATTTCCCCATACCATGCGGCTTCTGTCCTCTCACAACTGACGATCAAATGCCTTTTTTCTCTCTGTGTTTGCTTTCCAAAAACTACTGGAGTATAATGTGGGAAAGCACACAATGAAGCCTTATTTAAAGGCCTCATCATCCCCCAAATATGAGGACACATCAATGACAGAAGCCCGTTTTGAAGCCTTCAGCATCCAGCTGGATCGCTCACAGAAAGCACTCACCAAGCTTAAGCAAACGTTCATGGAAGCCTATGGCCTCTCTGCCGCGCATACGCGCTGTTTGACCGCGTTAAAGAAGTATGGTGCACTCACGCAGAATCAGCTTGCTGACCTGCTTGAAATAGATCGTTCGCAGGTTTCACGCGTTCTAAAAGACATGTACTCGCATGAATTTGTCACTTTCTCGGATGAACAGCCGTACAACAAAAAGTATACACTCAGCAAGAAAGGCCTTGAAAGTGCTACGACGCTGGAAAACACCATTCTCCTGGTGAACAGTGCCATAAGTAAAGACATCCCGCAATCAGACATTGAGGTTTTCTATCGAACCTTCAATGCCATTTCAAACAGCCTTCTTGAGGCCACCAAGACATTCTCCACCCCGGAATCAATGCTGAGCCTCGGGAAGACCGAATCCTGATTCACAAGCATTTGAATGGACAATTCCAGGGTCCGGGACTGTCCATCCAGGTATGAATGCAAATTAAAAGAACGAACAACATGGCCCTTTAGGCCAGAAAGGAATGAATATGGCAGCAAAATGGTTAAGCGATGCGGTATTTTACGAAATCTATCCGCAGTCATTTCTGGATACAAATGGAGACGGCATCGGTGATCTTCCAGGCATTATAGAGAAGCTGGATTATATCAAAGGTCTTGGGTGTAATGCACTCTGGATCAACCCCTGCTTTGACTCTCCCTTTAAGGATGCCGGCTATGACGTCCGCGACTACAAAAAAGTCGCATCCCGTTATGGAACCAATGAGTATCTTTATTCCCTGTTTGATGAGTCACACAAACGGGATATGCATGTTCTCCTTGACCTGGTTCCCGGGCACACAAGTGAGCAACACGCCTGGTTCCTGTAAATCCAAA
>JAFUZM010000389.1 GCA_017476605.1 Clostridia bacterium
AACGCGTGAAACAGGAGGAATGAAATGGCAGAGCAGTATTTTACAGCCAATCCGGAAAGCGCCCATGAGATGCGCAGCTTCCAGGTTGACATGGATGGAAAATGCCTGACATTTGAAACGGATGCAGGCGTCTTTTCAAAGCAGCATATTGATCCCGGCAGCGAGCTTCTCTGCCGGGCCATGGAAGGCATTTCCGGGGACGTCCTTGATATGGGATGCGGCTGGGGTGCAATGAGCATCCTGACAATGGCCAGATTCCCGGAGGTTCATATGACGATGGCGGAAATCAATGAGCGGGCTCTTGAACTTGCCAGGGCCAACGTGAGGGCCAATGGGATGAAGGCAACGGCAATCAACAGCGACGGATTTGCAAATGTCGAGGGACAGTTTGATGTTATCATGACAAATCCGCCCATCCGCGCCGGAAAAAGCGTCATCTATGGCATGTTTGCGGACGCCAGAGAACACCTGAAGCCGGGTGGAGCACTCTGGCTGGTGATCCGAAAGCAGCAGGGCGCAGAGAGTGCGGCAAAGTATTTGCGAGAGCTGTATGCAAAGGTAGAGCTTGTTAAAAAGAAGAGCGGATATCATGTATACTGCTGCAGCGTGGACCCATAATGAGAGTGCCTCTGAGTATATTTGGAAGGGAATGAATCATATGGAGACCTTTGATGCGGCCTACTTTGATCGGGGAATTGAGCGCAGGGGGACAAATGCTGTCAAGTGGGATGGAATGTACCGCCAGCACGGGGACAAGGACATGATTCCCATGTGGGTGGCGGATATGGACTTCCCATCACCGCCGGCCATTCAGGCGGCGGTTGCGCGGGTTGCCGCGCAGGGAACATGGGGCTATACGCTGGTGACGGAGGAGGACGCAAAGGCGCTTTGTGGCTTCTGGAAACGGCGGCACAATGTCGAGATAGAGACGGATCAGGTGCTGATGAGTCCCTGCGTTGTCACGGGCATGCGGATATCGGTGCAGGCACTTACGATGCCCGGGGACGGTGTCCTGATCAATCCGCCGGTCTATGGACCATTTTATCAGGCGGTTCGGGAAAGCGGACGTCAGGTTATTGAAAGCCCGATGATCCTGGAGGAAGGGCGGTATCATCTGAATTTCACGGATATGGAGGAGAAGCTGGCCAGTCATGCCGCCTCTGCGATCCTGTTCTGTTCGCCGCACAATCCCTGTGGGCGTGTCTGGACAGAGGCAGAGATGAGTGAGCTTCTGGCACTGTCGAGAAAGTACGGTACGCCTCTGATCTGCGATGAAATTCATGCGGAATTTGTGTATGCGCCGGCACGACATGTATCCATTCTTGAACTTGCCGATCCTATGGATGCGGTGGTGATGCTGTGTGCGGCCAGCAAGACGTTTAATGTGGCCGGTCTGCAGCAAAGTGCCATGGTTTCAAGAAATCCCCAAATCCGCAGGCGGCTGGCCACCTGCCGGGACCGTGCAGGCGTGGTCACGGGGAATCCGTTCTCGCTGGCGGCGACGCGGGCGGCCTATACCGACTGTGATGCATGGCTTGATGGGCTGCTGCAGTACCTCGTAGAGAACAAAGACATTGTCATGGAGCATGCCAGGTCCTGGAAGCAGGTCAGGGTGCTGCCCCTTGAGGCCACCTACCTGATGTGGCTTGACTGCAGAGAGCTGGGCCTTTCTCAGGAGGAACTGCTAAAGGCACTCCTTGATGCGCATATCTGTGTGAACGATGGACGGTTCTTTGGACCACTGGGAGAGGGATTTGTACGGCTCAATATCGGTTGCCCAAGAGCACAGTTGAGAGCGGCACTTGCCTGTCTTGACAAGGTATTTTGCAGATAAATAGAAAAAGTGATGGAGGAAAGAGTCATGGTTGTCAATCAGAAACTGGAAGCGGCACTGGAAGCGCTGAAAGGCGATATGCTGGAGACGCTGGGCAGATGGATTCAGGTACCCAGCGTCCGCAGCGATCCGGCGGAAAATGCGCCGTTTGGCGTTGAGGTACGAAGAGCATTGGATACGGCGATGGCAGACATTGCCCGTCTTGGAATGAATCCGAGAGACGTGGATGGATACTGTTGTGATGCCGAAATCGGACAGGGCGAGGAAACCATTGCGGTTCTGGCACACCTGGACGTTGTCCCGGAGGGGGATGGCTGGCATGATGCGCCGTATGGAGCGACGATCCGGGATGGCCGGATGATCGGGCGCGGGACGGCGGATGACAAGGGGCCGGCGGTTGCTGCCCTGTTTGCAATGAAAGCACTTGTGGATGCAGGTGTTCCCCTTGGCAAGCGGGTTCGCCTGATCCTTGGGTGCGATGAGGAGAGCGGAATGGAGGATCTCACCTATTATGAGGAAAAGATCGGTCTTCCTGCCTGCGGCTTTTCACCGGATGCCAATTTTCCGATGATCAATACGGAAAAAGGCATCACGGCCATGACGCTTACAGCGTCTGTTCAGGATGAGCGTCTCATTTCGATTCAATCCGGAACGAGGAGCAATGTGGTTCCGGGGCTTGCAGTAGCGGTTGTGAAGGGGGATATCCGGGAGCAGGCGGCAGAGGCCTATGAGTGTGATAACGAAAGCTGTGAAATCGAGACGTCCCTTGAGGATGGGAATACCATCATCCGCATCACGGGTATCCCGGCGCATGGATCCATGCCGGACAAGGGTGTCAATGCCGCCAAGCATCTGCTGGCTGTCCTGTACAGACTTGGCATCGGCGGGGACAGCATTGCGGCACTGTATGAGACCACCGGAACGGAAAACGACGGACGCGGTCTTGGCATTGCAGGCGCGGATGAAATTTCCGGAAAGCTGACGCTCAATCTCGGACTGCTGAGTGTAACTGCTGGGCAGCTTTCGGTCACCTATGACTGCCGTTATCCGGTGATGTATAATGGGGAAACGGTGCGCAGGCTTGTGGCTGCCTGCCTGGGGGAGCGCGGATTTGTGATGGAGCCCGGCAGAGATTCAAAGCCGCATCATGTTCCGGAAAGCTCTGCTCTGGTGACAAAGATGATGAATGTCTACAATGAGATCATGGGAACGGAGGCACGTCCATATGCCATCGGTGGCGGTACCTATGCGCGGCATCTTAAGGAAGGCGTTGCCTTTGGCATGATCTTCCCGGGCGAGCAGGAGCTTGAACATCAGGCGGATGAAAGCATCGATATTGAGAACTTCTATAAGGCTGCACGTATTTACGCGTACTCGATCGCAGCGCTGTGCGAATAAGATAAAGAGGTGTCCATGAGGACACCTCTTTATCTTAATTATCCGGATATTCCAGATAATAGTACTTGTATGCATTGATGATTTTCGTCTCCCCGTAGGAGAGCTCGCGTTTGAAATCATACCGGTAATTCTGGTGAACATGTCCGTGAACGAGATACCTGGGCTTGTACTTGTCCATGAAATCGACAAAGCAGGAAAAACCGGTATGGGCCCGGTCCGTATCATCTCCAAGCTGATAGGCCGGACTATGGGTGACCAGGATGTCAACGCCTTTTTGGCGCCAGAGCTTAAACCGGAGTGCACGGATGCGCTTTTGCATCTGCTTTTCCGTGTACTGATTGACGCCCATGTTGTAACGCATGGAACCGCCAAGGCCCAGGATCCGGATGCCGTTGTGCAGATAGATGGTATCCTCAATGCAGATACACCCTTCAGGCGGATTGCTTGCATAGCGGTCATCATGATTCCCGTGAATGTACAGGATGGGGGCGTTTGTAAAACAGGTCAGAAAGGAAAGATAGGAGGCAGGCAAATCTCCGCAGGAGATGATGAGATCGACGTTTTCGAGCTTTCGTCGATCCAGAAATTCCCATAATGTGGGCTCAGCTTCATCTGCGAGAAGCAGGATTCGGGTCATTTCTCATCTTTCCTTTCCACTTGGGTGGCAGCGCGAATGCCCTGAAGGGCAACAAGGCTGCGGGCGGCAGGGGTTAACTGTTGAATCGTTGGAATGGTTCCGGTAACGTTGGAGGCCAGGTAGTCCATCGAGATGATGTCCTGAGGCGTGAGGGCGACATTCTGTTCAATGCGGAGCAGTCCACCCTGATCGTAAAGGGGACCAAGGAAGGGCAGAAAAGACTCGGAACGGATGCGCTCATGAAGGAGATCCACAAGGCGCTTAAGACGCGGAGGAATCTTTGAGGAGAGGAAAAGGTCGATGGCATCCGTGGACATGCCCATATAGTAATTGAGTGCCCGGTCCGGATGCTTATCGGCGTCCTCTGCCCATGCGCCGTTTAAAATGCTGCGCAGAATGCCTTCATACACCTTGATCCAGTTCCAGACAGGCATGGCCAGATTTTGTGTCTGTTCATTCTTATACTCATATAGACCGAAGGAACGGTTTTCAAGATAAGGCGCGGAGATATCCCGGCTTGAGATGATGGTAATGCCCTTTTCCGCAAGCGCTTTCTCCGGGATGTGATCCGGCAGTGTGGACCAGTCCACATAGACCTCAGCACGGGGATTGGTCATCTGTGCGCCGATGGCAAAGGCGTTAATGGAAGCGGGGACACCGTAGATCGGATAATCGGCGATATAGCCGATTTTATTGTTGTCAGCCATGGCGCCGGCGATTGCACCCAGGACGAATTTGGCTTCGTAAATCCTGAGATAATAGGAACGGACATTATGGTAGCTGGCCAGAAGGGAACAGTTGAGAATGCGTGCCTCCGGGTGGGTTGCACTTGTATGAATGCAGGCATCCAGGAAGACAGGAGAGGTGGCAAAGATGGTCGTATAGCCATCTGCAATGAGACGCTCCATGGTCGTACCTGCCTCATCCATGGAGATATTCGGAACGGCCAGTGTCTCAACCTGCGTGCCAAGAGATTCATCTACGGCTTTGCGCGCCAGCTCGTGCCAGTAGGTCCATCCGGAGCGCTCCGGAGCACTATTATATAGGAAGGCACACTTGATGTTTTTCGGTGGCCGATGCAAAACGGACTGGATCAGTCCCGGCTTTTCATCTGGCGTCTGAGAAAGAAGTGCGGCGGGTTTTCCGGATGCAGCGACAGTATATTCAGCACGAATTTTGTCGATGTCCTGAGAAATCTCACTCGGTGTCTTCTTGACCGCCTCCGGGAATGGGAAAATATCAAGATACAATAGGAAGGCATCGCTCGGTGTCAGAGTCCGGCTCGTATCCTTCTTCTCCTTAAACGCCTGCTGGAAGCGGTAGAAACAGGAGTGAAGGTCGTGAAGGTCATCCTCGGACCAGGGTTTCCCGGCCTCATGTCCCGTGAGTGCCCGGAGTCGGTCATAGCTGCCCTCGCGGGTGAACAGAACATAATCGGCCTTTGTATCCTTGTAAAAGCTCAGAAACTCGTTATAGACGCGATAGCGGACGCTGTCCTCCTTCTCAGGGAGAATGCGGGTGACATCTGCCTCAATGCTGAGTGCATCCAGCTGTCGCATGACACTGACGCGCTTATTTCCCTCAACGACATAAAACTGATTGTAATATTCATACGCCTTGATCGGCTGATTTAAACCGGATTCAAGCACGGAATCATAGAGATCTGCCCATTTGTTGGCGAATTCGGTATTCGGCTCAAGAAGAGGATAGAAGCTTCTTGAGAACGCATTGGTGCGTCCTTTGGTGACGGTACCGACGATAAACTCAAGAGGGACGGGACAGATGCCCAGCGGGACCTGAGCCATCCGGTTGATCTCCGGAATGATTTCTGCCAGAACGGGTAAGTATGGATCCTTATCCTGAATATGAAGCAGATGAGCCTCGCGTGTTCCTTTTTTCCATGCTTCTGAATATTCGGATAGTGACATTAACATCGCTCCTTTTCGCTGCATTGCCCCGAAAAGCATCTTCCGGGGCGATGAGCATCATGTAGTAACGGAGGCATTATACCATCTGAATGAAGGAAAGAAAAGATACCGGAAATGGCTCAATCTGCATGGAATCAATGGACGAGCGGTCTCCCGCGGGAATCTGTGGAACACGAAATCAGAGCCTCTGAGCCCTGAAAATCCAGAAAAACAGGAAATTTCAAAAAAATTTTGAGGCGAAACGTTCGGCTATTTTCTGCGTTTTCTTTGATGACCTGCTTTTTGAACGAGAATATGCCAAAAGAATCCGAACAAATTCGCTCATTGCCTGGGAAGAATGTTCAGGTTTTGAATTTTGAGCCCGAAAATTTTTGAAAAAAAGGTGTTGACAGGAGTTTAGCGCTGCGGTATAATGCGCAAGCTGTCGGCGAGAGAGGCACCAAATCCTCACCGCGCGGACAGCGGAGATCCTTGAAAACGATACAGAAAAGACGAACGCGGAACAGCCGAGCTACCCGGCGAGGCTGTTCAAGAAAAGACAGTCAATTCGTAAATGAGTTTTGAGCTTGCAAGTATTTGCAAGGTTCATAAAGG
>JAFUZM010000390.1 GCA_017476605.1 Clostridia bacterium
GGAACAGGTGCGGAGGATGCATCCGGACCAGTCTCGCCTGATCACATTGGAGGGACGCATCCAGAATGCGACAGCAAGAGGGAAGGAAACGGACTCAGTGTCCCGGAGTTTTTGTCCCAAGCTGACGGTTGCAGAGGATCCTGTGTGTGGATCTGCACATTGTCAGATTGCTGCCTATTGGGCTGCGGCTACCGGGAAACAGAAGATTCGTGCGTATCAGGCATCCAGACGGGGAGGATATCTGGAGTGCGAGATACTTGGCGAGGGAAAGATTGCACTAAGAGGAGAAGCGGTGCTTGTGGCTGTATCAGAGATTGTCGTTCCCTTGTGAGCCGGATGGTGTCGATGAAAGAGATGCAGAATGGTTGAATCGCTTTTATCTATGTGGCAAAATGCCACGCAAAAGAGGTGCCCCATGAAAAGCAGACTGAAATTTATCTTTGTCCACGGGCTGTCCGGATGGGGCAGCTATGATGCAGCATATGCCCGGATGCCATATTGGGGCATGCGGGGTGGCGACCTTATGGTCTATCTGAGAGATCAGGGATTTGACTGCTATGCGGCATCGGTTGCACCGACAGGAAGTGCCTGGGACAGAGCATGCGAACTGTATGCGCAGATTGCCGGGACAAAGGTCGATTATGGACAGGCGCATAGTGAGATAATGCGGCACAACCGATTTGGGAAAGACTTTACTGCACATCCGCTGATTGGAAAGTGGAATGAGGAGACGCGTCTGGTGCTGCTGGGCCATTCCTTTGGTGGTGCAACGGTAAGGCTCTTTGCAAAGCTGCTGGCGCATGGGGATGAGAGAGAAAGAGGAACATCTCAGACGGCTTCGCCCTTTTTCATGGGCGGAATGGGGGATCGTGTACATGGAATTGTTACGCTGGCAGCGCCCATGAACGGGACGACGGCATATGATCTCTTTACTGATTCTGCCTTTGAACCTGCCGGAATACAGGTGCCGCTCTGGAGCAAGGGGCTAGCACGAATGATGTCCATGGGCACAAAACCCAAACGGGATGGACGGGATGAGCGCGATTATGCGGACCATGACATGCACATTGATCATGCACTTGAGATGAATGCAGGGATGCCGCTGAATGGCTCGACCTACTACTTTTCTGTGCCCTGCAGTATGACGAAGTGTGCGGAGGATGGCTGCCATAAGCCGCAAAAGGGAATAGAACCGCTATTTGTCATGCGGGCCACACAGATTGGGGCATATACGGGAAAGACAAAGGGCGGCTATGTTATTGATGAGCGCTGGCGTGAGAATGATGGCCTTGTCAATACGATTTCAGCGTCTGCGCCAATCGGAGATCCGTCAAAAGCATTGGACAGAGAGAACATTGAACGGGGCATCTGGAATGTCTTCCCGGTGCTGAACGGAGATCGCATGTGGTTGCAGGGAGGCCTCCTGCATCGGCACGATATACGGGCGTTCTATCTGGATTTGTTGTCCATGATTGCAGAACTTGAGTAATGGGCGTGAGAATCCAGGGAAGATCGTGACCGGCAGGGCATAGGAAAAGGCCGGAATTGTGAAGGAAACAGGACAGACAATGAGACCCGAGATGCCTGCGAGGACTGGGTATCGGTAAGGAGGCGACAAGAGGGATGATTCCGGATTTTCGTAAAATGCTCACGCAGAGGGAATATGATTTCTTAAGGGAGAATGAGCATCTTGGAAAGCGAATCATGCTGCTCGGGTTATCGGGAAGCTACGGATATGGAACAAACCGGGAGGGGAGTGACGTAGACTTCCGGGGAGTGGCTCTCCAACGGCCTTCAGATCTTCTCGGACTGACTGAGTTTGAACAGTATGTAGATAGCGGAACAGATACAGTGGTGTATGGCTTTAACAAGCTTGTACGTCTCCTGATGGAATGCAATCCGAATTGCTGTGAGATCCTGGGGCTGACACGGGATAAATATCTGATTCTATCGTCGCTTGGGAAGGAACTCATCAATCAGCAGGGGCTGTTTCTTTCAAAGAGTGCGATCAAGTCATTTGGAGGATATGCAAGTGCACAGCTTCGACGCCTTCAGAATGCAATTGCACGGGATGCCCTGTCTCAGCCGGAGCGGGAGAAGCATATTCTGAATTCCGTTAAAAATGCACTGGAGGATTTTAACAGAAAAAGTTCCTGGGGTGATCTGGGCGGCATCCGGCTCTATATTGATCAGGCGGTGACGCCGCAGATGGAAACCGAAATCTTTGTGGATGCCAATTATCAGCATCTGCCGCTTCGCGAGTACAATAGCATGATGGACACCATGCAGTGTGTCGTGCGGGAGTATGACAGGGTGGGGCACCGAAACCATAAGAAGGATGCAAATCATCTGAACAAGCATGCCATGCATCTGGTTCGTCTCCTGATGACGGGGGCTGATATTCTGAATAAGCACAGGATCATCACCTGCAGGGTGGAGGAACTGCCGTTGCTCATGAACATCCGGAACGGTATGTATATGAGGGAAGATGGCACCATGTCTCCGGAGTTTTTCGAGATTCTTGACATGTATGAACGGAAATTTGATGAAGCGGCAGCACAAACCACATTGCCGGAGCGTCCGGATATGGAAAAGATCGGTGCCTTTGTGGAACACATTAACCGCTGCGCCATCATGGAGGAATAGGAATGGACATGCGAGAGACGATTCTCAGAGAACTGGACCGGATTGAGGTAGAACATGATGTCCGTATTCTCTATGCAGCAGAATCCGGAAGCCGCGCATGGGGCTTTGCGTCGCCGGACAGTGATTATGATGTTCGATTTGTCTATGTTCGAAAGGCGTTTGAGTATGTGCGGCTGGATGAACCACGGGATGGGATTGAGCATGTCAATGATGGACTTCTTGACATCAACGGATGGGATCTGAAAAAGGCCATGGGGCAGTTTGCCAGAGGAAATGCAACGCTGTTTGAATGGAGCGGCTCCCCCCATTGTGTACAAAACAACGGATACTTGGAAACAGGTTTCCCGGCTTGCGATGGGATATTTCTCGGAAAAAAGCGCAGTCTATCATTATTATGGGACGGCAAGAAAAACGTGGGCTGAGTATCTGACAGAGGAAACGGTGCGGTACAAGAAGTACTTTTATGCGTTGCGTCCGCTCCTGGCGGCGCGGTATATTGAGGAGTTTCATACGGTTCCTCCTGTTCTCTTTGAGGATCTCCTGGTGCTTAGGATGGAGCCGGAGCTGAGAGAGGCCATCTATTTTCTTCTTGAGAAGAAGAAAAGTGTATATGAGGGACAGCAGTGTCCCCATATTCCGGCAATTCAGGCGTTTATTCAGGAGGAACTGCCAAGACAAAAAGCGATTTGTGACGCAGTGCCGGAGGACAGGGAAAAAGACTGGATGCCGCTCAGCTTATGCTTTGCCAGGATTATCGGAGTGGAGAACGTGACAGGCGAAGTGTTATAGAATGTGGCATGGGGGAAGTCTTTTCTGAAGAGGACTTGAACCGAGAGAGGATGAGATGGTGAGCAGATGGGCTGGAAAAGGAGAGAAAGAGGCATTTTAAACTGCTGATCAGATGGAATGTGGGGCCAGATGAAGAGTATACGTAATCAAGCAGAGGAACTTATTCAGGCAAATTTGATTTTATGTTTGATACTTTGGTTATAACTGGATACTTGCCATTTCAAAGGAGATGATATATTATGTTGATAAGGAAAGGAAGGTGTTTGATATTGGCAGGATTGATACGGAAACAAAAGCTTTCATGTCCGATCCATCCCACTTTGCGGATGCTTTCAACTACTTAATCTATGACGGTCAGACAGTCATCAAACCAGAGAACCTGAAACCACTTGATACAACGGAAATTGCTATTCCTTATGGCAATAATGCCAGAGTACCGGAACAGAAATACCGGGATGTGCTCAAGCTGTTGACAGCTATGCGAGATCACGAAGCAATCTACGCGGTGCTGGGTGTAGAGAATCAGACAAAAGTACACTACGCTATGCCTGTAAAAAATATGCAGTATGACGCATCCAACTATGCGCAGCAAGTCATAGCTGCCAAGAAGTCTTACGGAAAAGAAGACCGGCTGACAAGCGAAGAATTCCTTTCTGGTTTCCGAAAGGGTGACAAATTGATGCCAGTAATCACCTTGGTGATCTACTTCGGAGCCTCAGAGTGGGACGGTCCGATTTGCATTCACGATATGCTGAATACAAATAACAAACGGCTGCTGAGCTTCGTGCCGGATTATCGGATCAACCTGATCGCCCCTGCACTAGTGCCGGATGAGGATTTTGAAAAATTCAGTACGGACTTTCGGGATGTGCTGCAATTCATTAAGTGTTCTAAAGATGAAGAATCATTGACCCGGCTTGCAGAAGGTAACGAACGATTCGCGCGAATGAACCCTGAGACTGCGGAACTTATCAATATGATTACCGACTCCAAACTGAAACTGAACGTAGAGGAGGGAAAAGTCAATATGTGCCAGGCAATCCAACAAATGAGAGAGCATTCCGAAGCTACTGGCGTAGCAAAAGGAAAAACAGAAGGTCGCCTTGAAACACTTGTGTCTCTCTTGAAGAAGAACCGTTTAAATCTTGAAGAAGCTGCCGAAGAGGCCGCTATGACCGTTGATGAATTTGTGAAAAAAACAGGCATGAAGCCAGTTATGAACTGACGCCCTTTTCCACCGTGTTCTAAATCACACGGTGGAATATTCATTTTGTCTTTGGCAGAGATGCTAAAGTGTAATAAACAAACTTATCCCACCAGTAACATGAACTGTTTGGGGAGACTTTCTCCACTTCTTGGGGTATCTATTGTCTTCTTGAGAAGAAGAAAAGTGTATATGAGGGACAGCAGTGTCCCTATATTCTGGCAATTCAGGCGTTTATTCAGGAGGAACTGCCAAGACAAAAAGCGATTTGTGACGCAATGCCGGAGGACAGGGAAAAAGACTGGATGCCGCTCAGCCTATGCTTTGCCAGGATCATCGGAGTGGAGAACGTGACAGGCGAAGTGTTTTAGGATGTGCCCGTTCTGAAAAGGACTTGAAAATGGTGGCCGGATACGATAAGAAGAGGGAGAGTGTCAAGATGACAACAGAAGCGAAAATCTTTCATATCAATGAGATTCCATGGGTCGATCTGGGGGACGGGCATCTGGATAAGACGATGGTGACAGAGCCAAAGACCGGAATGATTGTCAATGTATCCCATTATCCCAAGGGCTATTCCATGGGATGGCATAAGCATCATTGTGCCCATGGCATGTACTTGATTGAAGGAGCCATGCAGACTAATCTGGGCATTGTGAGACAAGGTGAGTTTGTGTGGTTCCCGGAAGAGACTCCAATGGATCACGGGGCGACAGCACTGGAAGATTGCACGTTTCTGTTTATTACGAATGCTCCGTTTGATATTGAACGCCTTGAGAAGTAACACAAGGTTTGGCGAGACCGGAGAATGTGAGGCGTGGCGCATTGTCCTGGGTCATGGAACGAGAAGGAGGAACCGGGGCAACAGCAAGTTGCTTTTAAGGCAGGCCATTCTGCATTACAATAGGACCAACAAGATTTGAGGAGGTGCTTGTATGGATACACAGAATGTGATCTATCGGCTGAGAACAAAGAATGGTCTTTCGCAGGAGGCACTTGCAGAAAAGGCATTTGTGACAAGGCAGGCGGTATCGCGCTGGGAAAATGGTGAGACGGTACCCAATACAGAAACACTCAAGATTCTCTCAAGGCTTTTCAATGTTTCAATCAACACACTGCTTGGAGCACCGCGTGAGCTGATCTGTCAGTGCTGTGGGATGCCTCTTCAGGATGAGATCATCGGACGGAATGCGGATGGCAGCCTCAATGAGGATTATTGCCAATGGTGTCTTGCGGATGGTACATACACCTACAGCAATATGGATGAACTGATTGAGGTGTGCGCCCGGAACATGGCAGGCGAGAATGTTACGGAGGAACAGGCTCGGGCATACCTGCGGGAAACGCTGCCAAAGCTGGACTACTGGAAAAGATATGAGGAACTGGGAGATGGCGGGGAATTTGATGCATTCAAGAAAGGCCTGATCGAGGAGATCAATGCGCTTCATATCGAAGGAATGCCAACGCTTGAAAGGCTGAATGCACTTGTCGGGCAATATGTGAATCTGGAATTCAGACTGCCGGGCGGAGCAAAGGTCCGGTTTCTTGATGACAAGACAACCTATCTGGGGAATCAGCTGGAGTCGGAAATCGTCCCGGGTCTGTATTTTGGGGTCATTGCCAATATGGATTTTATCCTGATCTGTACGTATGAGGGAAACGGTGCAAATCCGGAGCTGATCGTATACAGGAAAAGATAGCACGCAGAGGAAAGCGGCACATCTCCGCTTTTGTTTATGGAGAGAGACGGCGGGGTGCTGCCTGCCTGAAAAATTTTTTCAAAAATTTATTTGGATACAAAATGAAGAAAGATGCTGTGAAATTGTGGACAGTGGATTTTCCGGACCACAGGATGTTGTGGACGATAAAGGAAAGGCAGGGCACAGAGCGCGGAAAAAGGGCATATTTTGAAGTGAGACGGCTACGGAGCTCCTCTTGAAAAGAGGGGCTCTTTTTGTTAAGATAGGGCGAAAGAGGGACTTATCCACAGGCTGTGGTTTCCACAAAATGGCGATATGCCTGTGGAAAAACTGTGGATAACATCATAAAAGCAAATGACATAGGGGCGCTGCTGGGGGGCAGGGCTCCTGTGAGCAATATAGCGCAGAATTGCAGATGCGCGCAGGAGGAAGTTAATGGAGGACCGGACCGCCTTATGGGAGAAGGCAAAAGAAATACTGAGAGAAAGCTTACCGACCGTTTCATATGAGACCTGGATTGATCCCCAGCTGATCCCCGTCTACCTTGAGCAGGACGAGCTGGCACTTGAGTATGTCAGCGATTTTGTAGGAAACACAGTAGGTGCACGGTATGTGCGCCAGATCGAACAGGCAGTGTCACAAGCCGCAGGACGGCGGATTCAGATTCGCCTCATGTCCGTGCAGGAACGGATGGCCTGGCAGAAGGAACAGGAAAAGAAAACCGAGCAGCATGAAACCGAGCTCATGCTCAATCCGCGCTCGACATTTGATACATTTGTGGTGGGATCCTCCAACCGGTTTGCCCATGCGGCATCCCTGGCGGTGGCGGAAACACCGGGTATGGCGTATAACCCGCTGTTTCTCTATGGCGGCGTCGGCCTTGGAAAGACGCATCTGATGCATGCCATCGGACACTTTATCCACGAGCATCAGCCGAGCCTCAGGATGGTTTATCTGACCAGCGAAAACTTTACCAATGAGCTGGTTTCCGCCATTAAGAACAACAAAAATGTTGAGTTCCGGAATCGGTTCCGCAATGTCGATGTGCTGATGATTGACGACATTCAGTTTATTGCGGGTCGGGAGGCGACGCAGGAGGAATTCTTCCATACGTTCAATGCCCTCCATAATGCCGGCAAGCAGATTGTCATTTCCTCGGATAAGCCGCCGAGAGAGATTGCGACGCTCGAGGAACGGCTGCGTTCCCGCTTTGAATGGGGACTGATTGCGGACATCCAGAAGCCGGACTTTGATACCCGTGTGGCCATTCTGCGCAAGCGCGCTGAAATGGATCATGTGGAGGTCGCGGATTATGTGCTTGAAATGATCGCTGACCGGATTGATACCAATATCCGTGAGCTGGAGGGGTCGCTTACGCGTGTGACCGCGTATGCGCGACTCAACCAGTGCCCGATTGACGGGAATGCGGTTGCCAATGCCCTCAAGGACATCAAGGCGGTACGGGACCCCAAGCGGATTACGGCAGATATGATCATCGGGTGTGTGGCGGACTACTATAAGCTGGATAAGGAGCTGATCCGCGGCGCGTCCAGAAAGAAGGAAATTGCCCAGGCGCGGCATGTGGCCGTCTACCTGACCCGCGTGATGACGGAGCTCAGTTTGCCCGGAATCGGTGCTGAATTCAAGCGGGATCATTCGACCATTCTCAATTCGTACGATAAGGTGGTCCGTATGCTTGAAGAAGAGCCGTATATGAAGGAAAACATTGCCAATCTCAAAAAGATAATTGCAGAGCAGTGACCCTGGGGACACGGGACGTTCGTGGGGAGGAGTTCAGATGGATACACAGATGATTCGGCTTCCGGCGTGGAAAGAAATGCCGAATATCGGACTCTACATGGATCAGGTACTGGTGATCATGGATCGCCTGTTTGCATTCAAAATGCCAAAGGGCGAGCTCACCAAGGCAATGATCAACAATTATGTGAAGGCAGGACTGCTGCCGCGGCCGGTGAAGAAGAAATATGAGCGGGAGCATCTGGCCATCCTGATCATGCTTTACATTTTCAAGCAGTCGCTGGACATGGAGACGGTGGATGCGCTGATCAAGCAGCTGTGCAAGGATGGAACACAGCAGGGCTATGAGCGGTTCTGCCAGCTGACGGAGGAGCTGGAGCATGCGGTAATGCTGGACCGTGTGGAGCTGGATTTGAGCAGCGACACGCGGGAGGATTCGCTTTTGCGTCTGGGACTCATGTCCTCGCTGTGCTCGGTCCGGATTCACTGGATGCTCTATGGTGAGAATCAGGCAGGAAAAACCGCGGAATCCGGTAAAGGGGCAAAGGAATAATTTGCTTTTATATGGGGAAACTAGTATAATAGGCGATACGGAAATCTTGGGGGAATTCGCTCATCGGTAAGCGAAAGGTGCCCGCAAAGGAGGGGTGGCTGTGAAATGCCCTGTCTGCAACAATAACATTCCGGATGGATCCAATTTCTGTCCGCTCTGTTCATCGGATTTGACCAAAATTGTATGGGAAGAGGACGGCAAAGACGGTGAAGTCAAAAGGGCGAAGACGGGATCATCATCAAGAGGAAGAAAGACAAAGAAAAAGAAACAAAACCCGGCACCGCTGATTATTGCCATCGGGCTGATTCTGATTCTTGTCGTGGTCATTGCGCTGATCGTTCGCTCAATGTTTGTCGGTGGCGGGCTTCCAGGTGCGGGGGCAACGCCGACGCCGGAAACGCAGCCTTTCAATACCAGCAATCTGATTTTCTATACGCCGGAGCCACAGGCGACCGCGGTTGTATTTAATGTGGTGCCTGTAGACATCCAGGTGACTCCGACACCGGAACCGACGCAGGAGCCGACAACCAAAACGTATACAACCCTCAAGAAGGGCGATTCCGGTGAGGATGTCGTCATGCTGCAGCGTGCACTGGCGGAGCTTGGGCTGCTCGCGTCGGCGGCAGATGGTATCTATGGAACGGGAACCATGACGGCGGTCCGTAACTTCCAGACTCAGAATGGGCTGGATGTGGACGGCATTGCCGGATCACAGACCCAGGAGCTGCTGTTCAGTATGGTCGATATTGAGCCGATCGTGGAGGCAACAGCTGCACCGGGCGAGATTCTGCCACTTCCAGGCTGATCTTATATAATAGGAAGAAACTCGTGCTTTTTTGGAAAAGAGGCAATCTGAAATCAAAGATGAAGAAGATTAGGATTTCATTTCTGCTCACCTTTATGATGCTTCTGCTGGGCTGCACAGGTACTGCGCAGCCCTTATTGTCAAATGTTCAGGCAGATACGGAGTTTGGTGAGCACTGGACAATATGGTTTGAATCCTCCGAGGGAGGAACGGCGGCGCTGCTGTTTGCCAACCGGGCAACAGGGCAGTCCTTTGCCCCCGGAGCAGTGGATATGGACGCCGGGAGCGGCAGCATTCAGTGGGATGGCGTTTTGCCGGACAACAGCCTACTGCCGGATGGCGCATATGATGTCACGCTCCGCGTCCGAAACTTCTGGGGCGAGGAAAGCAACGCTATAATGATGGCGGTTGTAAAGGAAACAGGAACGCTGGCTATGCCCCAGAAGACAGAGGCCGATTCCGGTGAGGAGCGCCTGGATCTTTCGCTGTTGCTTGGCGCTGAGGAGGTTCAGGAATGGAGCGAAGCGGAAACATCCGTAGTGGCTTCGGCGGAGGACATAAGTCCTGCGGTTCCTGTCGCGTCGAGTTTCTGGGACATGGACCCGGATGCTTATGATCTTGAAAATCCGGAACACCAAAAGGCGATCTGGGACCTGATGATGCAGCCGATCACGGTGCTTGATGTTGGACAGACAGAACATGTCTATCCGACCAATGCGCCGGGGCTGAATCGTACCCCGTATGAACAGAACACCGCCGGCGAACTGCATGGGCAGAGCCAGGGCGTGCATGTCCTTGAGGATGACCTTGACGGGGATGGGTATGTGCTGATTGAGGCATTTTCAAACGATGGAACCAAAACAGACAATGCCTACATGGAGTCCATCGACAACAAGCGCATTCAGGGTTATGTGAAAAAGAGCCTTCTGCTGACGAAGACCCCTTCTCAGAAATATGCGCTTTTAATCGACAAGCTTCGCCAGAAGCTCTATATCTTTGAAGCCGGTGCGATCATTGGAACGCTGGATGTTTCCACGGGTCTCAATAATGCCAAGCAACCGTACAATGAATCCCCGGCGGGGGAATTTATCACGGTCAGCAAGGTAGGCGAATTCATCAGCGGAACCATGCGGGCACAGTTCGCAATCCGTATCAACGGGGGAACGCTTTTGCATGAGGTGCCCTACCGTTATGGCGGGGACGGGAAGACCAAAATTTATTCCGAATTCGAGCCGGAGCTTGGCAAGAAGGCAAGCCATGGCTGCATCCGCATCCAGAGACGGAAAAATGACGCGGGCCAGAATATGCAGTGGCTGTGGGATAACCTTGAACTCAAAACACGGGTGTTCATCTGGGATGACCAGGGACGGCACATGTACGAACCGGAGCTGCCGGATGCAGCGCTTCCGCTTTACCGGAATCCGAATGGCGGGACCAATTACCATCTGGATCCCAACTGCTCAGGCGTCAAAGCAAAGTTCCTGCCGCTGACCGGCGATTTTACCTATGGGGATCTGACCAGCGGAGAATTTGCCAAGCTGACGCCCTGCACATATTGCGGTGCGCC
The DNA here is from genome assembly GCA_017476605.1 of Clostridia bacterium. Classification (GTDB taxonomy): domain Bacteria; phylum Bacillota; class Clostridia; order Christensenellales; family Aristaeellaceae; genus Ventricola. Next base: position 11,023 of record JAFUZM010000390.1, read on the forward strand.
TGTACGGCCGGAGACCCTGTATGAACGGTATATGTTTGAGGCGGCACAGGTAGGCGATGTCCTGGATGAGACAGAGGTCAAACAAAAGTTCGGACTGCTGAAATAACGAGATTTTTTCAATGTGCAAAGACGCAGATGAATAAGATACATGAAGGCAGCAAGGAGAGACCTCCCCAGTAAAGAAAGAAAACGGCTGCAAAGCTCAGGCTTTGCAGCTGTTTTTTGTTCACGGATAGCAATAGCTGTGTGGAACTTTGAGGTGTGTTTCTACCTATTTATATTGGAAGTCAGGGCGGTCGTGAGGAGGAATGAACAGCCGAAAGAGGATGTTCGCTGCATGTGGTACTCAGAGACCGGTTCAAAAGGACAAAGAAGGACTATGAGCAAAGGAGGAAGAACATGTCAAAGAGAGAGACCAGCAAATTCATTGCCCTTATTCTCCGCCACAAACCAGAGGTCATCGGGATAACGCTGGATGAACACGGGTGGGCGGATGTAGGGGAACTGATCAAGGGCGTCAGCAGGACGCATCCCCTTACAATGGACATACTCGAACAGATCGTCGCAGAGGATGAAAAGCAGCGATACTCGTTCAGCGAGGACAAGACGCGGATTCGGGCCAATCAGGGGCATTCCATAGCGGTGGATGTTGAACTTGAAAAGGTCATGCCTCCGGAGCATCTGTTTCATGGAACCGGACAAAAGTATGTGGAGTCCATTGATGCGATTGGGCTGATTCCAAAGAATCGGTTGTATGTTCACCTTTCAGCGGATGAGGAGACGGCGATCAGGGTCGGAGCAAGGCACGGGAAACCGGTGGTGTACCAGGTTGCCAGTGGCCATATGGAGCGGGAGGGGTTCACGTTCTTTCGATCTGTCAATGGCGTGTGGCTGACCAAAGAGGTACCGGTACGGTATCTGAGGAAGCTGAACGGCATGGAATGAGTATTTTCATTAACCACAAATGGCAGGGCGATTGCCCTGCTGTTTGTGGTTAAGAGGACGAGGAATACAAGATATTGAGGGAAATCGGGGGATCAAAAGGCCGGAGATCCAAGAAACGCCCGGCAAAGTGGATATGAGACGAGATTAAGAAACGCCAGGGAGGGTGGACATGCATGGGGAGAGGCGAAAGCGTCAGAATTAAGGAAATAAAGGGCTGAAGTCCACTTTTTGGAATTTTGGAGAGGGGAGAAAATTTGAAAAAAATTTTTTGAAAAAAGAGAAAAAGGGGGTTGCAAAGTGAATTAAAGTGGATTATAATACGCCAGATGTCTGCAAAGGGATGAAGTAGCAGATTGCTCACTGGCCGGTGAGGGAACTGTTACGGACCATGTCCGCCAATCGGACGACGGCTCAAGAATCCGTCATGCAGGGCAAAAGCCAAGCAAGCGTACTTGAGTACGAACAAGGAGGAAAAGAAATGGCCAGTAAAAAAATCCGTATCAAGCTCTGGGCTTATGAGCATAGCCTCGTGGATCAGGCTGCCGAGCGTATCGTAGAGACCGCGCGCCGCACCGGTTCCAAGGTATCGGGCCCGATCCCGCTTCCAACGGAGAAGGAAATCATCACCATCCTTCGTGCACCGCACAAGTATAAGGATTCCCGCGAACAGTTCGAGCAGAGAACACATAAGCGCCTCATCGACGTTCAGAATCCTACCCGTGCTACTTTCGATGCGATGGAAAAGCTCGATCTGCCGGCAGGCGTTGAAATCGAGATCAAACTGTGATCAGGAGGTATGCAAAGATGAAAAAAGGCATTGTCGGTAAGAAGATTGGTATGACCCAGATCTTCGCAGAAGACGGCCGTCTGATCCCGGTCACAGTAATTGAAGCCGGTCCCTGCCCCGTTGTGCAGAAGAAGACGGTCGAAAAAGACGGTTACGAAGCAATTCAGGTCGGCTTTGATGCCTATGCTCCGAACCGCGCCAAGAAGCTGGTAAACAAGCCGCTGACTGGACACTACAAGAAAGCGAATGTTGAGCCCTGCCGCAACCTGCGCGAGCTGCGCCTTGAGGACTGCAGCGGATACAACGTTGGCGACGAAATCAAAGTGGATGTTTTTGAGGCAGGCGAGCGCGTCGATATCACGGGCATCACCAAGGGCCATGGCTACAGCGGCGTCATTCAGCGCTGGAATCACCACACCGGTCCTATGGCGCATGGTTCCAAGTATCACCGTGGCGTCGGTTCCATGAGTGCTAACTCAGATCCGTCCCGTGTCTTTAAGAACAAAAAAATGCCCGGTCAGTACGGTGTCGAGCGCGTAACGACTCTGAACATCAGCGTAGTTCGCGTTGATACAGAGCGCAATCTGCTGCTGGTAAGAGGCGCTGTGCCGGGACCGAATGGCGGAACCCTCGTGATCCGCGATTCCGTAAAAGCCTGATAAGGAGGAACTGTTTCAATGCCTAAGATTGCTGTATTGAATCAGGAGGGCGCAAAGGTCAAAGAGATCGAACTGAACGAGTCGGTCTTTGCTAGCGAGATCAACGAGAGCGCCATTCACCTGGTTGTTCGCAGCCAGCTGGCTGCAAAGCGACAGGGAACCCAGTCCGCAAAGACCCGCGGCGAAGTTCGCGGAGGCGGCCGGAAAATCTATCGCCAGAAGGGCACCGGCAACGCACGTCACCATGGAAACCGCGTACCGCAGTTCACCCACGGCGGCGTCGTATTTGCGCCGAAGCCACGCGACTATGTCATCAAGGTACCTAAGAAGGTCCGCCGCCTGGCTCTGCATGGCGTGCTCACCTCCAAGGTCAACGAGAATGAAATGATCGTCCTTGACAAGATCGCGCTCACTCAGCCGAAGACCCGTGAGGTCGCAAAGATCCTCAAGAATATCGGCATCGAAAAAACCGCACTGCTGGTTCTTGCCGGTCCTGATGAGTCCGTCACCCGTGCCAGCGCAAATATCCCTGGTCTCAAAACCGTTTTCGTCAATACGCTGAATGTATATGACATCCTCGCAAGTGAGAAGTTTGTGATCACTGAGGAAGCGGTGAAGCTGGTTGAGGAGGTTTACGCGTAATGAAAAATCCTCATGATATCATCCTTCGTCCGGTTCTGACTGAGAAAGCCTATGCCGGTATCGATGAGAAGCGCTACGTATTTGAAGTAGCCAAAGATGCAAACAAGATCGAGATCAAGAAGGCGGTGGAAATCGTCTTCGGCGTCAAGGTCAAGAGCGTCAATACGCTGAGAACACTCGGTAAGATCAAGCGTCAGGGCCGTTACAGCGGCCGTACGCCCGAAATCAAGAAAGCGTATGTCACACTGAAAGAAGATTCCAAGACCATCGACTTCTTTGAAGGCATGGCGCAGTAACAGGGAGGGTAAGAAATGGCCATTCGTGTTTATAAGCCGACTTCCCCGGCGAGACGTTTCATGTCCGTTCTTTCTTTTGAGGAAGTCACAAAGAAAACGCCTGAGAAGAGCCTCGTAGAGATCAAAAAGAATCACGCGGGACGCAATAATCAGGGCAAGATCACCGTCCGTCATCAGGGCGGCGGAAACAAAGTCAAGTACCGTATGATCGACTTCAAGCGCAACAAGGACGACATCCCGGCCAAGGTTGCTGCCATCGAGTACGATCCGAACCGCACGGCCAACATTGCACTGCTCAACTACGCCGATGGCGAAAAGCGTTACATTCTGGCGCCTCTCGACCTCAAGGTTGGCGATACTGTTCTGAGCGGTGTCAAGGCTGACATCAAGCCGGGCAATGCGATGCCGCTGCGTCTCATTCCTCTCGGTACTCTGATTCACAACGTAGAGATCATCCCCGGCCGCGGCGGCCAGCTGGTCCGCAGCGCTGGAAACTCCGCTCAGCTCATGGCAAAGGAAGGCAAGTACGCTCAGGTGCGTCTCCCCTCCGGCGAAGTTCGTCTGATCTCCATCGACGCAAAGGCTACCATTGGTACCGTCGGCAACTCCGACCACAGCAACGTGCGCATCGGTAAGGCTGGACGTACCCGTCATATGGGCATTCGTCCTACGGTTCGCGGTGTTGTTATGAACCCCTGCGACCATCCGCATGGCGGTGGTGAGGGCAAGAGCCCTGTCGGTCTCCCGGCTCCGGTAACCCCGTGGGGCAAGCCGGCTCTTGGACTTAAGACCCGCAAGCACAACAAGTATTCTGATCGCAAGATCGTGAAGCGCGCCGGCAAGAAGTAATTAGGAGGACTCATCAATGAGCAGATCGGTCAAAAAGGGCCCCTATGTAGCTGCGAAGCTGCTCAAGAGGGTCGAAGAGATGAACGAGACAGGCAAGAAGAACGTGCTCAAGACCTGGTCCCGTGCATCCACAATTTTCCCACAGATGGTAGGTCACACAATTGCCGTCTATGACGGACGCAAGCATGTGCCTGTCTATATTGTAGAAGAGATGGTAGGACACAAGCTGGGTGAGTTCGCTCCAACACGTACCTTCAGAGGTCATGCTGGATCCGAGAAGTCCTCCGGCGGAAGGTAAGAGGTGAAAACATATGGCTACAAGAATCAGTGAGAAGGCGAAGGCCCGCAAGCAGAATGCGGATAAGCGGCCTCACGCCACAGCAAAATATGTTCGCATCTCTTCCAGCAAGGTCAAGATCGTTGCGGATCTGATCCGCGGCAAGAGCGCAGAGGAAGCGCTGGCCATTCTGATGTATACGCCTAAGGCGGCTGCACCGGTCATGGAAAAACTGCTTCTCTCCGCAATTGCCAATGGGGAGAATCGCGAAGAAAATCCAATGTCCCGTGGCTCAATGTATGTGGCAGAGGTTTACGCCAACCCTGGCCCGACGCTCAAGCGCTATGTTGCCAGAAGCCGCGGCAGTGCATCCCCAATGCTCAAGCGCACGAGCCATATTACCATCGTGCTTGACCAGAAATAAGGAGGTTTACGGATGGGCCAGAAAGTGAATCCGCACGGCGCTCGCGTAGGCGTAATCAAGGATTGGAGCGCCCGCTGGTATGCGGATAAGAAGGACTTTGCCGATAATCTTATCTCCGACGCGAAACTTCGCGATATGATCAAGAAGTTTGAGTTTGTCGATGATAAGACCGGCAGAACAGTTAAGCTTTATGACGCCGGTGTTTCGGAAATCGACATTGAGCGTCGGTTTGATAATGACAAGGTGCGTGTCACCGTAACCCTCAATGTTGCCAAGCCGGGTATTGTTATCGGCGCAAACGGTGCCAATATCGAGAAGATCAAGAAAGCGATCATCAAGCACCTGGGCGGCGAGAAGAAGGTTCAGGTCATTCTCAATGTACAGGAAATCAAGAACCCGGATCTGGATGCGCAGCTGGTTGCCGAGAACATCGCTCAGCAGCTTGAGAACCGCGTTTCCTTCCGTCGGGCGATGAAGAAGTGCCTCCAGAGTTCCATGCGCGCAGGTGCTAAGGGAATCAAGACCAGCGTTGGCGGCCGTCTGGGCGGTGCAGATATTGCACGTTCCGAGGGATATCACGAGGGATCGATTCCGCTGCAGACCCTGCGTGCCGACATTGACTACGGCTTTGCAGAGGCCAAGACCGCATACGGCCGTCTCGGTGTGAAGGTTTGGATCTATAAGGGCCAGGTTCTTCCCACCGGCAAGAAGGACGCAGCGAAGACCGAAGGAGGCAAATAAACCATGTTGATGCCCAAAAGAGTAAAGCGTCGCCGCGTGTTCCGCGGCCGCATGAAGGGCAAAGCCCAGCGCGGCAATTTCCTTGCCTACGGTGATTACGGCCTCGTAGCCACCGAGCCTGCCTGGGTAACGTCCCGTCAGATCGAAGCCGCCCGTGTTGCGCTGACTCGTTATACAAAGCGCGGCGGCCAGGTATGGATTAAGATTTTCCCGGATAAGCCAATCACCGAGAAGCCGGCCGAGACCCGCATGGGCTCCGGTAAAGGTTCACCGGAGTATTGGGTAGCGGTCGTCAAGCCCGGCCGGGTTCTGTTTGAGATCAAGGGTGTTGCTGAGACGGATGCCCGCGAGGCTCTGCGCCTTGCAGCTCATAAGCTCCCCTGCAAGACCAAGATCATCGTTCGTGAACAGGAAAAGACAAGTGAAGGCGGTGAAGCGTAATGAAGGGGACCAACTTTAACGGGTTGACTGCCCAGGAACTCGATGCGAAAGTGCTTGAGCTCAAGGAACAGCTCTTCAAACTGCGCTTTCAGCTGGCAATCGGTCAGCTGCAGGATACTACAGCGATTGCAAAGACCAAGCGAGATATCGCGCGTGCGAAAACTGCGCTGCGCAGCCTCGAGCTCAAGGCTCAGGCGTAACTCGGAAAGGAGAAACGCATCATGTCTGAAGAAAGAGGAATGCGCAAAACGCGGGTAGGCATCGTCGTCAGCGACAAGATGGACAAGACCATCACTGTTGCCGTTAAGTACCGCGTCCGTCATCCCCTGTACGGAAAGATCATCAACCGTACCACCAAGATCAAGGCCCATGATGAGAAGAACGAGTGTGGCATCGGCGATACCGTTCGCGTCATGGAGACCCGCCCGCTTAGCCATGACAAGCGCTGGCGTCTTGTCGAGATCATCGAAAAGGCGAAGTAAGCCTGTCTGATAAGGAGGATATAACTCAATGATTCAGCCGCAAACGCGTCTTAAAGTTGCTGATAATACAGGCGCAAAAGAAATTATGTGCTTCCGCGTAATGGGCGGTTCTTTCCGGCAGACCGGTTCTGTCGGCGACATCATCATGGCTTCTGTTAAGAGCGCAACGCCCGGCGGCGTTGTGAAGAAGGGTGATGTGGTCAAGGCCGTTATCGTCCGTACGCATAAGAGCTATCGCCGTCCCGACGGCACCTATATTCGCTTTGATGATAATGCAGCAGTTATCATCGGCAATGACAAGCAGCCCAGAGGAACCCGTATTTTTGGACCTGTGGCTCGTGAACTGCGTGAGCATGATTTCATGAAGATCGTGTCTCTGGCTCCCGAAGTCCTGTAAGGAGGTGGCAGAGGAATATGCAGATCCGTACCAATGATACTGTTGTTGTAATCACCGGCAAGAGCCGCGGCGCAAAGGGCAAGGTGCTGAGCGCATCCCCCAAGGCCGGCAAGGTCGTTGTAGAGAACGTCAACATGGTTCACAAGCACATGAAGCCGCGCCAGCAGGGAATGCAGGGTGGCGTCATCGAGCGTGAGGCCGCGATGGATGCCAGCAACGTGATGCTCTATTGCCCCAAGTGCGATAAGGGCGTTCGCGTCGGATACAAGGTTCTCGAAAACAATAAAAAGGTCCGTGTTTGCAAGAAGTGCGGCACGACTTTTGATGAGTAATGCAGGAGGAACAGAAAGATGGATGCACGTCTTTATGACAAGTATGTGACCGAAGCCGTTCCTGCCCTGCAGCAGAAGTTCGGTTATAAGAATGTGAACCAGATCCCGAAGATCGACAAGATCGTCATCAATATGGGTCTGGGCGATTGCAAGGATAACCCGAAAGCACTTGAGTCTGCTGTGAAGGAACTCGAGGCGATCGCCGGACAGAAGGCCATGGTCACCAAGGCTAAGAAGTCCGTCGCAAACTTCAAGCTCCGTGAGGGCATGAACGTCGGTGCCAAGGTAACCCTCCGCGGTGAGCGCATGTATGAGTTTGCTGACAAGCTGATGAACATCGCTCTCCCCCGCGTTCGCGACTTCCACGGTGTTTCCGACAAGGCCTTTGATGGCCGCGGAAATTACGCCCTGGGCATTCGTGAACAGCTCCTCTTCCCTGAAATCGATTATGATAAGGTGGAAAAGGTTCGGGGTATGGAAATGATCTTTGTTACGACTGCCAAGAGCGATGAGGAGTGCAAAGAACTGCTCCGTCTGCTTGGAATGCCGTTCGCAAGGTAATAAGGAGGACAATATGGCAAAGACCAGTATGATTAATAAGCAGCAGAGAGAGCCGAAATACTCTACTCGTGCTTATACACGTTGCCGCCTTTGCGGCCGTCCGCATTCCGTGCTTCGCAAGTACGGTGTGTGCCGCATTTGTTTCCGCGAACTGGCATACAAGGGACAGATCCCTGGTGTTCGCAAGGCCAGCTGGTAAGGAGGGACTAAAATGCTCGTAAACGATCCCATTGCAGATATGCTCACACGCATCCGCAATGCTCAGGTTGCCAAGCATGACTATGTGATGATCCCGGCTTCCAATATGAAGAAGAGCATCGCAAATATCCTGCTTGACGAAGGTTATATCAAGAGCGTCGACTACATTGATGACGGCCTTGCCGGACAGATCAAAGTCGGACTTAAGTATACCGAAAAGAAACAGGCGGTTATCGTTGGGCTGAAGCGCATCAGCAAGCCCGGCCTGCGCGTCTATGCGCAGTGCGAGGAACTGCCGAAAGTACTTGGCGGTCTTGGAATCGCCATCGTCTCCACATCCAAGGGAGTTATGACTGACAAGCAGGCTCGCGCAGCCAAGGTTGGCGGCGAAGTGCTGGCTTACATCTGGTAATAAAGCGACGCGAAACGGAGGTAGAACATAATGTCTCGTATTGGAAGACATCCTATTGAGATTCCTGCCGGCGTCACGGTTACGGTTTCCGATGACAACGTGGTTGTTGTCAAGGGACCGAAGGGCCAGCTTGAGCAGGCAGTCAATAAGAACATCTCAGTCAGCATCGACGGCGGTGTGCTCCATGTAACCCGCCCGAATGACGAGAAAGAGAACAGAGCCATGCACGGTCTGTACCGCGCTCTCATCGCCAACATGGTGACCGGCGTGACCACAGGCTTCAAGAAGGTACTCAACATGGTTGGTACCGGCTATCGTGCAGAGGCCAAGGGCAGCACCCTGACCATCAACATCGGCTTCAGCCATCCGGTGGTCCTGGAAGCACCTGAGAACATCACATTCACAACGCCGAACCCCACGACAATCGAAGTTTCCGGCATCAACAAGCAGCAGGTTGGCAACATCGCCGCTGATATCCGCGCGATCCGGAAGCCTGAGCCGTACCTCGGAAAGGGCATCAAGTACGAGGATGAGGTCATTCGTCGTAAGGAAGGCAAGACAGGTAAGAAGTAAGAAAGGGAGTGAGCGCTAATGTTCACAAAGCGTGATCGCAATGAGGTCCGCAAAATCCGTCATGAGCGTGTACGGAGGAAGATCAGCGGCACACCCGAAATGCCGCGTCTCTGCGTTTATCGCAGCCTCAAGCACATCTATGTACAGGTCATCGATGATGTTGCCGGAAAGACTCTGGTCTCCTGTTCCACACTGGATCCCCAGATCAAAGGTCAGCTGGATGAGCTCGACAAGAAGGGTGCTGGCAAACTCGTAGGTAAGACAGTCGCTGAACGCGCACTGCAGGCAGGAATTAAGCAGGTAGTCTTTGACCGCGGCGGTTATATTTACACCGGTCGCGTGGCAGAGGTTGCTGCAGGTGCCCGTGAAGCGGGCCTTGAGTTCTGATTCAAGGAGGATAACAGGAATGCCTCAGGATATGAATAATAGGAAACCGCAGGATCGTGGTGAGCGCCGCGAAAGAGGCCCACGCCGCGAAAGACGCCCGGAGAGCGAGTTCCAGGAGAAGATGGTTTCCATCAATCGCGTTTCCAAGACGGTTAAAGGCGGACGCAACATGCGCTTCTCTGCTCTGGTCGTCGTCGGAGATGGAAAAGGCCGCGTCGGCTGCGGAATCGGCAAAGCTACCGAAATTCCGGAAGCAGCACGCAAGGCGGCTGAGGATGCCAAGAAGCATCTTGTCAATGTAAGCCTCAAGGGAACCTCCATTCCCCATGAAGTGGTTGGCCACTACGGCACCGGCGAAGTCGTTCTTCTTCCGGCACCGGAAGGAACCGGCGTTATCGCCGGCGGCCCGGCCCGTGCGGTTCTTGAGCTTTGCGGCGTCAAGGATATTCGCACCAAGAGTTATGGTACCAATAACCCGATCAACATGGTAAAGGCCACGATTCAGGGACTTGCCAGCCTGCGCAATGCAGAGGAAGTCGCCAAGCTTCGCGGCAAGACCGTTGAAGAGCTGCTCGGTTGAGAAGGAGGAGAGACAGATGAAATTACAGGTAACGCTTGTGAAGTCTCCAATCTCCAGCAAGCCCAACCACATTAAGATCGTCGAAGCCCTGGGCCTGCACAAGGTTCATGCCACCAAGGTGTTTGAGGATACTCCCTCGATTCGCGGGATGATCTTCAAGGTAAAGCATCTGGTGTCTGTGGTCGAGATCAACGACTAAGGAGGATTCACACCATGAAGCTGTATGAGCTTAAACCAGCAGAGGGATCCACGACAGCGCCTCGCCGTCTTGGCCGCGGTGTTGGTTCCGGCCTGGGCAAAACGTCCGGCAAGGGCCACAAGGGCGCCAAGGCCCGTAGCGGCGGCGGAAAGCGTCCGGGATTTGAAGGCGGCCAGATGCCTCTGGTCCGTCAGCTCCCGAAGCGCGGATTTAAAAACATCTTTGCTAAGGAATATGCTACCGTTAACATCAGCGCACTCGATGTATTCGAGGACGGCACTGTTGTGGATGCCGCTCTTCTTGCGGAAAAGCGCATCATTCGCAAAGAACTGGACGGACTCAAAGTTCTGGGGAACGGCGAGCTGACCAAAAAGCTGACAGTCAAGGCTGTTAAATTTACCGCCTCAGCAAAGGAGAAGATTGAGGCCGTTGGCGGAACTGCCGAGGTGATCTGATATGCTTGAGAAGATGAAGAACGCCTGGCGGATTGCCGATCTTCGTAAGAAGATCCTCTATACGTTCGGGATGCTGCTTATCTACCGTCTCCTGAGCGTTATTCCGGTTCCTGGCATGAATCTGACGCAGGTTGCTTCTGCACTGGATCAGTTCTCGATCCTGGGATTCATGAACATGATGACCGGTGGCTCCTTCTCCAACATGACCATTATGGCGATGGGCATTACTCCCTACATCAACTCAAGCATTATCCTCCAGCTCCTGACTGTGGCAATTCCCGCTCTTGAGAAGCTGTCCAAGGAAGGTCCGGAGGGGCGCAAGAAGATCAATGAGTATACCCGTTACCTGACCGTTGTCCTGGCTTTCGTCCAGGCAATCGGCCTTGTCTTTGCCATGCGTGCCAATTCCCGTGGCGGCATCTGGTACATCGTCATCGGCCTGTCCATGGCTGCCGGTACCGCTCTTGCCATGTGGATCGGTGAGCGCATCACCGAAAAGGGCATCGGGAACGGCATCTCCCTCCTGATCATGGCCGGTATCGTATCGAACATGTTCAACTGGGCGACCTCTGCCATCGTTGGCATTGGTCAGGGCACCGTGTCCATCATCGCCGTGGTTGCCATCGTTGTTGCCATGCTGGCAATGATCGTGGCCATCACCTATGTGGATATGGGCGAGCGCCGCATCCCGATCAACTATGCAAAACGCGTTGTCGGACGGAAACAGTATGGTGGACAGAACACCTACATCCCGATGAAGATCAACTCCACCGGCGTTATGCCGCTGATTTTCGGATTTGCGATTCTTCAGTTCCCGGCGACTCTCTTTGCCTTCTTCCCGTCCTCGGGAATCAATCTCTGGTGGTCCGGTTTCCAGAACGGAATCGGCTATCAGATCGTGTTGGCGGTTCTGATCATCGCCTTCACCTACTTCTATACCAGCATTACCTTCAATCCTGTTGATATCTCGAAGAACATTCAGCAGAACGGTGGTTCCATCCCCGGCATCCGTCAGGGACGCGCAACCAGCGACTATCTCGGACGGGTTTCCGGCCGACTCACACTGTTCTCCGCATTGTTCCTTGCAGTTCTTGCAACGATTCCGACCCTGCTCACGAGAATCTTTGGCATCAGCGCTCCGTTTGGCGCCAGCTCTGTTCTCATCGCGGTTTCTGTCGGCATCGAGACCATCCGCGCGATCGAAGCACAGATGGCCATGCGTCACCACAAGGGATTCCTTGGTTAATGGTTGATTGAGGTACAGAATGAATATTATTTTCCTAGGCCCTCCGGGTGCAGGAAAGGGAACCCAGGCCGTTCGCGTTTGTGAACGGCTGGGCATCCCGCAGATCTCCACCGGAGACATCCTGCGCAGGGCAATCAAAGAAGGAACACCGACAGGACTTGAAGCCAAGTCATATATCGACAAGGGCGAGCTTGTTCCGGATTCCGTCGTCATTGACATTGTACGCGATCGTCTTAAGGAGAGCGACTGCAAGAACGGATATGTTCTTGACGGCTTCCCGCGGACCGTTGCTCAGGCGGAAGCACTGGCAGGGTTTGCAGAGATTGACAAGGTCATTGACATTGCGATCGAAGATCAGAAGCTGATCGATCGCCTTTCTGGCAGACGGGTCTGCCTCAGCTGCGGCGGGACGTATCACGTGAGTACGCTGGGTGGTGCAACCACCTGCGCAAAATGCGGTGCGGAACTGGTCCAGCGGGCAGACGACAAAGCAGAAACGGTTCTCAGCCGTCTTTCTGTCTACCATGCACAGACAGCTCCGCTGATCTCCTACTACAAGGAGCGCGGCAAGCTGGCTGAGGTGGATGGTGCTCAGGCGATGGACGATTGTTTCAACGCTATTCTGAATCAGCTTGGAGCGTAATGCTTCAGGAGGATATAATGGGTGCTATTCCATTTGAAACAGGGCAGGTCGTTCGATCAACGGCGGGTCATGATCAGGGACAGTATTTTGTCATCCTTTCTGTTTTAGACGATCAGTATGTGCTGATCGCCAACGGATCCACGAGGAAGGTCAGCTGTCCCAAAAAGAAAAAGATCAAGCATCTCAAAATCGGTCCATTCCGCAGTGAAATGGTTCGTGAGCGGATGCAAAGCCGGGGAATTATCTACGATCACGAGATTCGAAAGCTTCTTGAACCGTACAGCGCGTTTAAGGAGCCGCATAAGGAGGGTTAAGCGTTGCCCAAGAGTGACAATATCGAGGTAGAGGGCGTTGTCGTCGAGGCTCTGCCGAATGCGAATTTTCGCGTTGAGGTGGCCGGCGGACACAAAATCATCGCCCAGATATCCGGGAAAATTCGCATGAATTTCATCCGGATCTACCCGGGAGATAAGGTAAAAGTCGAGATATCACCCTATGATCTCACAAGAGGTAGAATTACCTGGCGGAGCAAGGGCTGAGAATGTAATCGAGGAGGAATCGGACAATGAAGGTGAGACCGTCTGTGAAGCCGATCTGTGAAAAATGCAAGATCATCAAGCGGAAGGGCCGCATCATGGTCATCTGCGAGAATCCTAAGCATAAGCAGAAGCAGGGCTAATCAGCATATTTGACAAAGTCCGTACAGGCGGCTGCGCAGGCTTGACCTGTGTTCTGTACGGCTTCTCATAAAAACAGTATAGAACACGAGTACGGAATTCAGTTCGGAGGTAAAATAATGGCACGTATTTCTGGCGTCGACCTGCCTCGCGAGAAGCGGGTCGAATACGGACTGACGTATATCTACGGAATCGGCGTGAAGACCTCACAGCAGATTCTCGCAGCAACCGGCGTCAATCCTGACACCCGCGTAAAGGATCTCACGGAGCAGGACGTCAACAAGATCCGTGAATACATTGAACACAATCTGAAAGTCGAAGGCGATCTGCGCCGCGATGTCGGACTTGACATCAAGCGCATGATGGAAATTGGTTGCTATCGCGGTGTTCGTCATCGCCGTGGCCTGCCTGTTCGCGGACAGAACACCAAGCAGAACGCCCGGACCCGCAAGGGACCCAAGCGTACCATCGCCGGCAAGAAGAAAGCAACAAAGTAAGGAGTGATTGAATATGGCACCTAAGCAGAAGCTGAAGAGAGCTACTCGCAAGCGTCGCGAGCGTAAGGTCGTTGAACGCGGTGCGGCACATATCCGCTCCTCCTTCAACAACACTATTGTAACCATTACTGACCTGCAGGGCAATGCACTGAGCTGGGCCAGCGCCGGCGGACTTGGATTCCGCGGCAGCAAGAAGTCCACGCCGTTCGCTGCTCAGTCCGCAGCAGAGACCGCAGCTAAGGCAGCGATGGAGTATGGCCTTAAGACCGTCGAGGTCTACGTCAAGGGTCCGGGATCCGGACGTGAGGCCGCCATCCGTTCTCTCCAGGCCGCTGGCCTCGAGGTCAACATGATCAAGGACGTGACGCCGATCCCGCATAACGGATGCCGTCCGCCCAAGCGCCGCCGCGTGTAAGGTTTTGTAAGGAGGACAATGCGAAATGGCGAATAACAAAGAGCCCATTGCAAAGAAATGCCGCAGCCTTGGCGTTTCTCCTGTTGTCATGGGTTATGAGAAAAAGCAGTCCAACCGGAATCCCGGCGGCAACAAGCGCAAGAAGGTTTCCGAGTATGGCACACAGCTCAAGGAAAAGCAGAAGGTCAAGTTCGTCTATGGCGTTCTTGAGAAGCAGTTCCATCGTTATTATCTGAAGGCTGCCAATATGCGCGGCATCACCGGTGAAAACCTGCTCAAGCTCCTCGAGCTGCGTCTTGACAACGTGGTCTATCGTCTTGGCCTGGCCAAGACCCGCCGCATGGCGCGCCAGATCATCGTTCATGGACACATCAAGGTCAACGGAAAGAAAGTCGACATTCCTTCCTATTCTGTAAAGGTTGGCGATGTCATCACCCTGCGCGAGCGTTCCATGGAACAGGCAATGTTCAAGGAGCTTCGCGACAAGGCTGTCGTCACCCCGAAGTGGCTGACCTTCGATCCGGCAACCCTGCTCGGCACTGTTGCCGCTATGCCGGCACGTGAGGACATTGATTGCCCGATCCAGGAGCATCTGATTGTTGAGCTCTATTCTCGTTAATCCAGTGATCACCATCGTGAGAAGGAGGAGTCTGCACAATGATTGAGATCGAAAAGCCGCGTATTGAACGTGTAGAAGTGAATGACAATTATGGCAAATTTGTCGTAGAACCTCTTGAGCATGGTTTTGGACAGACGCTTGGAAATTCCCTGCGTCGGGTACTGCTGAGTTCCCTGCCGGGCGTTGCTGTAACCAGCCTGCGCATCGACGGGATCCAGCATGAGTTTTCCTGTGTTCCTGGAGTGGTCGAAGATGTGGCAGAGATCATCCTCAATCTGAAGGAGGTCGCTGCAAAACTGTACTGTGACGGTCCGAAATCCATCACCATCTCGGCAAAAGGTCCCTGCGAGCTTCTGGCGAATGCGCTGAATGTGGACGATCAGATTGAGATTGTCAACCCGGATCATCACATTGCAACGCTCAATGAAGATGCGGATCTGACCATGTACCTGACCGTTGACCGCGGCAGGGGCTACGTGGCAGCCGAACACAATAAGACCGCTCAGACTCCCATCGGAGTCATTCCTACCGATTCCATTTATACGCCGATCCGCAAGGTCAACTATACAGTGGAAAACACCCGTGTAGGAAAGGAAACGGATTATGATCGCCTGACGCTTGAAGTGTGGACAGATGGCAGTGTTCAGCCAGATGAAGCGATTTCAACCGCTGCAAAGATTCTTGGCGGACACCTGAAGCTGTTTATGGATCTTACCGATCAGGTTGTGACGATTGGATTCAATGAGAAAGAGGACGATCAGCGCGAAAAAGTTCTTGAGATGACGATTGAAGAGCTGGACCTCTCGGTTCGTGCATACAACTGTCTCAAGCGCGCAAGCATCAACAGCGTGGCGGAACTGGTTCAGAAGAATCAGGACGACATGATGAAGGTGCGTAACCTCGGCAAGAAGTCTCTTGAAGAGGTGGAACAGAAACTTGCAACCCTCGGTCTTGCTCTTCGGGCAAACGAGGAATAATATACTAGGTTTTATTACGGTTGTGCCTAAGGGAAATATGGGCATGCTTGGCATGTGAGGACTGTATTTGCAGGAGGCAGACTGAACGAGGAGGATTATTATGGCAAATCAGCGGAAACTTGGCCGCACCGCCGCTCAGCGCAAAGCACTTTTGCGCAATCAGGTCACCAATCTTATTTGGTACGGACGCATTGAGACGACCCTGGCAAAAGCCAAAGAGGTGCGTGTCATGGCTGAGCGCCTGATTACTCTGGCTATCAAGGAATGTGACAACAACATTTCCGTCGAGAAGACTTTCAACAACGATAAGGGACAGTCTGTAACCATCACGGTTCAGAATGATGCTCCTTCCAAACTTGCCGCCCGTCGCCGTATCATGGCGTACCTGTATCCGGTCAAGGAGCAGCGCAAGGACGATGAGAAGCGTGCCGACTATCAGAAGCGCGTCCGGGAAGTCAAGTTCCCCTGCGTTGAGAAGCTGTTCCGTGAGATCGGACCGAAATACAAGGCCCGCAATCAGGAAAAGAACTGCGCTGGCGGTTACACCCGCATCATCAAGAAGGGCCCGCGCCGCGGCGATGCTGCAGAGATGGTCATTCTCGAGCTCATTTAAGAGTATAAAGGACCTCCAGGAAGTCTCCTGGAGGCCTTTCTATTTCTTAAACACTGCGTCACGAGGACAAAAGTGAGGTAGTGACCTCTTGACTTATATGTTATAATGGCGCGGAGAGTTTGAATAACACTTGGAAAGGGAAAAACCGGATGCAAATCTACCAGCCGGCAAGGGGCGTGGGGCCTGCGCAGAAGGACTACAGCTACATGATTCTTGATGATGTAGGTGTTGAAATCGGAAAAGGCGGACTCATATTTCGGATGATGAAAAAGACCTTTGAGGATCGCCCCCTTAACATTGAGATGATCATGGAGTCCCATCCCACAGCAAGAGATACGCTGTATGGCGCTCTTGAGGCCTGTGCGGAGCGAATCAAGGCGCAAAATGGCGGGGTGCCAGCCAGGCTTTATACCCGGTGTGGCGTTGCGGATCAGGAACGGTATGCCTACTTTACGGGCATGGGCTTTGACGGACAGGATGGCGTTGAGCTTTTCGTTCGACCGTTGCGGGAAGGGGACAGTGCTCTCAACTGTTATCAGCCTACGGGTTGTCAGTCTGTGGATGCGGATTTGCACACAAGGGCAAGACGTGAGATGTTTTTAAGGCGGCTTTCGGACCTTGGGGATGAAATGCATGCCGAGGAATGGCTGCTGGATCAGATGCAGAATCCCGTCTTTATGGCCAAGGTGGTCATGTATGATCAGGAATTTGTGGGTGCCCTTCTCATGACGGGATCCCCAAAAGAGGCCATACTGCATATGGTTGGTGTTGAGCCCAAATGGCGTTCACGCGGGGTTGCAACCGGCCTCATCGAGGAGGCCATGATGCAACTGTACCGCCAGCAAATTCCCTATCTGGTTCTTCGGGCACAGCGGCGGAATAAACGGATGATGCGCCTGATGAAGCGATGTGAATTCCAGTGGATTCGAACAGAGGAACTTCTGCTCGGGCGGGATCTTTGATCATTCCCCTCAGCGATGCGGAGCAAGATCCGGGAAAGGAAAAAAGAGATATGTTTAAAGGCAGTTTTACAGCATTGGTGACCCCTTTTCATGAGAACGGGTCTGTAAACTTTGAAAAGCTTCGCAAACTGGTTGAATGGCAGATCAGTGAGGGCATAGATGGCATCGTTGCTCTGGGCACAACCGGTGAGTCCAGCACCATGAGTCATGAGGAGGATGACGCGGTGGCCGAGGCGGTCATTGATA
>JAFUZM010000391.1 GCA_017476605.1 Clostridia bacterium
GCTTCTTTGTCCTTGACAGGAACGTTTTTGAGGACCTGCGGATATGTCTTGACCGGAGCGGCAAGATGGGAAAGCGTCTGCTTGCTGTCCATCATCGCTACCATGACTTCAATGGAGGTCAGGATGCCATCCCCTGTGGTTGCATACTTGCTGAGGATGATATGGCCGGACTGCTCTCCGCCTACCCGATATCCGTTGGCTACCATGTTTTCGTAGACAAAACGGTCTCCGACCTTTGTCTTTTCATACCCGATTCCGGCTTCGTCGAGTGCCTTATAAAGACCAAAGTTGCTCATCACCGTCGTTACAACCTTGTTGCCCGACAGTTTGCCTTCCTTTTTAATCTGATTAGCCAGAATATAAATAATCTTATCGCCGTCGACCACCTGACCGTGTTCATCCACCGCCAGGCAGCGATCCGCATCTCCATCATACGCAAAGCCAACATCCAGATGATTCTCAAGGACAAATCTCTGAAGCCCTTCAATGTGGGTTGAACCGGCATTGCGATTGATGTTAAATCCATCTGGCTCGGCATTAATGACAAATGTCTTTGCACCTAATGCTTCAAATACGTTTCTTGCAATGTTCCAGGAGCTGCCGTTTGCACAGTCAAGTCCAACCCGGACATTCCGGTAGGAATGCGATGCGAGGGAAATCAGATACCCGATATAGCGGTTTCTGCCGGAAACATAATCGACAATTTCGCCAAGCTCATCACGTTTTGCATAAGGCAGATCGTCATTGGGCAGTTCATCATATTCGCCATCCAGATACGCCTCAATGGCGCTGGTGGTTGCATCATCCATTTTTTCTCCGCGGCTGTTGATCAGCTTAATGCCGTTGTCGTAATAGACATTATGAGAAGCAGAAATCATGATTCCGCAGTCAAAATTGTCGCGATGTGTGACAAATGCAACGCTGGGCGTTGTCGTAACATGCAGCATGTAGGCATCCCCGCCTGTAGAGGTGAGGCCTGCAACGATTGCATACTCAAACATATAGCTGGAGCGGCGCGTGTCCTTTCCGATTACAACCCGTGCCTTTTTCCCGATTCTGGCGCCATAATACCAACCGATAAACTTACCGATCTTATATGCATGATCACAGGTGAGATTGACGTTTGCCTCACCGCGAAATCCGTCTGTTCCGAAATACCGTCCCATATCCAATCCTCCTCTTCAGGTACATCCGTGTCCGTTGATTCTGGGTGCCAACCTGTCAGGTACCTGCTTGTGACAAATGCGCAATGGCATGGCTCCCATGACTAAGATCATTCAACGCGGACATTCTACCATAATTCAAAATTCAAAGAAAGGCCTGCAGCAAATTCCTTTGTATTTTGTCCGATCAGATGCGTACATGGACCCATGAAATGGCCTGTCAATGCCATCCTGTGGCTTCTCCTCCTTCCCCTTTCCCGTCTTGACTTTCCACAGTAAATCAGCGATAATAGTGCGAGTTTTACAGGAGGAGGAGGGAAAGAGTGCCGCAAAAAATTGCATCGGTTGCCCCCGGATCGTTAGCCGCACATGCCGGCATTGCAGCGGGTGAATCCATCATCAGCATCAACCGTGTTCCGGTGCTTGACCTGGTCGATTATCAGTACCTGACCGCCCGGCCTCACCTCGATCTGCTGGTTGAAAGTTCGGAAAGGGAACAACGGCTTGTCCATATTCATAAACGCAGTGATGCACCGCTTGGAATCGTTCTTGATTCGCAGCTTATGAGCTGCCCCAAAACATGCGCAAATCACTGTATCTTCTGCTTCATCGAGCAAATGCCTCCAGGCATGCGCGAATCCCTGTATGTGCGTGATGATGACTGGCGTCTTTCCCTTATGGCGGGCAACTTTGTCACACTGACCAATCTGCCAAAAGCCGAGCTTGAGCGCATCATCCAGCGAAAAGCCTGCCCCCTGTATATTTCCGTACATACAACGAATGGAGAACTACGCAAAAAGATGCTCCATCATGTTCATGTAAACCGGATTATGGAACTGCTGCATCTTTTTGCAGATAACGGCATCACCTTTCACTGTCAGGTCGTACTCTGTCCCGAAATCAATGATGGCGAGGAACTGGTTCGTACCCTCACCGATCTGACTTCCTTATCCCCTTATGCGCTCAGCGCAGCGCTTGTGCCTGTTGGGCTGACAAAGTATCGTGAACACCTCTACCCGCTTCGCCCCTATACAAAGGACGAGGCAGAAAACGTGATTGCCATCGCCGAGACCTTCCAGCAGCGCATGCTGAAAACCGCCGGTACGCGCTTTGTCTTCCCTTCGGATGAGTTTTATCAGATTGCCGGCCATCCCATTCCCGAGGATGAAGCGTACGAGGATTATCCTCAGTATGAAAATGGAGTGGGACTGCTACGGCGGTTTGAAGATGAGTTCCATGCCGCCTATCGTCTTGATCCGGATGGACCATGCAGAAAAAGAAAGGTGATTATGGCCACCGGAACATCCGTTGCCCCTTTCATGGAAAACCTTCTTTCAACGGTTTCGCTTCCCGGTGTTGAAGTAAATATTCAGCCGATCCTCAACACCTTTTTCGGTGAAACCGTGACCGTTTCCGGATTGTTGACTGGTCAGGATCTGCTCTCTCAGTTAAAGGGAGCCTCCGCCGATGAGATTCTCATCTCAGACAGCATGCTTCGAAAAGGCGATCCTGTTTTTCTTGATGATATGACCCTTCACGAGTTAATCGACGCGCTTGGCATACCGGTGATTCCTGTGCCCTGTGATGGTGGGGATCTTCTGTACGCCCTTAGAGGAATGGAGGAATAAAATGTCTAAACCTCTTGTTGCCATTGTTGGTCGCCCGAATGTGGGCAAATCAACTTTTTTTAA
>JAFUZM010000392.1 GCA_017476605.1 Clostridia bacterium
GACCGGGATCTCGACAATCAGGTGATAGCTTCTGTATCCGTTGCTCTTTGGATTCTTGATGTAATCCTTGACCGTGATGATCTGCACGTCCTTTTGCCGTGCCAGCATCCGGGCAATCTCATAGATATCGTCAATATACGCACACAGCACACGGATTCCCGCGATATCGGAGAGATACGTCTCCATGTTCTCAACCGTGACCTCATGCCCCATCTTTTTGAGCTTTCGTGAGACCGACGTCGGCGTTTTCAGTCGGCTTTCAATAAACTCAATGGGATTTCGGCGATATCGTACGCTCATCTCCGTTGAGAGCACCTCAATCTTGGTACGCATCTCAAGAATGGCACAGTGATAGCGCATCATGACTTCCTGATAGTTGGATTCATGATCAAAGATATGTTCTGTATCTGAGGGGATGATGTCCGTTTCAACAGCTGCCGGTCCCCGCAATTCGTTATTCCGCATGTCCTCACCACCTGGTGAATAATAGTTGCAGCCCCATAGCACAGAGAACTGCATGATGCGTAATTATAGCAAAGCCTCATTTTCCTGTCCAGAACATTTTCTTGGTCAGCTAGGCTTTCACATAATTCTTCTCGATAAAATTTCATGTCATTGTGTTTAATCAATAGCCTACCAGATGAAAAAACTGAAGCTAGTACTGACTTCAGTTGCATGTATACTGGATATTCTATCAACATTCCGACCAAAGTAATCTTTGACAATCAAGCATACAGTCCGTTTCAGTTTAAAAAGGTGTTTATTCAGCATATGAAAACTTTACGGTATATCTTAGCAGGGTCATACAATTACTGTATGCACTATTGCTTGATGAATTCACCCTGATACTGAACAAACTGATTCAGTTGCGGTTAAAGCAATGACAGAGAAAAAGGGAAACACTTCAATCATGCCCAATATATATCTTGGATCCTGAGCCGGAATAGAAAGGTAAAGCGAAGCATGATAGATAACCACAGGCAAAATTCCAACTACAAGCCTTTTCTTTTTTTGTATTATAAGTCGGCAAAACAACAGTATGTAGCAAAACTGATAAAAGCCTCCCCTCCATAAGATTGTGCGGATCACAGGTATTGCTCCGGTCAGATTTGCCAACGGCCGAGTAAAACGCGTAAAACCATTGGGCACAGCACCTGATATACCTTGTTCATAATCAACAGCCATGTTTTCAATCGGACCCCACTCATATCCATCAATGGGTCTAGAAATCTCATATAAAATAGATATAATATTCCTATAATGATTTAAATACTGTTTAGGAAACCGGCGCAAATATTTCCAATTAAATGCAATCAATCTGGGGCCATATTCTTCTTCTTTTCTGGATCTGATTTCCGCCCCGAGTATTCCCCATTCTCTGGAAACCGGATCTGCATAATATTTGCTGTGAGCATTTCGCCATGCTTCCATAGGAGCAAATGACTCCATCCACTCCACATCTTCACGATCCAATCTTACTGTCTCATCTGCTGCCAACTCTCCCATCATATAAAAAGGAACAGAATACTTTACATATGCCGGGTTTCGTTCCGCTCGCAAGACCCCTCTACCTAATACAACAACAATTAGATAATATAAAAATCCTATTATTATCAAAACTAGTGAGTGAATAATCCACTGTTTCCTTTTAAAATGAATATATATTATCAAATCCGTCAAAAGTGCTCCAAGGGAGATAACAAGTCCCCCATGCCGAAACAAAGAAACGCCCAACCCAGATAAGAGGAGAAATAACCATTCGCCAACAGAACTTTTCGTTTTTGAAATAATAGCATGGCTACCCACACACAAACCAAACAGGCAAATGCTGAATATCGTATCTTTTACCATCGCCTGCAGATAGATATAAGGTGTCAGTATCACCAAACTGAGAACAAGATATACTCGGACGCCCCTTTCTCCGCCGCTACTCTCCACTTCTTTCAATGCCTTGTAATTTACAGCAAGCCAACATGCTGTCTGCAAAACCGACACCATGAACTGATTATCCCGAAGAAATATCGCCATCTTTACAAAAAGCATGTATCCAATGGTATGCCATTCACTCCAACTGCCAGCATGGACACCATTCCATACTGAGAGATAATCCGGGTACGACCATCCAGGATACGTGCTGAACATAAAGACAGCCGAAACCAATGTTATCAGCCCAAATGCACGATTAACGCACCTATGAATTCCTATTCCTTCATTTAAACTGGAGTAATCCCATAGAAAGACATACGTAACAAGTATCGTCATTAAAAGAATAACAGCAATAACAATAATACAAGATAAAAGAGTACCCAACTTTATCTTTGCTGGAATCCCTGTCCAGCTACTGTCGGAAAATAAATAGTCAAAATTTCCACCAGACAGAACAAATAGATGATAAACAGATAGAATGATCGAAACCAAGATATATTTCTGTTTATTGCTTCTGGAAATAGCGTTGTTAGTTGTGTTTCGAAAAAACAAAGTCATTTTATCGGCATTCCAAATAAGAATTGCTCCACAAAGCAGCCAAAACGTGCAGCAATACCAGGCATCGGGCCGACCAGATGTGGGTAAAAATAGCATCAGAAATGTCACAAACAACAGGCCTATAGCTGCAATCCTCTGAATAGCTTTCTTTTTCAACACAAATAACAATCCTGATCTCTCCTCTTTAGAACTCATGCATTTCTTCATTATTGATTCCCAATATGCCGGCATGTTTCAATAAGCTGCATTTCAAAATCCTGACGGTTTTTCTGCACCATCGTCTGTAGCATCAGCCCAGCAAATAGGGACTGAATCGCTGTCACACAGATAAATCCGCTCACGATCATAGTCGGAAAGCGCGGTACGAGACTGGTCTGGACATACTCAACAAAAATTGGCACAAATAGTACCACTGCAATCAGAAAAAGAATTGCTGCCAAAAATCCAAAAAAACACAGTGGCCGGTATGTCCTGTACAGTTTCAGAATCGTTCGCAATACTTTCAGTCCATCCGAATAAGTGTTCAGCTTGGATTCGCTGCCTTCTGGCCGGTCCCGGTAATCTATGATTACATTCTCTACTGCCATGTTTTTATCTATAGCATGAATGCTCATCTCTGTTTCAATCTCAAAACCCTTGGAGAGCACCGGAAATGTCTTCACAAAAGCATAGCTGAATGCTCGATATCCCGTCATGATATCCTTGATTTCACTATGAAACAATACATTGATTCCAAACCTGACTAGACTATTCCCAAAAGTTGTGAAAAGGCCGTTTGTTTTCCTCAAAGTATGTAGACGATAGCCGGTCGCCCACCACCATATCCGCATGGCGGTCCAGAACAAGTGCTGCCATCTCCGCAGCACTCTCAGCAGGATAAGTATCATCTCCGTCTGCCATGATGTAACATTCTGCATCAATCTCCCGAAACATTCGCCGAATCACATTGCCTTTCCCTTGCTGGTATTCATTACGAACTACTGCACCAGCTTTCCGGGCAATCTCCGCAGTGCCATCCCTCGAGTTGTTATCATACACATAGACTATCGCATTTGGCAACGCCCTTCGAAAATCTGATACTACCTTCCTGATAGTTTTTGCCTCGTTGTAACAGGGAATCAGTACAGCTATCCTGTCCATCGATTTTCTCCTTTTCATCGTTCTCAGAAAATCGTCATTGTTTCCCGCAGCAAAGATGCAGGGATACCAGTGCTCTCTTCATGTCTTCGAACCAGTAGTTTCATTGTACCATTTTCTTTCAATAGCATCAATCCACCGAAAAGGAAGCCTGGCCATTTCCGTACGCCCACTTATTGGCCCTAAAATTCTATTTTTCATCACGCTCTGAGATTTGTCTTCTTTTCTCTGACTGTCTCCTTCGCATATATTCTTTTGGTAAAAATCGGATAAAAAGAACACGCATTTTGGTTATTTCTTGCCTTTTTCAAATGCCCACACTTTATGTTATACTTATAGAACAACATGTTTCCGGCATTGTTTATGATGCTATATTTTTATCGACCTGGATCAATGAGAAAAGGAGGCGATTGCCAATGGTTTTTCAGTCACGAATGGATGTCAAACTCAGCATCCCGGACCGACTCAAGAAGAAGCCTCAAGAAAAAACTGCTGAACCTGTTTATGCTGCCGGAGATACCGTTATCCATCCCTCAGAGGGAATCTGCGTTATCGACAAAATCGACTTAAATGTGGTCGCCGCAAATCCGCGTATGCTCTACTACATTCTGAAACCCACGATGTCAAAGAGCGAATCCACCGTCTATCTTCCGGTAAACCGTGGCAATACGCTATTAAGAGCGCTTCTCACAAAAGAGGAGATTGACCAGATCATTCTTGACAGTGTCTCTTTTCCCAGCGTTTGGATTGATGACAACAAGCTGCGCAAGGAAAGTTTCAATGCATTGCTCTCAGAGGGCAATCATGTCAAGCTGATCCGCATGATTCGTGATATTCACGATCACAACGAAATGCGTCTGGCAGAGGGCAAGAAGCCCTGCGCTGCAGATGAGGCCATTCTGGCTGAGGCCGAGCGCCTTTTGCATCAGGAATTTGCCTTTGTTCTTGACATTCCGATTTCTGACATTCCCGATTATATCATCAGCCGCGTGAAATCCGTCGCCTGATGTTCCCCGTTCGCCATAGGCGGACGGTTTTTTCTTTTCAAAAATCAGGCACGGACAAGCCGTGCCTGATTTTCATTAAGACTCAAGATCAATTTCCGGCGTCTCGAGAATCTCCTCCGGCATCTCAGGAATCTCTTCCGGCTCCTCTTGGGACACATTTTCGGTTCCCTCCTGGTTAAGAAGTCGCTCCCGAACAAGATGCTCAATCTCGTTTGCAAATTCGGCGTTTTCCTTCATGTACTTTCGTACATTGTCCCGACCCTGACCGATCCTCTGGTCGCCGTAGGAGAACCACGCACCGGACTTATGAATGATATCCAGGCCGACGGCTGCATCCAGTAGACTTCCTTCTCTGCTGATGCCCTCACCGAAAATGATATCAAACTCGCAGGTCTTAAAGGGAGCTGCCACTTTGTTCTTGACTACCTTTACTTTAGTCCTGCTGCCAACGAAATTGGCTCCATCCTTAATCGCTTCGCCTTTTCGTATCTCCAGTCGAACACTCGCATAGAACTTCAGTGCCCGCCCGCCTGGCGTCGTTTCCGGATTGCCATACATAACGCCAACCTTTTCACGCAGCTGGTTGATAAAAATGCAAACCGTATTGGCCTTGTGGACAACACCGGTCAGCTTTCGCATGGCCTGGCTCATGAGTCTTGCCTGTAGGCCCACAAAGGAATCGCCCATTTCGCCGTCAATCTCGGCCTTGGGAACCAGCGCTGCCACCGAATCCACAACCACCACATCCAGTGCACCTGAACGGACCAGCGACTCACAGATTTCAAGTGCCTGCTCGCCGTTTTCCGGTTGCGACACATAGAGATCATCCACATTAACACCAAGCGCCTTGGCATAGACCGGATCAAGTGCATGCTCGGCATCAATAAAGGCTGCAAGACCGCCCTGCTTCTGTGCTTCCGCTACAATATGGAGAGCCACTGTCGTCTTACCGGAGCTCTCGGGACCATAGATCTCAATGACGCGTCCCTTTGGAACACCGCCGACACCCAGAGCAATATCCAGATCAATACAGCCTGTTGGTATCACGGGAATACGCTGAGTGACCTTATCCCCCATCCGCATGACAGCACCTTTTCCGAACTGGCGTTCAATGCTTGCCAGCGCGGTATTGAGGGCTTTTTTCTTATCTTCCGTTCCAACCTCAGGCGCTGCGGTTTTCTTTTTCTCAGCCATCTTTTTATCCTTCCTTGGTAAGCACCGCGCGATTCTGCCACACATATTCCATCATGGAATACAGTGTCATACCCGCAGCCAGGACGCCCACAATTTTTGTCAGGACCATTACAAAAGGCACCTGAAGGTTAAGTGTCAGGAGCATCACCAGCGTCATCTGCAGAACTGTTTTGATTTTTCCACTCATGCCCGCAGCGATTACATGTCCCTGCTCTACGGCAACAAGCCGAAGCCCGGATACGACAAATTCCCGCGCAATGAAGATAATGGCAAAAAGAACGTTCAGTTCTCCCAGTGCAGTAAACATAATAAAGGCTGTATGGGTAAGCAGCTTATCCGCAATGGGGTCCATGAATTTGCCAAAATTGCTGACCAGATTATATTTCCGAGCAATTTTCCCATCCAGAAGATCCGTTAAGCTGGCCAGTGCAAATACGACAAGTGCCAGGACACGCATCCCCTGAGTTTTTCCGAACCAGAGAATCAGGAGATAAACCGGAACCAGCAAAATGCGACACAGTGTCAGCCGATTAGGCAGATTCATGCCTTTCATGCTGCGAATACGTGCTTCCATATCCATCGCTTAACCACCTTTATTCTGTCACTGCAACACCAATAAGATCATATGCCCGTGCCTTATCCATCCGGACGCGAACCATGTCCCCGGTTTTCAGTGGCCGTTCGCTTGTAAAATAGATCCGCCCATCAATCTCGGGTGCTTCCCGGTCACTTCGTCCTATATATCTTGTGCCACGCTTGGATTCCACCAGCACATTTGCAATCGTTCCAATCCGTGCCTTGTTATTCTCAAGCGAAATCCTGTGTTGCAGCGTCATGAGTTCATCATACCGGGCCGACGCAGTCGTCTCCGGAACGGGATTCTCCATCTCAGCTGCCGCCGTTCCCTCCTCAGGCGAGAACACAAAGGCGCCAAGACGATCAAAGGCAATTTCCCTTGTAAAATCCAGAAGCTCCTCAAAGTCCTCGTCGGTTTCCCCGGGAAAGCCTACCATAAATGTAGTCCGAATCGTAAACCCATGTTCTCGCAGCATCCGGCTAACCTCGCGGATATGCGCGCCTGTCTCCGCCCGATTCATGCGGTCCAGCACACTCTGGCTGATGTGCTGCATGGGAAGATCAATATATCGGCAGATATTCTCATGCCTGCACATCGCCTCAATCAGGCGCTCATCGACCCGTTCCGGGTAACAATAGAGCACCCGTAGCCAGTCAACTCCCGGAACACCTGCCACGGCCTCCATAAGCTCCGGCAGCTGACTCTCTTCGCCATGATCCGTCCCGTATCTTGTAGTATCCTGGGCAATCAGGGTAAATTCCCGGACGCCCTGCCCAGCCAGTTCCCGGACCTCAGAAAGAATGTCCTCCATATTCCGGCTCCGGTACCTGCCCCGAATGAGAGGAATGGCGCAGAACGAACAGAAATTGTCGCAGCCCTCGCCAATCCGAATATAGGCGCTGTATCTTGG
This sequence comes from Clostridia bacterium, assembly GCA_017476605.1. GTDB lineage: Bacteria > Bacillota > Clostridia > Christensenellales > Aristaeellaceae > Ventricola. Next base: position 7,310 of record JAFUZM010000392.1, read on the forward strand.
CGTCGTAAGTACACGGCGATATTCAAGAAAGGATTCATCATCCTCTGTATAGACCGGCCGCTTCCCGTCCCCCGCTTCCGCAAGAGCCTGATCCAGCTTTTCATATTCATTGACGCCCATGATGAGATCCACCTCGGGCATCTCCTCCATCAGGGCATCCGGATATCTCTGGGCAAAGCAGCCGGTTGCGGCCAGCACCCGGCAGATGCCGGCTGTTTTATATTCTGCCATTTCAAAGAGAACACCGATGGCCTCCTCTTTCGCCGCCTGAATGAATCCGCAGGTATTTACGATGATTACCGTTGCCTGCTCCGGCCGCTTTACGATCCGATATCCATGATCCCCCAGTATCGCCAGCATCTGCTCGGAATCAATCCGATTCTTGCTGCAGCCGAGGGAAACCAGGTAAACAGTCTTTTCGTTCATCTCAATATGCAATCTTCTTCTCGATATACTCAACCAGTCCGGACAGCGGAATGCGCTCCTGCGCCATGGTATCCCGGTCACGGACCGTAACCGCTTCATCCTCAAGTGTATCAAAGTCTACCGTGATGCACATCGGAGTGCCGATCTCATCCTGACGACGATACCGCTTACCGATGGAGCCGGTCTCATCATATTCCACCATGAAATGCTTGCTGAGCATCTCATAGACCTCATTGGCCTTATCGCCGAGCTTATTCTTCTGCAGAGGCAGGACTGCGCACTTATAGGGAGCCAGCGCCGGATGGAAGTGCATGACCGTGCGGACATCGCCACCCTCCAGTTCCTCCTCCTCATACGCCTCACAGAGGAATGCAAGCGCTGCACGGTCCGCGCCGAGAGAAGGCTCAATGACATATGGAATCAGCTTTTCGCCGGTGGCTGAATCCAGATACTCCATGCTCTTGCCGGAGGTCGTCTGATGCGCCTTGAGATCATAATCCGTGCGGTCTGCAACGCCCCACAGCTCGCCCCAGCCAAACGGGAACAGGTATTCAAAGTCCGTTGTTGCCTTGGAATAGAAGGCCAGCTCCTCGGGCCTGTGATCCCTGAGGCGCAGATGCTCCTCACTCATGCCAAGTCCCAGCAGCCAGTCACGGCAATAGCTGCGCCAGTAGCTGAACCACTCAAGATCCGTTCCCGGCATGCAGAAGAATTCAAGCTCCATCTGCTCAAATTCGCGTGTCCTGAACGTAAAGTTGCCCGGCGTAATCTCATTGCGGAAGCTCTTGCCTACCTGGCAGACACCAAAGGGCAGTTTCCGTCTTGTCGTCCTGGCCACATTCTGGAAATTGACAAAGATGCCCTGTGCCGTTTCCGGTCTCAGATAGATCTCGTTGCTGGCATCCTCCGTCACACCCTGATGGGTCTTAAACATCATGTTGAACTTACGAATTCCGGTGAAGTCATGTTTGCCGCAGGTGGGGCACTTAATCTCATGCTCATTGATGAACGTCTCAAGCTGCTCATTGCTCCAGCCGTCTGCTTCAATCTCCTGGCCGTTTTCCTTGCCCCAGTCCTCAATCAGCTTATCTGCCCGGAACCGAGCCTTGCAGGCCTTGCAGTCCATAAGCGGATCATTAAAGTTGCCCACATGGCCGCTGGCCACCCAGACCTGACGGTTCATAAGGATAGCGCAGTCAAGGCCAACATTATACCGATTTTCCTGGACAAACTTCTTCCACCAGGCTTTTTTGACATTGTTCTTAAACTCCACACCAAGCGGGCCATAATCCCAGGCATTTGCCAGTCCTCCGTAGATCTCAGAGCCCTGGAAAATAAATCCACGTCCCTTACAAAGCGCGATGACCTTATCCATCTTATTCTCAGTTACGTTCTTTGCCATAGTCGTTTCCTCTTTTCTTTATTGCCATTCTCGGGGATAAAAAGGAATCGCGAAGGTCCTGCCCCGAATCCAGACACCCACACGGATTCAAGGGACGAAGAATTCCTCCGCGGTTCCACCCTTGTTGATGCAAAATATGCATCCTCTTTATTATCAATTCATTTTGAGCTCCCGGTTGCCACTCCGTTCATCGCTCGTGCGGCACAATATTACTATCCGCCTCTAAAAAAGTCAAGATAGGTTTTTATCCGCTTATTCTTTCCGCAGAAGAATGGCGCCAAACGGCTTCACTTTGTTCAGCTTCAGCACGCGCAGCACATCGTCCATTTGCTTCCTGGTCGCCTTTCCAACAGGAACCAGAAGGATAGACTCATTCGTTTCCTCTGAAGCCCTACGCATCGCTTCAACATCCTCAAGCAGTGAGCCACAGGATATTTTACGTCCGCTCACCTTCTTGATCGCATCCACAAAGCTTTGACACTCTGTGTCATATCCCATGGTATCCAGATAAATATTTTTATCAGTGATCTTTTCAAGCATGCCCCCGATATACCCGGTATCTGATCCTGGTGTTCCGACAAGAGCATCATAGAAGATATGATCCAGTTTCATCCCCTTGAGGCGTCCGTTGTTGGCATACGCCAGCACCGGCACCTGATGGATTTTGAAATCCTCGCCATCATAGATCCTTCCACCGAAAATGAACTGGCAAAGAATCCATCCACAGTACAGCACCTCGCAGACAAGGAAGGCAATCGCCAGAATCTTAAGACGGCCGGTCTTTGGCTCTTCGCCCAGATACGTCTGCCGGAACAGCTCGGCAACCTTTTCTGCATTATAGATGGTGGACTTTGTATTACCAAAGGTGGTCAGTTCGTTGTAGAAGTTCTTGAGCATGTTGGCTTCCTGCTCAAGTCTGGAGTTCTTTACCCTAAGCGCATCTGCGGTCGCCATCGGCAGATTCTTTTCAGCAATGATGTCAAACGTGCAGTTCCCATTCTCCTTCTGATACTCCGCAACTCTTGCCTTGAGTTCGTCATTGATATAGTTGACCACCTCATGGATCTTCTCCTCGCCAATGCTGGTGATCGTAATATACAGTGTCCCAAAGCCCTGGTACGTCTCAATCAGAGAGCTGCTATCCACCTGCGCCACCTTATTTCCCTGACCGGAGGTATCAAAATTAAATCCAAAAATACCCGAAAGTGAAGAGGTGATGATCTCATCTCCCAGGCCGAGAATCTCCTTAATCCGCTCAAAGAATGCTGTATCCGAGGACAGATCCAGCTTGTTGCCAAGTTTCCTCGTCTCGACCTCATCCCCGGCATCCAGCATAAAAGAAAGCTCTGCCGTATAATAATTTCCACTGTCACTTAAGGAAACCTGATAAAGCTTATGATCATCCCGAACTGTACGCTGATATTGAGTGTATTTGTTCACCAGAATGTTATACTGTTCAAGATCCTTTGCGTTTTCCTCATCATAAATATCATATGCCGGTTGCATCTGCCTGAATGTTAAGAAGGCAAACCCCAAAAGCAGTCCAATGATACCTGCAATAATAATTCCACGCCATTTGCTGAATACAAAGAAAACCAGTTTTTTAATATCAATTTCCTCTTCGTATTCCTCCATATATACGCGATCCTGTTCCATGAAAATCTCCTACCAATCTTAATGAGTCCCATCCAATTTTTATAGTCTTGCTACCTTGTCAAGTACGGTTAGAATCACTCAATCCATTTCATAATCAATGCTAACAAGTTAAGGTGATTGCTCTGCTTTTATCTTGAATTCCCGGGTACAATGTTAACCATAGACACGCTCGTTTATCTAAGCACCTCTCCCGAAATCCTATATGTGTCATTTCGAGACAAGCGATTATTTTCCTCATTTTTACGTGCGATTTTTTACTGCTTTTTCAACCGTTTAATAAAGCCTCATTTTTGGCATCGGATCTCTTCTTTCGCTTTGTTTTGTCTTTCGATCCGAGAGGACTGCCGCGTTTTTTGTTTCAGTCTTGCCTGCAGCTTGGTGTTTGGTTTTATTCTTTGAATCCAGTGCCCTTCCACGTCCTCTTTTGGAATGAGGTTCGAGAGATTCTTTCTCCTGTGCCTCGCGTTCCAGAGTTTTCTTGTTCTTCGAGCCCAATGGTCGCTCACATTGCTTAGGCTGAGATTGCTCCGGCGATTCTTTACTGTGATCTTCAGCAACCCCTCCTGAGATTTCACTCTAGAAGACAACCACTTTTCCCTGATCTTTGGCTAGCTTTTCCAAGCGCTTTACTTCTGCATCCTCACGCTTTGCTATGATTTGAGCGTCTGTGAGAATCGGTTTCTTGGAAAATTCTTATACATTCCGCTTCTCCTCTTCCTATGAGATCAATCCCGCGTCTCCGCCTTCTGAAGCGCTGTGGCCAGATACGTTCCCGTCCGCAGCTTCTCCCCTGTCTCCCGGGTCCGGTGCAGCATTTCCTCGTATTTTTCCTTCGAAATCATCCGGATCTCCTCTTCCGCCTCTTTCAGGCTGCCCGTCAGTATCCCCAGCCCTTTCCCTGCCACAAAGGCTGCCTCCGCAGCTTCCTTCCACAGGATCACTGGCAACCCACAGGCCAGATACAGAGAGAGCTTGTGAGGATTATTCCATCGCATATATTCTCCCATCTTTTCCCGGCAGCCATCCGTCTCCGGCCCGTCCCATACCAGCCCGAAGCCACCCCGCACCGCTCCCGGAAGCTCCTCCGCCGGGAAAGCTCCGTGGCAGAACACTCCTTCTCCCTGCAGCTCCTCGGGAAACCCTTTCCCGTACAGATGCAGCGGCAGCGCATTCTCCTTCTCCCGGGTCAGCTTTCCGATGTACCCGCATTTTTCCGGATCCAGGTTCCCGGCAACAGCGATGCCATCCTCTCGCGCATGGGGTAGGCTTTCCACTTCCGTCAGATAGTCGAATATCTCCAGGGAAATCAATTTTTCCCCGGGGACCCCCCATCCCATCAGGACTTCCTTCATCCGGGCGTTATGGCAGATGACCACGTCTCCTTCCTTCAACAGATGTCGGTCGCTGTAGACCGCCGCCTTCCCGAAGGTCCCCCGCAGGGAATTCAGATCATGGATCAGGAAAATGAAACGGATTCCCTTCCGCTTCCGAATCCAGGGAATCCACCACCTCAGTAGCACTGCCGTCTTCAGTGGATAATGGGGATACTGCATCAGCACGGTGCTCCCCTCTTCTGCTTCTCTCTCCAGCCTTCGCCAGTTTCTCAGAGCGGAAAGCAGTAATGACACCGCCGCTAGCGGATTCCGCCGAGCGGAGCTTTCCCCTGTAAACAGAAAAGGCTCGTATCCCGTCCTCCGGGCGATCACCTCTGCGTCCGCCCGGGCTTTGGAGGCTGCGTTGAAATCTCGCTCCCTCTTCGGAACCGTGATAATATATTTCTTCACGTAACCGTCTCCCACTCAAAGGCGCTTTTCTCCGGCAGGATCGATTCGAAGGCCTTCACCAGAACCTCCTGAATCCGCCAGAATTCCGACTCCTCCATCTCTCCGTCATTAATACAGATCATAGGAAGCCGCTGCTCTCGGATGGCTGCCGCCGTTTCCTCCGGCTGCAGCTTCAGATCAAATACAGCACCCTTCAGCGGCTTTCTGGGCACAAACCGCCCTTCGATCAGCAGCCGGTGCCGGATCAGCCACTGATTTACGTCCCGGTCGTTCCGAATGGAGTGTCGGCAGGTTTCCTCCAGGATATCCCCGTCCGCCTCCCAAGCTTCCCCGAAGGCGCTCTTCAGAAACGGCTGGGGCAGATGCGGTTCGTAAAACCCCACGAAGCGGGGCCAGACGGAGAGCATCAAGTTCCGGATCAGGCTCCCCCCATACCGAATATTGTACCATTTAAGGAAATGCTTTTTCACCGTGCTGCGGAAATCGTAATCCCGGTTGGCATATTCCGCATTATTTAGATGCACCGTGATAATCCGCTGGTAGCTGCTTTTCCGGGTCAAATCTGTGGTAGGAACAGGGTTCAGCAGTGCGCTGTCTCTGGGCAGCCCTTTCCGGAAGAAAAAATCCTCTCCCACCGAAGCGATCAGATGCATATCGTCGTTGAAGTACACAAACCGTTCGCTTAAACCCTCGATCCTATGAAGATTAAGCTCGATTACGTTGGCATTGAAGGCCGGCAGATATTTCGCCGGAATGTACTCCTCATGCCGGATGATCTCCAGCTTTGGATGCTCCCGGTTCAGCCAGGCCGGCGGATCCTGATCGCAGATGAACCAGACCTTCCGCACCCAAGGTGCGAAGGTCTCCACCCCCCGGAACCAGTATTTTAGCAGTCCCCAGTCCCGGTAGCGCTGTACCCGGCCGTCCGTCTCCGATTCCCCGAGGCAGGCTGCTTTTTTCCTTTGCCACGCCGGATCGCTTCCGTCCACCCAGGGAACCACAAAATCAATTTCACCCATTCTTTCCTCACCCGTTCCGTAAGCGTGTGTATAGATCCCATCCAAAGTAGAAAGGCCCCCATCCAAGTCGTAGCAGCGACACCGCCATCCGGTCCCGTCTAGGCGTCCGGGCCAGCCACACAAACTGCCCCGCTTCCGCGAGCACTTCCCGCCGGAGCTGCTCTCGCAGGGGAAAATACTGCTTCCCACACCCCTTCATGTAGCGGAGCACACTGAGCCGGGCATGGTTCATCCGACGGACGCAGCCATCCTCCAGATCCGGATACCTCTCCCGGAGAATGCCCGTCATTCGACGGACAGACTCCATATATTCCATGTTCTTCTCCCGGAAGCTCCGGGTAGTAATGGAATCCGGGTTCTTGATGTAATTGTATTTGGGCAGGTGACCATACACGTAGGTTTCCGTCCTCCCCAGCACTTCCGCAAAAATGTAGGTATCCTCGTACAGCCGCCCCTTCGGAAACCGGAGGCCCTCAAAAACAGACCGGGCATACAACTTCCCCCAGGCCGCCACATCCACCCGGTCGTGATACAGCACCGCCTCTGCCGCGTCATGCGCGGAAAAGACCGCATCCTCTTCCTCCGGAGCGTTGTTCTCCGCCCGGTCCCCCCGGAGAATCCGGAAGTTCGCCTGACTCACCCGGCATCCAGGATCCCGGCGGATCAGCCCATACAGATAGCTCAGGCAGTCCGGCTCCAGAAAATCATCGGAATCCACGAAAACGATATACTCCCCCACGCACCGGTCCAGCCCGAAATTCCGGGCGTCAGACAGACCCCCGTTCTCCTTGTGGAATGCCCGGAACCGGGGATCCTTCCGGACCCATGCCTCGCAGATCTTCCCAGATCCGTCCGTAGATCCGTCGTCGATCAGCAATGCCTCCCAACGGGGTTCATCCTGCCCCACCACGGAGGCCAGACACCGCTCCAGATAGGCCCGGGTGTTGTATACCGGAATGATAATAGAGATCAGGGGCATCCCTTCCTCCGTTCGGACTTCCTTCGCCATTCTCTCAGTCCTCCGCCCGCATCTTCCTGCGGATAAAGTTCATCCCCTTGACAATCCAGTTCTGATTCTCCATGAAGACATAGGGAATGTCCCTGTGGGGCACGCCCTCCGTCTCCAGCCATACATCAAGCAGTCGTTCGCTGACGAACCCGAAGACCCGCTGGTCGTTCTGGCTGTATCCGGAGATGTCCAACCGCTTCTCCAGCTCCGCCAGCACCCCGAAGAGCCAGCCGCAGTAGCGGTCCAGTGTCTTCTTTTCCATCACGAACATGTTGAACCGGTGGCCCGTGGTCCTCTTCATGATCTCGTCCCAGGCGTCCAGATACGCCGGGCATTTCTCCCCTAGGATTTCCCGGGTCACCTCCAGATCCTTCGCGTGATGAGCGTGGGCATACTGGCTGTAATTCGTCTCAATCCAGTATTTTCGGGGCATAGGTAGCAGAACGGTGCCTTCGTTCAGTTTCCCGGCCAGCTCTTCCCGTCGGATGACCCTGGCCTTCTTGTTCCCGACGCGTCTGTCCCCGGAGAAATGCCGCCGGTAATGAACCAGCCCAACCCAGTCCGCCTCCACATGTTTCCATGCCCAGTACAACCCCGTCAGCTCGCAGTAATTTTCGTTCTTTCCGCTGATGTTTTCGCCATCGTCATCCCGCTGGAATCCGATACTTTCCTTTCCGGCAGCGCCCACCTGCACAGGCAGGTACATCGAATCCTCCGGCATCCAGTAGGGCTTGTGAGCCGCGATGATGATTCTTATCTCCATAGAGCCGCCCTCTACTTTTTCCCCGGGAAAATCGCAACTGAAACCGCTGCCATGCCTGACTCGTCCGGGAGACCAGAAAGGTCTCCGTTCCAGAGATGACGATGGTCGATTCCCCATCTATCTCACCGTTCTCCTGGTTCGCGTAAGGCAGCACACTCTCTCCTAAACTCCGGTGCACTACGATCCCGACCTGCAGCGACTGGTCAATCACATCCTTTTCCTCGTGTTGCTTTTTCTAAGTAACTGTGAATAAAATTGATTAATGCAAGCTACATCCTCGGATTGCACTATACAAATCAGATTGTTACTGCATGTACACAATGAATCTGTAGGCCTTTGTGCTTTCGGGCTGTGACTTGTTTCTCGTTGTCAGAGTTCGATTTGAAGACATTTCAGATATTTACCCCACATTTCAATCGTTTTTTGCATGTTTTCTTTAATTTAAATTTGACAGATGCTCTTCAATAGCTTACAATATTAAGGTAAGCTACCCGCGGAGGAGAAGACATGTCAACGATTATCTACAGAACCGATCCAAAGACGCAAAACATCTTTGCATACAAATCCACATCCTATAGGGATCCAGTAACCAAGCGCCCCAGAACTAAACAGGAATACTTAGGGCGAGTAGATCCTGAAACACATGAGATTCTGCCTAAAGGCGTGGGTGGAAAGCGCAATCGTGCTTCATCTACAAAGAGTCTTAACGAAGCTGGAGCCAGATTAACTGTTTTGGAAAAGGAATTAGCCGCTTCAAGAAAAGAAATTGAATATCTCAAGGCCAAATCCGTTGTCAACGAGAACTTCTTCATTTCCTTAAAAGAGGCCATTCGTCAACAAGAAGAGAAGATAGAACAGATCAAAGTGGAAAATGAAGTGTCCGGAAAGGATGCGAGCCCA
>JAFUZM010000393.1 GCA_017476605.1 Clostridia bacterium
AACTTCCATTGCACCGCCTGCAAAGACAAATTCCACCGTCTTCCCTCCTCTAACGAGCAACCCGATCTTTCGGCGTTGTGACTTTTGTCAGTGCTCGTTCCCTGACAAACTCCTAAATTGTTTTCCTGCAGAAACAGATATATCCCTCAAAATTCACCATTTTGAGGGATATTTAGATCTGCTCATCTGCAGACTATAACTGCAAACATTTCAAGGAAATATGGGCCAGATGTGATGAGTTTCAAACCGGACGTCGTCTTATCCTTCCGATCCGATATCAAATTCATCTATGACAACTTCCTCTTCCTCATCCTCGACTGTCGGCATCGGGACGAACTCACTCATCCATGCCTCCTGGGGAAGATTTTCAATCATTCCCATAAGGTTTACAACAATACCGTCCATATTGTACGGCAAATTCAAGTCAAAGGAATAGAACTCAGAGGGGCCGTCCTTCTCGCGAATGACCTCAATATCAAAGCTGAATTTCTGTCCCATATGCGTGGCCATTCCGCGCTCTTTCTTGGAGAGCTTGGCCACCTGATTTCCATCCACATTGACATTCACGCGGCGTACTGTTTCATACTTGTTTCCCTCGTACTCCAGCGTTTTATTGTCAAAATAGATGGTATGTCCGCGCCCGATGACCATCATCCACGCAGCAATCAACAGGAGAACAACAATCGTACATACCCGAACAATCACTTTACGCATGGCTCTCCTCCTCTCGCTGTGCCGCTTCAAGAAGTTGTCCCATGCCGGCCTTCGCCTTTCGTTTCTTGGTCTCATACATGACAAGTGCGACCGTAATGACACCATACGAAATGAACACGCGGAAATATTCGCCGATCATCGTATCGCCGGTAATCTTTGCACCCGCTGTCGGTGCCAGGATGAACATGAGATGGAACAGGATGACGCCAAGGAACACGTTGCCGATGGACGCATGGTCAACCGAAGCGCCGCCAACCAGCAGGGCTGCGATACAGAACATGCCGATCTGAGAGTGCGCAGAATAGGTCGCCATATCACCCATGTTCTGGAGATAGATGATCATTCCGAATCCTGCCAGTACAGTGGAGATCACGATGGAAATAATACGTGTTCTTTCAACATCAATACCGGCATCTCGGGCAACGTTCATATCCTGTCCTACAGCTCTCATATCCTGTCCGAGCTTTGTCTTTCTGAACCAGACAATCACAAGGCACATGAGGCCGATGATCAGGAAGGTCAGAACCGGGATTTTCACTCCGGCAATACGAATCGCCCAAAGATTGTCAAGGCTCTGACGCATATTGAGAAGACCGACTGTCTGACGGACACCGTATCCTCTCGGCAGCTTAATGGAGGAGTGAATGATCGGAATGATGGAGCCCATCATATACAGAACCAGAAGCTGATAAAGGCCATTCGTAAAGAAGGAAATGATATAGCTGGTGATCATCTCACGTCCCTTGGAGGCGTTCAGGATCTTTCCGCAAAGGAGTCCGAGAAGCACGGAAATCGGGATGGAAATGATCATTGCAAGGACGACACCGGGAATGCCCCAAATCTGCCAGTCGCTGACAAAGATGAGCGCAATCTCGCCGGCCATTGCGCCAAGCGTCATGCCGAAATTGAGGCCCATGCCGGCCATGATCGGAATCAGCAGGCTCAGAATAAGGAAGATATTTCTTCCCATTCGAGTAATGATTTCATTAATCAGGAAATTCGGTGAAAAACCGGAAATGGGAATACAGATGGATACGATAATAATGAACATGATCGGCACACTGTTGGTGCTGATAAAATCCATCACCTTGTTTGTGGCGGACGCTCCATTTTTCTTTTTCATAAGCTGTCCTCCGTTTTTCTTGTCAGTGCGTACAGAATCATGCCATTGGAGACCACCATTCTGAGCACTTCGCTGATATCCATATGGATCGCGTTGTTCATGACCGTCGGCGTCATCGTTACAATGCCCTGGAACAGAATGGTTCCGATGATCACGTTTGTTATGGTCGCCTTATTGACGCTGGCTCCGCCAATCAGAATCGCAGAAACGGCTGGCAGCGCCATATTAAACGGTGCCATGTACAGCTGAATGAAGCCAAACCCCTGCTGATACACGAGAATGCCCATGGCGGCAAGCCACGTGCTGAGAACAACAGAAAGCATGCGCATCTTATCCACGTTGATGCCAGCGGCCTTTGCAAACGTCGGGTTTGATCCGACAGCGGTCATCGCCGTGCCGGTTTTGGTGTGCAGAAATGCCCAGACCAGGAAGGCCAGCAGGGCAAAGAACAGCAGCGAGCCGGTCGGAATGACAAGATCCCCGATCTGAATGCGGAGGAACCGTGCCAGGACCTGATCATAGTATCCTTCAAGGCTGATGGTGGTACGAAGACCGATACCGGCATATCCCCAAACCATGTCTGCCTTATGATACGGCAGTAGGAGCCACATCATGCACATGAAGGAAACCGATGAAAATCCCACATAGGTCGCGATCATCATCTCGCCACCCTTAATCTTGTTCAGCAGCCATCCGTATCCGATTCCGAGGATAATGGCAAATGGCGTAGACAGCACAATGGCCATGACGAAGCTGAGTGGGCCCGTGAAACCAAGCTCCAGGGACAGCGTTGCCCCCAGCAGTCCTGAGATGATGCCCAGTGGCAGACCAAAGTTGAGGCCGCATCCGGAATGCACCATCGGGACCATTGCCAGGACCAGAACGGCATTCCAGCTGAAACGGTTGATAACGTTGGTAATCTGCATCCAGAAATTTGCTCCGACAAGCGGCGCTGCGATCAGCAGGATCACCAGCATGCCGGCAATGATCAGCCGTGGTAAGCCAAAACTCTTGTAAGCACTGCGTACACGGTCTTGCCAGGCGGATCCTGTTCTTGTAATTTCGCTCATTTTTCCGCCTCCTTACACTACTTTGCTGACCATCAGCATACCAAAGTCCTCCGAGGAATCCGTTGCAGGCAATATGCCCGCAATCCGTCCCCCGGATACAATGGCAATGCGATCACAGATCATTCTGAGTTCCTCAAGCTCGGAGGAAATCATGACGATTGTAACCCCGCTTTCGCGGTTAAACTTTTTGAGTGCATCCAATACCAGCGCTTTTGCACCGACATCAATGCCGCGCGTCGGCTCGGATACAAAGAGAAACTTTGGCTCAAGCGCAAATGCCTTGGCAAGACACACTTTCTGCTGGTTTCCACCGGAAAGCTGCTTTGCCTTCTGCTTGGAACTCGTGCACTTGATCTGAAGATCTTCGATATACTTCTTCGTGACCTCATTAATGGCGTTTTCATCACGCCACTTGATCAGACCACCCAGAAGCGGCTTCAGAAACTTTTCATGAATCTGCATCGCCGGGAAGGAGATGTTCCATTCAAGGGACTCATCCAGAAGAAGACCTACGCCGCGTCTGTCCTCCGACACAAAGGCCAGCTGACTGTCAAGGCATTTTCTCGGCTGATTGAGCGGAATGGACTGACCGTCAAAGACGACCTCGCCGCCCGCCGGATAAAGTCCCATGACACCATTGGGAATGCCAAGCTTTCCCTGGCCTGCAAGGCCGCCGATGCCAAGAATTTCTCCCTCACGGATGTCAAGATTGACATTGCGCACGATTTCACCGGGCATATCGACCCAAAGCTTCTTAATGGACATGATCGTCCCCGTTTCCGGCGGAACGCGATGGG
>JAFUZM010000394.1 GCA_017476605.1 Clostridia bacterium
CCATTTCTTCGCCGGATGCTTTCTGAGATCTGCTTTGCCTCACGATCTGAAAGCGCCTCATGACCCAAAATGGAATGCCCAACGATTTTGACGATGACATCGGGGTTCTTTCGGACCACCCAGTCCTCCTGTACCCGGAGATTTTCCGGAAGCAGTCTTGCAGAGATATCATATGCCCCGGACTGCACAATAAGATCATGCATCGGCGAGGATTTATGAATGGTCACGAGCTCTTCCTGCGTTTCAAAATACACGTTGATCCGCTGGCATTCAAAAAGTGAACCTGCTCTTTGCTCAAGCAGCACCGTGTAATACGAAAGCGCCGTATCCGCCTCCTCAGCCTCCTCATTGATGCCCTTTTTCTCTGCCTTAAGTGCCGGAACCGTCTCAATTGCCGTTTCCTCTGCCTGCTCACTTAGCATCGCTGCCCTGAAGCTAGCCTCCGGACTTGAAATTGCTGTTCCCGTCCCTTCTCCCTCCTGATAGAGGAGATGATTCGTTCCCTCTGCAATTTCGACCTGTGCATTTTCGTCGTATTCTTTTCGCTCAGCCAGAGGGTTTTCTCTGGTTTCCTTCCCCGAGGAATCCATTCCGGGGTCAGGCAATGTCTGCTCTGCCTGATTTCCGCTCACGGATGCATCCGATTCCTTTCCCGTTTCCTGAGAGGACGAACGGTCTGGCGGGGCCTCCTCCACAGGGATAACCCTCGTCCGGCATCCGGAAAGAAGAAGACACATCATAAGAAGCAGCATGAACGCCGCGTGTTTTAAGCATTTATCCATAAGTAATCCCAATATTTGAGTCGAAGCCTCTGCTTCCAGTTTGCCTTCCTGCTCAGTATCCGCTGGGTTTCCTCAAGAAGACGAAGTAATTGTCCCCTGGCCGATTCATCCAGCAGATGATCACTGTAGGCAGCTTCCTCAAACAGCCGTTCCCCTTCAGCAAACCGCACTCTGTATTCCGGCAGCATGTCCTCAAGCAGCCCTTCCCTCTCACTGTACAGCGTGTTGCCGCCGCTGAGATTCAGAACCTCAAACCAGGCAATCACTCGCCTGAAGATTCCGCAGACAGCGTCATTTACCGGGTCGGTTCTATACTCCTCCATTGCCGCCAATGCCTTTTTCCGTCGCGCATTGAGCAGCACAAAGGGCAGAAACGGAACCGTGACAAGGAGAATGGTCAGGAAAAGCAACAGTACAATTTTAACGTAATCGACCCAATGAGGCATAGAGATCTGCTCCTCATCCCAGGAAACCAGTCGGTAGGTTCTCAGCGGGTTTGCCTCTTCTTTTCCCTCACTTAATGTCTTTGTCTGCACGTGCCTCGTTTCCATCCATGAATCCGCGGCTTCCTCTGCGCTTTCCGTATACTGACTGGCGAAGCGGCTCATCCAGTCACGCACTCGCTCGGAGGCCGTTTCCGTGGGCAGGTGCACACCGGGAAAAAGAAGCGCGATAAAAAGAGAAATCACCAGGGTTGTCCCCAGATAAACAAGCATGCCCCATCTGCGCCTTGGTCTTGCCGCACAAAACAGTCCCATGAGAAAGAAGATCAGGACGGTCACAGGAGCAGGAAAGGCAAGGCCGAAATAAACCTCAAACAAAACGATGCCCGCAAAGAGGGCAAACGCCAGAAGACGGCTACCAGTAAGAACCAGGAGAGTGAGCAGCAGCATTCCCTCTGCCAAAAGAACGAGAATCGCTGGCGCGATGCTCTGTCCCTCAGGCACCGAAAAATGCGTGTAGAGGTACGCATTCACCCGCTCACTTGCATCAAAGATCCGGTTACAAAGTGCCTGAACGCTCCGGAGAATATCCGGAAACAGCAGAAGAAGGGGCAGGAGCAAAAACAGAAGCAGGCAGAAATAGATCCACTTTCGCTTCACGCCTTGCTCTATGGGATAGGTCTGCTTTTCTCTCTCCTCTGTTTTTTCGTGCTCCGGCTCGCGAATCAGTAGTGTGTTTCGTTTGGCCGACAGCTTCCAGTGAATGCGGTTGATGGGATCCCCAGGGCGATATGCCCGAATGTCCCCCGGCAGATCTTCCGCATCCGATGTTTTGAAAGCGATATCGGCCAAGTTCCGGGTATCTGCCCTGTCCTTTTCAAACAGAAACCGGCGAATCTCCGGAATGAGAGGAAAGACGATCGTGGCGCAAAGGACAATGCGCGTCCCTGTATTGTTTTCAAAGAAGTAGAGAACACCGGTCAGGAGAAGGCATAGCACATAACAAAGACGTCTTCTCATTTTCTTAACCCTGGAAAGAACTGTCGATCCGGCGTTTTGACCATTCTCAGCAGGTCATCCAGAACGGCTGCTGCCGACTTTCCCGCCGTTTTCCTCAGCAGTACGCGATGCGCACAGGCATCTTTAAACACCGCTTTTACATCTGCTCCGGTGACATAGTCCCGTCCATCCATAAATGCCTTTGCCTTTGCCAGCCGATCCAGGAACAGGGCTCCGCGGGGTGAGATACCGATTTCGATATCCTCATGTTCATGAGATGCCATGGTAAGACGTGTGATATAGTCAAGGATCGGCTCCCTGGCTGTCACCTGGCGCACAAGACTCTGAAGATGCACCAATTCCTCTTTGCTGAGTACGCAGGTCACCTGGTCCATGGGATTGGTTCCCTGCCGATCTCTCAACATCGTCATCTGCGCCTCATAATCCGGGTACCCCAGGGAAAGACACACAAGAAAACGATCCAGCTGTGCAAAGGGAAGCGGCTGTGTTCCGTTTGCACCCACACTGTTTTGCGTAGCAATAACTAGAAACGGCGAGGGCAGCGGATAGGTATGCCCATCCACCGTCACCTGACGCTCCTCCATTGCCTCAAGCAGAGCAGATTGCGTCTTGCTGAATGCCCGATTGATTTCATCTCCGAGCAGCAGATTTGCGTGATTCAGTGCGCCCGTATGATAGGCAAACGTCCCGCTTCCCTGGTCATACATGGAAAAGCCAACCAAGTCTGAGGGAAGCACATCCGGGGTAAACTGAACACGCTCAAAGGCAAGACCCACGGACCTGGCAAGAGCAATGGCCAGTGTCGTTTTCCCGACTCCGGGAACATCATCCAGCAGAACATGTCCGTCTGCAAGCAGTGCCAGCAGGATTTTTTCTATGATCTCCCGTTTTCCGGCAATAACCTTTTCGATCTCACTTACAACCTTCTCAAGCTCTGGGCGCATGACATCCTCCACTGCAGGTACCTTGGGATTCATTGATTCGCCAGGCCGTTTTGTCAAGTACCTGCTTCTTGACTAACCCATCGCGTCTTTGGCATGGCTCCTTCAAAAATATCCGGCAAAAGGGCTGCAGCCCATCTGCCGGACATATGGCTTACCTGATCGTGATCCGGCCTTGTGGCAGGCGATATGTTTCGCCGATCACATTGTTTAATTCGCTTGCGATGTACATCCACACAACGTCTCTGACACCGGCCGTTGTAATGGTGCTTTTCTCGTTCTTTTCCGCGGCCTCCTTAAAGATATAGGAGGAGTCCATGCCATTGAAATTGGCATTGCTGGTGATAACGGCATATAGCGCCTCTGCCTGAAGTGGTTTTCCGCCAACATCCGCAATGGTCACGCGGCCAAGGGAATTCGCCCTGAACCAGTGATCCCCGTAGGCCTCACCCTTGTCGTACGCTGCAGCGGTATTCACGGTATAGCTTAGACCTGACCCCTGCATAAAGGAAGCACATGCATCCGCGGTTTCCTCCGAATACGGAAGCGCCTGTGACGCCGCTTCAAGTGCCTCGCTGAGCTCGGCGCCGGTCATATAGACAATGGCCACCTTATTGGGATAGGGCAAAACCTCCGCCAGCTGTTCTGCTCCGAATTTTCCTTCCGGCACATCTGCGCGGAGATTTCCACCGTTC
>JAFUZM010000395.1 GCA_017476605.1 Clostridia bacterium
ATATAAAAGACCACCCATTAGCGTCGGCTCCATATGAACAAGCAGCAATTTTGAAAAAGGCACATTGACGGCATAAAAAACCGCTGCCAATAATGCGTATACAATTGCTTTTACATTATTCTTGCTCACACGCTGCACCTCCCAAATCTGTCCATGTGATTTCGTTACCCAAGTGCCACATCCAGCGCCCCATTCGCATTGTGCCAGGCATCCATAGCTTTCTGCTGTTAATTATCATCCTGCCATCCCTCTTTCTCCTTCAATTTTCGCAAGAACACCTTTGTCGAATTCACATAGTTGTCAACCTTATTCAGCGTGGCAATATGTCCGCCCTCCAATCGCTGGACGGCAGCCCGTGGCATCATATCCAGCAGATCCTGCTGTGCCTCCGGTGGGAAGGCTTTATCGGAGAGAGGAAGAACAAGCAGTGATCTATCATCGAACTGCGCATACGCTTCCTTCGTAATGGGTGTGAGCTTCGCCACATCCACCATGAGGCTCGTCATATGGATGTCAAATTCCTTGGTATAGTTCTGATAGACCCAAGTAAAGAACTCCGTGATCCATGCCTTTTCTTCCTCCGTACCCTCCTGCATACCAATCTGCTTCTTGCTGACATTGATGACCATTTTATTGATCCAACTGTAGGGAACGATCTTCATCAGCGGCAGGATGATGCCATAAGACCGATATTGCTTTTTCAATCCCTTCATGCTTGTCTCTGACAGACTGCACGTAGAGTACAGGCACACGCCGGACGTGCGGTCTGCGTATTTTCTGCCGATCACCTGCGCAAGCATACCGCCGAGGGACGCACCGATGAACACGGGGTTTTGAATATCGAGCTGAGCGAGCAGTTTCATGACATAATCGGCCAGCGGCTCCATCTTTTCGATCCCCATAGGATAATCGAAGGTCAGCACTCTATACTCCTGTTCCGTCATTTCAATATGCTTGAACCAGACCACCGAAAAGCCCGTGCCGCCGACCAGATATACCAGTGTCAGCTTGCTGTTCGGATTCCCGCCCAGCAGATAGGAAGTTGTGACACCGTCCACTGTAATTTTTGAAAACAGATGCGTCTGTCTGAACTCGTTCAATTCATCTGAAAATTCCATAATCAGCCCCTCCCGAAACTTTACCTTTATAATGTTCATATTTATCTTATTGTCGCAGAACCGTCCTCCAAGGAAAACAGCGCATCCACATCCGTGATGCCTGCCTCCTTCAGCCAGGTCTTTGTCATCATTTTTGTCGCTGCCAGGCCATGCCGCAGCAAAAATGCAGGCAAAACAGACGTTCATTGCCATCTGATTACCTGGATCCAGATCAACGATACGGGATAGCAATCGTTTATATTCCATTTTGCCCTGCCGGATTGAGCTTTGCGCAAGCGCTCTGTCGTATCGTTTCTCAATGCTCTTTTTATCTTCGGAGCGAACAGGCTCCAATAGATACCCCTGTATTTCATGTTTACCACTTTCCGAAAAACGGAAGCATGATCCCGGCAATTGCAGCTGCAATCATAGGATTGCCGACAATGGTAATCACATAAAGCGGTCCCCTCTGTCAGAATCGTTAGCTTTAGCTAACTTATATTCCAAAAAATATACCGCTTACACGGTATTCATGTCAGACATTCACTGTTTCTGACTCGTCTCTTTCTTCTAATTTGCGTATTAGCCACTTCTAACCATAATAACACACTCAGTCTTAAACGTCAATGTATTGTCGCAAATTTTGCAATTAGATTTTCAAATGTTTTGAGTGGAATTCCATTATCAAAAGGTACAGCAGATACATATCCTCACGTCCTTTTCCTACTCCAAGATCTTCATATGAACGAATACCAGCATGATTCCGAACCAGAGGATCATGCTCTCGCTCATAAGTCCATTTGTGAATCCTATCCGAAATGCGCTGACCGGCATCACAATCTGTATCGCTTTCAAAATTGCAAAGATAACCAGAACATTCGTAAAGGCATATCCCTTCGGAAATACGGTTTTTCCCTTGATCTGAAGATAGAACCAGTAAATAAAAACAGGAAGCATCAATACCTCACTCACAAGAACAAACCATGAAAAACTGGAAAACAATCCCTCACAGACAGCAGTTGCCTCTCCTTCATACCCGTTTCCGTTCATCCATGAGAACAAAGACAGTATCATAACATAGAACAGATGAAGTGCGACCCACGGTGTCAGTCCGAAAGCATTGAAATAATGATATACTCTCCTGGCTTTCTCCTCACAGATGAAATTCTGTATGGCAAACAGTGCCGTTCCATATAAAATAATTCCCGGAAAAGAAAGAGCCATTGCAAGAGAATATCTCCACTGTGGAATCTGTGCCACTCCGGCAGTCAGCCATGAAAGTACCCCGGAAGGTGTCGGATCTCCGTAAATCATCAGCCAGTCCCCGCCGCCAAAGCACAGGCAGCCCAACATTCCACAGATCAGGGCTATTGTTATTTTTTTCTTATTAATGTTAGTCACTACAATTCCTCCTAAATCGTTTGCCAAACTGCTTTCATTGCATGTCCACTGTCGTAAATCTCCGCAGACTAGTGAACGCTCTCTGTTAGGCCTGGTTATACAATTTTTTCACTTTAGCCTGCTTTTGGAAGAATGCAATTCCATAGCATAAAACCTGTGTATAGCCATACAGACCTTCCTTATACTTTTCTGTGACAATCTGGTCAATTGCCTCGTCACAGTCTTTCTCCATATCGGATTCCTTTTTGGATTTCTTGGCTTCTATAATGATTGCACGGCGGTTTCTTTTATCTTTCAGCAATATATCCGGTCTGCCTAAGCCTTTCTCTTTATTCGATTCCACACTATAACCTCGCCCTACAAAAATTCCCGCAAGGAATGCATGATAATAGTCCTCATGATAATCATTGTAGCTGATTGTGTACCACAAGAGGTCTGATATCAGTCTGGTTGCCTCTATCTCATCACCTTCCCACAACGCATCTATCAGACGACTAAGTTCTGATGTGTCTGCTGTGTTCTTAAAATATGCAACCACCGTATCTTCAAATATAGAGGCAATCTCTCTATTTGGAATTTTAAGTGAAACCGTTTCTCCCTCTTCATCAGAATCAGCCTTTGTGATATATCCAGTCATAAGCAATACACTCCATAGATTATCCTCTGACGCATGGAGCGTATCATAGGTAAGTTCATCAGATATTGACTGTGTTATGGTTCCTCCATTTAGAAGTGCTTCAAATTTCTCTGTTACATCAAAATCCGTCCGCTCGACAAATGTAAGCAAGATTCCGTTGTGGCTTGTGAACTTCCAATAATTCTTTGGTTTTGCATCTTTTCTCTTTTTCAAGGCTGACATATAATTTATGACATCCCAAGGACAATATACATAACTATTTCCAAATACATAGCCATCATACCATTCTTTTATGACATCTGCCTTATCCTTCCGGTCAGCAGCAGTTAATATCGCCTCTACTTCTTTTTCTGAAAATCCAAAATATTCAGAGAAATCTTCATCAAGTACAGAATACGAAGCAAAGTTATTAGTACCTGTAAATACGCTCTCCTTTGCAATGCGAAGGCAGCCTGTTATGACCGCAAACTCCAGGAATTCATTATCCTTAAGTGCGGTACTCATGATACCTCTGATCACATCAAGCATGGATGAATAGAACTGATTCGCAGCAGTATTCTTCTCGCTTGCTTTCGCAAGTGGCACATCATATTCGTCAATCAGAAGAATCACTTTTTTTCCATAGACGGTGTACATCATACGCATGATGGTTTTAAGAGAATTCTGAACATCACTTTCTGTTCCATTCTGAGCCTTCAATCTGGCAAAAAGTTTTTTGTCATCGGCATCAACAGCATCACCATCCATCAAGTCCGAAATATTCTTACATGCATCAGCAATTATATTCTTTAATTTGTCATAAGCAACATCAAACTTATCCGCCTCAGCATCTTTAAACGAAATGAAAAGCACAGGATACTGATTCATCCATTTCTCACAAAACTTTTTATGTTCTATGATATTAAGATCACAAAAAATATCCCTACTGTCCTTTTTTATACTGAAAAAGTTCATCATCATGCTCATCATCAGAGTTTTGCCAAACCTTCGTGGTCTGGTAAACAGGGTGACTTGATTGTCTGTTTCTTCCACAAGCTCATACATGATATTAGTTTTGTCAACATAATAATTATCAGATTTACGCAGCGCTTCAAAGTCTGACTTACCTACCCCAACCTTAAATGCCATGTGGAGCCTCCTTTCTGTCAACGACAACTATTTTTATACCAAAAATAAAGAGTCTTTTACCCTCCACACACATACCTTATCATAAAAATTTTGAAATATCAATCCAAAACAAGTTTACATAGCACCTTTTTGCCCTATAAAATACGATATCATCACATATAAAGTTTCACATCCTTGTTTATATTTCTACGCAGTTTGATGAATATAACCTATCCTATCTTCCATCCTATCGCCTGTCTTCTGGAATCAACGAATCGGCGATAAATTCCATCCTGTTTCATCAGCTCATCGTGTGTTCCACGCTGTGCGATCCGTCCTTTCTCCACAACGAAGATTTGATCCGCATTTCTTACTGTCTTCAAGCGATGTGCGATCATCAGGATCGTCTTTTCCTTTGTCAGCGCTTGAATGGCTTCCATTAAATCCTTTTCATTCTCAGGATCCACATTGGCCGTAGCTTCATCGAGAATGATAACAGGTGCATCCTTCATAATTGACCTGGCAATAGATATCCGCTGTTTCTCCCCGCCTGACAGAGAA
>JAFUZM010000396.1 GCA_017476605.1 Clostridia bacterium
AAAAATGCAATAAAACTGCCGAGATAGAGCAATAAAAGCCACAAATCGGCATTTTTGCAAGGAGGGAATCGCTTGAATCTTGTTGGAAGAGGACGTGAGAAACAGGTGCTAGAAGACTGCCTCAGCTCAGGACGTCCAGAGTTTGCTGTATTGTATGGCAGACGCAGAGTGGGGAAGACATATTTAATCAGACAGTTTTTCGCTGAAAGGTTTTCATTTTATGCAACGGGCGTAACCGGGATCAACAATCGCGAGAAGTTGAAAGTGTTTCATCGACAGCTTCAAGAGCAGGGTGATGAAAGCAAAGATATTCCGGAAGACTGGTTCGAGGCTTTCCATAGACTGAAAGCCCTGCTGTGCAGGGAGAGTGTATACAGAGAGCCAACCTCCCAAAAGAGAGTTGTCTTCTTGGATGAGCTTCCATGGATGGATTCAGGGAAATCAGATTTCCTTCCCGCTCTGGATTTCTTTTGGAACAGCTGGGGATCGATGCAGCCTGATTTACTACTCATAGTTTGCGGTTCTGCAACTTCGTGGATTATCTCAAAGATCCTCCAGAATACAGGTGGCCTGTATAACCGCATTACGCGGAAAATACATCTGCAGCCATTCTCCCTGGGGGAATGCGAGGAGTTTATGAAGGCCAATCAGCAGGAGATGTCTCGCAGGCAAATCATTGAAAGCTATATGATTTTTGGCGGGATTCCCTATTATCTGAATTTCCTCTCCCCCAGACTGAGCCTGGCCCAAAATGTGGAGGAGCTCTGCATTAAGCGTACCGGCCAGTTGCATGACGAATTTCAAATGCTGTTTTCTTCGTTATTCCTGCATTATGAAAAGCATATGGCCGTGCTGGATGCACTCTCCAAATCCGGAAAGGGCCTGACGAGAGCCGATCTGGAAAAAACGAAGGCAATTGGCGGGGGAGCCCAGCTGACAAAGGTGCTGCTGGAGCTGGAACAATGCGATTTTATTCGGAAATACAGTGCCTTTGGGAAAAAAGAGCAGGGGATGATTTACCAATTGATGGATCCCTTCACGCTCTTCTGTTTTCAGTTCATGAAGGAGAATCCAATTTCATCTTGGACAGCATATATTACTTCCCCGGCTTATAGCGCATGGAGCGGCTTTGCCTTTGAAAGAGTGTGTCTGCATCATGTTGAACAGATCAAGGATGCTTTAGGAATTCGGGGAATAGAGAGTCAGGATTATTCTTGGCGAAGTGCGACCCAGAAAGATGGAGCACAGATTGACCTGCTCATTGACCGGAAGGATGATGTGATCAACCTGTGCGAGGTGAAATTCACGATGGAGCCCTTCGAGATTGATTTGGCGTGTGAGAGAAACCTAATTCATAAACGAGATCAGTTTAGGCAGGAAACAAATTCCCCCAAATCCCTTTATATTACCTTGATCTCCGCCAGCGGAATGAAAAAAAACATGCACTCAGGCTGCGTGCAGAACTTAATCAGTGGGGATGATCTTTTCAGGAGGTGATACAGGGGCTATTCCGATGTGCTTATGGAAAACGAGAAGGGCATACGAACCTCCCCCCCATTACTCCTGTGGAGTGCAAGCGGTGCAACAGTCGACGTGGTTTTGGGGGCTTCCATTGGGAGGGACGTCTGCTTATAATGGGCGGCGGGCATGCTGGTATCTCTCCTTTATTGGCGTTTAGATTGATACCCTAGCATGCTATGATTGTTTATGCAGAGGAGAATTGTTGCATTTAGCTCCCGAAAATGTCTGACTTAGGTGCAAACACTATAATTCTAGAAAGGAGGCACAATCCGTTTGTTGATAAGGGATTGCGCCTCTTTTATGGTCGTGATATGTGAGAAAGTCGGGATTACAAGATAGGAGTGGGAGATTGAAGGAAATCATAGAGTTTGCAACGACAAAATGGTCCTTGACTAAAGTGCGGTGAAAAGCAAGAGAGCTGCGTTAATTCGCATCACGGAAGAGGGCCTCTGCGGTAATGACAGACTGTACATTGCCGGCATAGCTGTTTTGCGTCAGACCATAGGGAGTTGCCACGGTGATATGAATCGCATCTCGTGTGCGGGTTACCAGGCGGAAATCAGAACGCTTATGACGTAAGGACTCATCCAGTTTTTCGGAGATCGTATACAACCCCTGGCTATATCTCATTTCCAAAATGTTGATCACATGATCGGCTCGCTGGAGGACGAGGTCGATCTGGGAGCCGATGGTACCTTTCTCGGGGTCTGCTTTGCAAGTAAAGGACGATAGGTCTGTCACAACGCCCTGAATGCCCAGCGCAATTCTGATCTGTTCGGTATGAAGCAGGCAGACTTGCTCAAAAGCCAGACCAGTCCAGGTGTCCATGGCGGGTGTGTTCATTTGACTGGCCCAATCATTCGGGGCTTTGGGATGGTTTGCGATAAAGTGATGATAAAACAGCACAAAGGGATCGATCAGCTGGAACAGGGAATCCTTACTTTTCTTTCCGAATCCCCTGTATGCCCGAATGAATTCGCAGCTTTCCAGTTCCTCAAGATAGCGGGTCACTGTACCGGATCCGGTTAATCCGGTCTGAGCCAGTAATTCATCACGTGACATTCCGTTCTTTTGACCAGCAAGAGACATGATGATTTTCTCATATGGTGCGGGGTTGCGAAAAATAGAGGCAAAAAGATGATCATATTCCGCTTTGAGCGGAGCGTCCTTCTGAAAGAACAGGTGGTCAATATTTTGCGGTACGGAAAACCCTATCTGGAGTTGTTCCCAGTAGTGTGGAATACCTCCAAGAACCATGTACAATTCCAGGATCTGAAGATCCGATAAGGCAAAATGCCGGGCTTCGCAGTATGCTCTGCATTGAGATAGCGTAAAAGGGGCCAGATGAATCTTGGCAGTCAGACGGTTATAGAGTCCACCTGTATTGTGAATCACTTTGTTGATCATCCACTGCGTAGCAGAACTGCATAGGATCATGATCACATCTTTTCTTGCGGAAGCCCATGCATTCCAGAAGTATGCTAACGCGGGAATGAAATCCGACTTTGGGGTATCCATCCATGATAACTCATCAATGAAGATGACCTTCTTTTTTTCTGTGCTGTTTTGAATGATGCTTTCGAGCAGCCCAAAAGCCTCAATCCAGCTCTGCGGTTCTGCTTGTTCAGAAGGCAAGCCAGCGTCCAGCAGTGACTGATAGAAAAGATGCAACTGTGTCTTGCGGTTCTCCTGATTTGCTCCAGTATGCTGAAACGTAAAATGGCCCTGAAAAGCTTCCCTGACGAAAACAGTTTTCCCTACTCGAAAGCGACCATACACGGCAATCAGCTGTGATTGTTCTCTTTCTGCGGCGTTCAAAAGGATCCGTGTCTCCCCCGCTCTTCCAATCAGCATTTCTCAGACCTCCAGATTCCAGACCAAATCGCATAAAAAATCACAGATTTGGTCTATTATAATCTGCAAATGACATGTTTTCAAATGCAAAAAACACGGGAAAATGGCTCCGTAAAATGGAGATCCCGGGGAGAAAGCACTTTGTTTGGATGAGATTATACCAGACCAAATCGGGAACATACAGTACGATTTGGTCTGGTATAAACGATGCACATACGATAAAATGCCACATGCATAAAGTTTGTATGGCAGAGTAACTGTTGGTAAATATAGCTATGCTGAAATGGCTTCGAATGCAACATCACATCCGGGATGGCAACGAGTGTCGTGTAACACAGGACATCTTCCTGCAGTCAGAAAGGATTTGAACATAATGAAAACGGGCAAGCGACAGGTATTCAATCCCTACCTTCCCAGCTGGGAGTATGTCCCCGACGGCGAGCCGCATGTCTTTGGCGACAGGGTGTATGTCTATGGCAGCCATGACGCCTTCGGCGCGCCGATCTTCTGTGTGAACGATTATGTGTGCTGGTCTGCGCCGGTGAGTGACCTGACGCAGTGGCGCTATGAGGGTGTCATCTACCGCAAAAAGCAGGATCCGGGCAACCGTCTGGGCATCCGCTCCCTCTATGCGCCGGACGTCACACAGGGGCCGGACGGACGGTATTACCTCTACTATGCCTTTGACTTCCTGGGTGAGATCGGTGTGGCCGTGAGCACGAGCCCTGCGGGTCCGTTCGCCTTCTACGGGAAGGTGCACCATGCCTCCGGCAAGGTGTGGGGAAAGAAGAGCGGAGAGCAGTTCCCCTTTGATCCGGGTGTCCTCACCGATGACGACGGCAGGGTCTGGCTCTTTTCCGGCTTTGCCACCAAGGTGCCCTTTGTGGCCTCCCGGTGGCATAACCTGCGCAATGACGGCGGTGTGGTGATGGAACTGGACAAGGACATGGTGACCATCCGCCAGGAGCCGAAACTTCTCTTTCCCATCAAGGGCAGGGACGGGGCCTATCCCGGCCATGCCTTCTTTGAGGCGAGCTCGATCCGCAAGGTGGACGGAAAATACTGCTTTGTCTACTCTGGTGAAAACAACCATGAGCTCTGTTATGCCATGAGCGACCGTCCCGACGGCCCCTACACCTACGGCGGGGTCCTGGTGGACCTGGGTGATCTGTACCTGGACGGCAATACCGACGAGAGCCATGCGAACAACTATCTGGGCAATACCCATGGCGGGATGCTGAACATCGGGGACGACTGGTACATCTTCTATCATCGGCAGACCAACCGCTCCTCCTATGCGCGCCAGGCGTGCGCGGAGAAACTGGAGCGCACACCGGAGGGCGGCTTCCGCCAGGCGGAGGTGACCTCCTGCGGTCTCAACGGCGGTCCCCTGGAGGGCAAGGGCGAGTATGAGGCCCGCATTGCCTGCAATCTGTGGGCCAAGGGCCATACGACTGCGCGCATCGACAAGGGAAAGAAGGCCACCGAGGACCATCCCTACTTCACCCAGAGCGGCAAGGACAGGGAAGAGAACGGCGACCAGTACATCGCGAACATGCGCGATGGCGCTACGGCGGGATTCAAGTACTTCTCCTTTGACGGAACCGAGCGCACGCTCCGCGTTTCGGGTCGCGGCAAGGGCCGGTTCGTGGTGACGGACGGAATGAACACGGTGGCGACAGTACCTGTGGGCGGCGAGGCCGCCTTCAGCATTGAGCGCGGTGTGCATCCGCTGTACTTCACCTATCAGGGGGAGGACGCGGCCGACTTTATCTCCTTTGCGATTCGCTGACAGAATACACAATATGCTTTAATAATGGGCACATCCTAACGCAGGATGTGCCCATTATGTAGCGTTTCGTGGTATAACTGCGAGCATCGGAAGCGGTTGGAACCAAGTTACGAACGGAGGAGCATGAAACCATGCAAAATATCCAGATGATGTGCCTTCATCAGTGTGTTATCAAAGGCGTAGAATCAGAAACTACTATCATCACACTGCTCCTAACACTCTGTCCAGTGATGCAACATCATTCATCATTTCTTCTTTGCTCTGATTGAGGTAAGGAATGCCAAGAGAATCATAGTACCTTATCAATTCCCATTTCCCCACACCAAGAATCTCCGCAGCTCTGCCATGAGATATGGTCAAATTCCGAATAAAGGGATAGAGAAGCATCGCATTTCGCGCGAACACATCTCCTGAATCCATATTATTCAAATATGGTGCCATGTCTTCAGGAACAATCATCGGAACAGTAATTGTAGCCATACT
>JAFUZM010000397.1 GCA_017476605.1 Clostridia bacterium
TATAGACGATTTCCGCATTCTTCCGGATTTTCTCCTGCATACTTTTAATCGCACGGTACTCCGCCAGCAGCAGTGATTTGTAGCGCTCATTTTTTTCTTTGGAGATATCAACGTAAGTTGCAAGCCCATCTGGTACTGGAAACATGTTGTTGATATTGATGACAGCATAACGCTTGACCTTGATGAAGTCAACGGATTCCTGCATCCGTGCATGTTTGTCTTTGAAAGAAGAGAGCGGCGCGAAATAATCCATACCATTGACGGTCAGAATGACGCCGATATATTTTCTTTCGTTGGACTGCCCTGGCTGCTTGTTATGGAAAAGATGGGCAGCATATCCGGAAAGAAACTGCACATACGCAGAATCGATCTCGTAAAGCTTAATATTGTCCATCGTACCTCCTGAAAGAACAAGAGCAGGTTTTCACCTGCTCCTGTTACGATCGCACTCAGAGCAGCGAAACGCTCACTCGTAAATGTCTTGATTAGAGCCAAGAGAAGCTCACTTTATAAGTTTCTCACTCAGGGCTGAGATACACCCGCTGTTAAGCACCTTTAGTATAAACGATTTCTGCGTTTTCGTCAATCTCTATTTCAGCGGAGATCTACAGGTTTCCACCCAGAATCCGCCTCCGGACGTCTTTCATTTTACTGCCGGAAGCTTTTTCACCTGCTGTTCAATCATTCTGTAGAGAAATCCCTATTTTTCCCTGATCGGATGTCGCACCACTGCCCTCAGCTTTTCCGGTGAGGTTTTCCTCACATCGCTCAGATAAATCTCATGGTGCATTCGCTGATCGGAGATGTCCAGCGCATATCCCTGTTCATCCATGAAGCGATGCATCAGATCAACTGTTGCTGGTTCATCGTCATAGGCTCCCAGATGCATACACTGTACACAAAGCCCTTCGTCATATGTCCAGAACTCGACATTTGAGAAATCCGTCTTTTTCTTCCGGGTAGCTTCTTCCACAGCCCAGTCAAAGTCTGCTTTTGTCACAAAACCCGGAAGACGAATGACGGAGATCCAGTTGAACTGCTCCTTATGAGCATAGTCAACACCCATGATTCCGTCCTGCCACCAGAAGCCTTCCAACGGCGGCACAACATAATCGAAGTAGCCATCTATCTGATGATCGCCCATTTTGCTCATTTTAATGGTGAAGGCAATACCATAGAGCAGCCCTATGGCCTGCTTGTAATCGCCGTCCTCCTGATTGGGATCGCCTTTGCCTCTGACGGCAATAAAGTTCATAGCCGGTACCAGCACTATGGATGGCTTATTCTTCGGCAGGTAGAATTCTCTGTATTCCTTCTTGAAATCAAATGCCACAATATCATCTCCTAAGTCGTTTTACTCTTTCATCCACGGTTTTCATAAACTCTTCTTCGGAAAGGCTGGGATCTCTTGTTCCCAGGATCAAATCACACGGTAACTTTTCGCATTCGCCGCATGAGAGAAAGCCATTCTGATTCGTACAACAATCATAGATAGGGCATGCTTTCCCGTCCGGCGCATGGAACACTTTCCCGCATAAGGCGTTACAGCCATTACACATTTTGCCGTAACAGTAACATGTGCTGCAATCTGCCCCACAACAGCTGATCAATTCATTCTGTATCTTCATATTCAAGTATCTCCTTTTGCTTTTTCTTACTCAGACTGCCAAGCACAATCTTATAGGATTTATCCAGCAGATCCCTGAGGATATCATCCGGAACCACTCCATCGGCTTTTACTGAATTCCAATGCGTTTTGTTCATATAGTATCCGGGAATAATATCGTCATACTGCTTTCGCCAGAAATCTCCCTCCACCGGTTCAAGCTTCAGCGTGATGTAATAGGGCTGATCTTTATCATCCAGACATATTGCAGCGAACATTTTCCCGCCGATCTGATAACGAATCCAGTTCCACTCTGCCTGCAGATCCTTTGTTACACCGCGTTTTTCCATCAGATACTCATCGATCCAAGAATACTTCATGAGATCAGAACCTCCTATAGGTTTTTTCCAGCTCCTCAGCAATGCACCGAATTCTATCCCGAACCTCAGGCGGCTCCAGCACTTCTGTTTTTGCTCCGAATGTCAAAAGCCAGGAGACAAGATTATCCATGTCCGTAAAATCTGCGGAGTAGAGCAGCCGCCCGTCATCAGATTCCATAAAGCAATGCGGGCCAAATTCCTCCACCAGCCGCCACTTCATATCCGGGGTGAAAAGTGCCTTCACCTTGATCCCGCCCGGAAATATCTTCTCGTTTGACAGATCTGGAAGCGGGGCATTTCTGCAATCAAAGCTGCGATTTGTTTCCACAACACCATCCATACGATTCAGCTTAAATAGCCTGAAATCCTCTCGTGTGGTGCACCATCCCCATACGTACCAGCTTGACCATTGGAAAACAAGATAATATGGCTCAATCGTCCGGCTACTTTCCCCGGACGGTGCATAATACCTGAACTCCAAAAGATTCCTTTTCTCTATCGCGCTCTGAATCGCCTCAATCTTTGGAGCAAGGGAAGACCTGTACCAGGAGGACAAATCGATCAGCATGGAATCTCTGCCGTTGATGAATGTTGAAGATCCGGATTGGAGCTTTTCCATGAGTTGACTGTAATACCGGCTTCCACTGATGCTGTCGAGGCTTCTGAGCCCGGCGAGGATCATTTGCATATCCTTTGATGTCAAGATTGTCCGATCAATGCGATATCCATCCATGATGCTGATGCCTCCACCAGAACCCTGAACGGTCTTGATCGGAATACCGGCTTTGCAAAGGTCTTCAATATCCCGATTAATTGTTCTCCTCGACACCTCAAACTTTTCCGCCAGTACAGGAGCGGTTGTCTTCTCTTCCTGCAGTAAGATGGACAAAATCCCAATCAGTCTCTCTGACTTCATATCCTCACGCTCCATCTACGTTATACAAAAATAAACACGACAACTATATGTCATGTTTATTGTAACAGATAGATTTTTTCCCGGCAAGCCGTTCATATCGAGCAGGCAACCCGTCAACATCGAAAACGGCAACAAAGCTACTCGATCAGCCAACCCGTTCACATCGAAACCAGCAAGTCGTTCACATCGACGCCGGGAACTCGTTCACATCGACTCGATGTGAACGAGATGGTCGCTCAAACTGTCAACATCGAAAATTAAGCTGCACACCCAACAATAAAGAATGTTCGTAAATGAACATAATTGAGAGAAGCTAACAGTATGATGGCTAAGCCCTCGCCAGGGGGAGAAGGATACATGGACGGACGACAGAAAAAACCTCGAAAGCCTTATGCCTTCGAGGTTTTGTGGTGGTCGCAACAGGACTCGAACCTGTGACCCCATCGATGTGAACGATGTGCTCTCCGCTCCCGGTAGCTTCGTGCGAGAATGAGATGA
>JAFUZM010000398.1 GCA_017476605.1 Clostridia bacterium
AATCAGAACCTTGAAGGACTCCGGAACGCCCGGTGCAGGAATGTTCTTGCCCTTGACAATGGCCTCATACGCCTTGACACGGCCCACAATATCATCCGACTTGACTGTCAGAATCTCCTGCAGCGTGTTCGCAGCGCCGTACGCCTCAAGTGCCCAGACTTCCATTTCGCCAAAGCGCTGGCCGCCGAACTGGGCCTTGCCGCCCAGAGGCTGCTGCGTGACAAGGCTGTACGGTCCGGTGGAACGCGCATGCATCTTGTCATCGACCAGATGGTGGAGTTTCAGATAATACATGTAACCAACCGTGACCCGGTTCCCAAACTGGTCACCGGTACGGCCATCATACAGAATGGTCTTGCCGTCCTTGGGCAGGCCCGCACTCTCCAGTGCGTTTTCAATGGACTCAAAGGTGGCGCCGTCAAAGTCCGGCGTTGCCACATGCCATCCGAGGGCCTTGGCTGCCATGCCGAGATGGACCTCAAGCACCTGTCCGAGATTCATACGGGAGGGAACGCCCAGAGGATTGAGTACGATCTGCAGCGGCGTGCCATCCGGCAGGAACGGCATGTCCTCCTTGCGCAGGATGCGGGAAACAACACCCTTGTTTCCGTGACGTCCGGCCATCTTGTCGCCGACGGAGATCTTACGCTTCTGAGCGATATACACGCGAACCATCCGGTTGACACCCGGGCTGAGCTCGGCGTGATCCTTGCGGTCAAAGACCTTGACGTCCACGATGATGCCTTCCTCGCCGTGCGGGACCTTAAGGGAGGTGTCGCGGACCTCACGGGCCTTCTCACCGAAAATGGCGCGCAGCAGGCGCTCCTCAGCGGTCAGCTCGGTTTCGCCCTTCGGAGTTACCTTGCCCACCAGGATGTCGCCGGGATGGACCTCGGCGCCGATGCGGATGATGCCATCCTGATCCAGATCCTTGAGGGCGTCATCGCCGACGTTGGGCAGATCACGCGTGATCTCCTCAGCGCCCAGCTTGGTATCTCTCGCCTCACACTCATATTTCTCCAGGTGAATGGAGGTGAAGACATCGTTCATGACCAGCTCCTCGCTGAGCAGAACGGCATCCTCGTAGTTGTATCCTTCCCAGGTCATGAATCCGATCAGGACATTGCGGCCAAGGGAGATTTCGCCACGGTCCGTGCTGGGACCATCCGCAATGACGTCGCCCTTATGGACGATCTCGCCCTGCTTGACGATGGGATGCTGGTTAATGCATGTGCTCTGGTTGGAGCGGGCAAATTTGGTCAGGGTATAGGTGTGCGGCTCGTGCAGCTCGTCCTCAATGACGATCTGGTCGGCGCTCACCTTCTTTACAAAGCCGTCTTCCTTTGCCAGGATACAGACGCCGGAATCGCGGGCGGCCTTGCCCTCAATGCCGGTGGCTACATACGCAGCCTCGGGAACGAGGAGCGGCACCGCCTGACGCTGCATGTTGGAGCCCATCAGGGCGCGGTTTGCGTCATCGTGATCGAGGAACGGAATCATGGCTGTCGCAACAGAGATCACCTGACGCGGTGAAACGTCAATGTAGTCAATCCGATCCGGATCAACGCTCTGGACATCGGCGCGGACACGGGCGGTTACACGATCATTGACAAAGGTTCCATCCGGGTTGAGGGGCTCTCTCGCCTGCGCGATATAGCAGCCATCTTCCTCATCTGCGGAGAGATAGACAATCTCGTCCAGCACCCGCGGCTTGTCTCCGCTGTGGTCGATGAGCCGGTACGGTGCCTCGATGAAGCCGTACTCATTGATCTTTGCATAGGTGGCAAGAGAACCGATCAGGCCGATGTTCGGACCTTCCGGCGTCTCTATCGGGCAGATTCTCGAGTAGTGCGAATAATGAACGTCGCGGACCTCGAAGGAGGCACGGTCTCTGTTGAGGCCGCCCGGGCCGAGGGCCGAGAGACGACGCTTGTGGGTCAGCTCTGCCAGCGGGTTGGGCTGATCCATAAACTGAGAGAGCTGTGAGGAGCCAAAGAACTCCTTGATCGCTGCCGATACCGGACGTGTATTGATCAGCTCACGCGGCATGGACTTGCGCTCGGAGCTCTGAACGCTCATGCGCTCGCGCACCACGCGCTCAAGACGTGCAAGACCGATACGGATCTGGTTCTGCAGCAGCTCACCTACGGAGCGGAGACGACGATTGCCCAGATGGTCGATATCATCGG
Source organism: Clostridia bacterium (assembly GCA_017476605.1). GTDB lineage: Bacteria > Bacillota > Clostridia > Christensenellales > Aristaeellaceae > Ventricola. The sequence goes on from JAFUZM010000398.1 coordinate 2,190, forward strand.
TGGTGCCGACGCCATAGGGAATGTTGATCAGATAGCTGATGGAGGCGATGATGTCATCAATCAGGATGTGCTTTGGTGAAAGCGCGCTGAGGTTGGCCTTAAACAGCTCCACCTGATCCCGGTGATCCATGCCCTCCTGGGTGGCAAACTCAAGCAGTTCCTTGAGCGTGGGCAGATGCACCATCTCGTTGATGCCGATTTCCTTGACCATTTCGGCATCCAGGTATTCGCTCGCCTCGACAAAGTTGTTGCCGATGACCCGAACCTGACGGTCCTCGAGCTGCAGCGTGATGTCATTGATGCCGCAGTTCTGAATGCGCATGGCAAGAGGATCTTCCTTGGATGCAGGAATCCGCTCACCGGCCCGCAGGAGGATTTCGCCTGTCGTTGGATCCACCAGGTCCTCGGCCACAACGTGTCCGCGGATGCGGGCGGCAATGGAAAGCTTCTTATTATACTTGTAGCGGCCTACACGCATCATGTCATAGCGCTTGGGATCAAAGAACGTCGATTTGATCAGCTTGTCTGCCGATTCGACGGTGCCGACCTCGCCCGGACGCAGACGGTGATAGATGTCCATGAGGCCGCTCTCGACGCTCTTCTCCTCATTGCCGGTGCGGGTACGGCGCGTGCCGTCATCTCCGCCGTCCTTCTCCATGGTCGCCTCGAGCTTCTCGTCATACCCGAGCAGATCATAGATTTCCTGGTCGCTTCCATAGCCAAGTGCACGCAGAAGGCTGGTGACCGGCAGCTTTCTCGCCCGGTCCACGCGAACCCAGATCACGTCGTTTGAATCAATTTCATACTCAAGCCATGCGCCGCGGCTTGGGATCACCTGTGTATCAAACAGATGCTTGCCGGCCTTGTCGATGCTCTCCCGGTAATATACGCCCGGGGAACGGACCAGCTGACTGACGATGACACGTTCACCGCCATTGATGATGAACGTTCCGTTTTCCGTCATGAGCGGGAAATCGCCGAGGAAGACATCCTCCGTGATCATGCCCGTATCGTCATCGCTGTCATCTTTGAGCCGTACCTTTACCTTAAGGGCGGCAGCATAGGTCATATCGCGTTCCCGGCATTCCGCGATCGTGTTTTTCGGTGTCGGGTCCAGCGTATAGCCGATGAATTCAAGGGACTGCGTTCCGTTAAAATCGACGATTGGGGAAACGTCTCTTAAAACCTCATTCAGATCCTCTTTCAGGAATTTTTCATAGGAGTTTTTCTGTACCTCGATCAAATCGGGCATATCCACAACTTCGTCGATTCGGGCAAAGCTTTTGCGGACTCTCCCCTTCCCTACAGCAACGTCGTGTACACCAACATACTTCATGATTTCAGCTTCTTCGCGCTCATCGCGGCCATTCACCATGAATGCCATCACCCCTATTCTTCTCGTTTTAAATGTGCACCGTCTCCTTTTCCTGAAGGAGGCAGATGCGTGCCAAGAGCTCATAAAAAGGCGTTTTCTCACCTTTTCATCACATTTTTCGCAAAACAGGAAACTTTCTTGTCCTCCCCCATTGTCAAAAGTCAAAATCCGTTGTACAATAGACCCAACAAAGGGAAAATCGGGCGCACATATCCTATTTTGCATATTGATGCAATATAGTATTCTAATCTTTTTTTAAAGGCCTGTCAAGAAGTTTTTCCTTATATCTTGACACTTTTTGTCAATTTATCCTTCCCCGGTCCCCCCAAAAACGATAACAAGCATAAATCGCTCACATTCGTGAGCGATTTTTTTGTACATTTCAAGGCAGGTGTACAAAAGCAGAAACGGACTGCTCACTGGCAGTCCGTTTCCGTTTCGGCTATTTGATTGTGAAGGTAAACAGTTCCTCCGGTGTCCGGGATAAAATGGCCTTTTCCGTCTGTCTGCGCAAAAGAAGCAGCTCCTCCATCTGCAGATCACTCAGGCTCTTTCCCTGCCGACGCAGAAGGTGGGCCTTTTTGGAGGCATCAAAGAAATCCTGCGGAATGCATCCGGGGCGAACCGCCGCCTGCCAGGACATGGCGCCAAAGGAACCGGAAAACAGGTACTTCCCGCCACCCGGTGCTTCGGGCGCCTTGAGGCTCTCAAACTCCGGCATTTCCATCCTGAGCCCGCCGGAGCGCCGGATGCGGTACAGGCAATCCGCCGTATCCAGGATCCCCTGGCCATTGTTCCCCAGTCCAGAAAAGAAGGTGACATTTCCCCTCAAGGGCAGCTCACCGCTCCGCTCTTTGCAGGCTGCAGTCAGATACTGGAACATCCGAAAAGCAAGAGCCACGCCCGCAGGCATGGCTCCGCCATGGAAGTTCATGATGGATTCATAGGAAAACGTGAGCAGACGATCCTGCTCAAGCACCTGAATGGTCTCACTTGATGAACAGTCCGGATACATCATAGGCCTCATCAATCATGCCGGATTCATACATGAAATCGGCCGTCTTCTGGAATCCGTCGATATCAGCATCCGAGATTTCGGTAGAGAAATCATAATACTCGTACATTTCCTTGACCGCATCCACGCTGAGATCCAGCGTGTTAGCGGCAAGCTCAATGGCAGAATCGAAATTGTCGTTCATATACGCTGCGATTTCCGCCTGTGCCTTTGCAACGCCTTCAATGACGTCCGGATGCTCGTTATAGAACTTCTCGGTAACGGCAACGCAGATAATGGCCTTGATATAACCGTCGCCATCGGTGATCTTGTGATACCCGGCGTTCTGGGCATTATAGGCAGCTGCGCCACCCAGCATGGCGACATCAATGCTGCCACCGTCGAGCGCAGCCTTGGCATCCGGGATGGACATGTTGACATATTCCACATCCGCAATCGTCATGCCGGCAGAGGCCAGGTAGGAGACGAGGAGCTCATGCAGGTTGGTTCCGGTGGGGCCGGCAATGGTCTTTCCGGCGAGGTCCGCCGGGCTGTTGATGCTCTCATCCTTGGAGAAGAGGCAGAAGGCCTTCGGTGCACGGCTATACATGTTCAGTACCTTGATGTCCGCACCGTTAGCGGCAGACAGGATGACCGAGGTGCCACCGACGGCATAGAGCACCTGAACATCGCCGGAGGCGAGCGCCTGGGTCTGGTCAGCACCGGAGGTGATCTCCGCATAGTCAACCGGAACGCCGTCAAAGGTCTTTGCAAAGATGCCGAGATTCTTGTCAACGATGCTCGGCACATTGAGCGGGGAGGTGACATAGGTCAGCGTCAGAGATTTGACGGAATAGTCATCGGCAAGCGCAACGGCGCCAAGCAGAACGACAAGGACAAAAAGCAGAGAAAAAATTTTTTTCATGGTATCCTCCATATGTTTTCATTCCCGCAGATGCGGGTATCGTCAACACTGTGCAAATGCCATTCCATATGCACCATGCCCTTTTCAGGATATCCTGACAGCAACAAAGCGCATACGGAATTGTCATGCACCGGTGGTGAGATCAAGATGCGAGAGAATCTCTCTTTTGGTCGTGATCATGGACGGGCTCATCACATCACGCTCCATTTGCGGAACATCAATGGAAAAGAGCTGCCCGATTTTGCCATCCCGGATGATGGCAATCTGATCCGCCAGAATGAGGGCTTCATCCAGACTGTGGGTAACAAACAGGATGCTTGTCTTCTGTTCCTGCTGAATGCGGAGCAGTTCACGCTGCATCTGTTCCCGCGTAAAGTAGTCAAGGGCCGCAAAGGGCTCATCCATCATGATAAAGGACGGATGATACGCCAGTGCGCGTGCAATGGCCGTTCTGTGCTGCATGCCACCGGAAAGCTGCGCCGGAAGGGCTTTTTCAAAGCCAGTCAGGCCCACCACATCAATAATGCTTTGAATCTCCTCCGGCTTTATTTCCTCTCGTTTGAGGCCAAAGGAAACATTCCTCATAACGCTCAGCCAGGGCATGAGCCGCGGCTCCTGGAAGACAAAGGCCGTCTTATGCGGAACGCGAAAGAGAATCTCCCCGCTGTCCGCAGGCTCAAGCCCGCCGACAACGCGCAGCAGCGTCGTCTTTCCGCATCCGCTCTTCCCAAGCAGGACGGTAATCTGCTTTTCCGGGATATCCAGATCAATCCCTTTGAGCACAGGCAGCTCCCGGCCGTCGACCAGATAGGTCTTCTTTACATTTTTAAGTTCAATCCCAGCCATTGCGCGCCGTCCTCCCAAAGAATTTACGGATCAGGAATCCAAACAGGCGATCCGTCACATAGCCGACGGTCCCAATGACAAAGATTCCCACAATGACCTTATCGGTCCGGGACGTCTGCTGAGAAAAGAGGATGAGATGCCCCAGGCCGGTTGAGGCGGCAATCATTTCAGCGCCGATGATGGCCCGCCAGGCATAGCCAAGGCCGGTCCGCATTCCCACCAGAATGTCAGAGAGCGCGGAGGGCAGCAGAATGCGGTAAAACCGTTTCCAGGCGGAAAACCGAAACGTCTTGCCGACTTCAATGAGTCCCGGATCAACCTGGGTAAAGCCCTTGACGATGCTGAGGTACATGGGAAAGAAGGAGGCAAGCACGATGATGACCGTTTTGGTCGTCTCACGGATACCGCACCAGAGAATCAGAAGCGGGATCATGCTGAGGGGCGGGACATTCCTGAAGAACTGGATGATGTGTTCATAAAAGCCGGCAGATGCAGGCACCAGGATCTTGAGAGCGCCAATCAGGAACGCCAGAAGGAAAGCGATGGAAAAGCCGCGCAGCACACGCTGAAAGCTGATCAGGATATCCCGTCCGAGCTCGCCGGAGAGGAGCATCTTCCGAAAGGCCTTATAGCACTGCTGCGGCGAGGGAAGGACATAGGTGTTGAGAATGCCCAGATTGGATACGGCCGTCCAGATGACAAGGACGACCACAATGCCGATCCAGGGTTTTACCCATTCCCATTTCCGGGAACGGGGGGATGGTGGTTGATTCATGGAAGGACTCCGTCTCCGCAATGACAGCCGTTCAGGCAGTAAAGCATTTCAATGATGTTGGTTTTCGGGGGAATTCGGATGCTGCCCTCAAAGGCACAGGGACCCGTCAGCAAAAGGACATGCTCCGCGATACGGTCAAAGTACCCGGGCGGAACAGGGCTTCCTGCCAGCAAAGCAGGCTCCGGAAGAAGAGGAGCATGTTCCTTTTCCCCATGGACAAAGTCTGCCCACGTCATAAAGGTCAGATTGGGCAAATGCAGCGCTTCACCGGCAGCGACAAGCGCCTGACAGGGCGCAATCACGACCTTCTCCACGCCTGCATAGGCCATGGAGCAGGCAAATTCCCTGGCCGTTTGCAGCAGAATCGGCAGAATGTCCGGATAGATCAGTCCCTGTCCGTGGACCTCTTTAAGCGCCTCAACCGCCCGGGGACAGCGCATATCCACGACCGGCTGCTCTGCGGTTTTCAGCGCATCCGCATATTGAGAAAGTACAATGGAGGACCAGTCCGACAGGCCGGTTACCTCTTTATATCCGCATGCCCCTAGTAGCGCATTTCATAAATTTTAGTGCATAAATTTAATGAATACCGACTGAATAATTATTCAGTTATTGTATCGAAAATTATTATATACATATCACATAACTAACTTTACAAGCCATTCTGATTAGTGTATACTTTGTTATGATTGGAGGGCAAAATTATGGCTTGTATTGTATATCTAACTAATAAAGATTCAGGGCATATGTACGCCTAT
>JAFUZM010000399.1 GCA_017476605.1 Clostridia bacterium
AACCAGTTCCTTGACTTTCCGGATCATCTCCTCCGACACCAAGGACTGACTGGTTAAAAACGGGATGATCTCTTTCCTGATCATCTGTCGGTTTAGCTGTGCCAGCTGCCCGATCTGCATGAAATTCTCTTTCAAAACTTCACTGTAACGGGCAGCATCACCAATTTCCTGCAAAAGAGGAGACGAAAGATCCCGAATGCGCTGTGTCCGTTCAACATATGCGCAGAATTCTTTTCCCATTGCTGATTCTGACATTTCGATCTCCTCCTTTCTTTTGCTTCACTTGTCCTCAATTGCAAAACCTGATTCGTTCCGTTTCTTTCCCCGTCATTCTGAGATAAAGCAGCCAGACTCCGTTTCTCATTATGTTTGGCTCCGGGGACTTGATGTGCATGCCAATTCATGCCTATAATTCCCGTGCATTTGAGGCACGGGACACTGCGCTTGGCTACATATCAATTGCTTTCTCATCGAGAAGAAACTGCTCTATTCCAATGTAAAGAATTCCTTTTTCATCCTTCCACGGATTCATCCTGTTTCCGACCACAACGATTTTCCTAAATGAATCCGGGACTCTTATTAAAGAGTTAATCTCCTGTGCCCGTTTTTCCGGCTCGGCAATGGACAGCGCCGATTGAATGTAGTATCGCTGGTTTCCACGATTAACTACAAAATCAATCTCCAATTGCATTCTGGCACTCTTTCCGTCTTCCTTCTTGTAATTGTACTCAACAATACCTACATCGACGTCAAATCCTCGTCTTAAAAGGTCGCAATAGAGCACATTTTCCATAATATGCGTTTCTTCCTGCTGCCTGAATCCAAGTTTCGCGTTGCGCAGCCCGACATCAGTGAAGTAATACTTGGCAGGCGTTTTAATATACTTTTTCCCTTTAACATCATATCTTTCTGCTTTGGACAGCAGGAATGCTTCTGAAAAATATCCAAGATACTTATCAATCGTTGCAGATGAGATTTTTAAATGCTTTTCACTATCAAACGTATTGGAGAGTTTGGTCGGGTTTGTTAAGGAACCAATCGCCGATGCCATAATATTCAGCAGATTCTCAAGTACCTCAGTATCATTTTGAATAGAATGTCTCTCGACCACATCCTTCAAATATGTCCTGGTGAATAAATCTCTAAGATATTGGCTCTTTTGCTCATGCGAAGACAGTGTCAGTGTGACCGGCATCCCTCCATAGGTATAGTAATCAACCCATGCGTTATGTTTGTCTCCCTGATACGCTGCATAGAACTCCGCAAATGAAAGCGGGTAAACCCGAATCTCATCCCCCCGGTCTCTGAACTGAGTGAGAATGTCTGAAGATAGCATCCTCGAATTACTCCCGGTCACATAAACATCTGCGTTTTTGATTTTCATGAGACCAAGAACCACATCAATAAAATTGATTTTGGCCTGAGGATCGTGGACATACGGATTTTGGATTTCAGACACAAACTGGATTTCATCAACCAGAATGTAATATCTTTTTTCTCCGTCCGTAATTCGATCCCTGATGTACTTATCCAGTTCAAAAGGATCTCTGTACTTTGCATTAGACAGTTCATCCAATGCAATGCTGATGATCTGCTTCTCTTCAATTCCCTGTTTCCGTAGATACTTTGTGTAAAGTTCAAACAACAGGTATGACTTCCCACAACGCCGGATACCAGTGATAATTTTGACTCTTCCGTTATCCTTCTTGTCAATCAGCTTTTGAAGATACTCGTTTCTCTCCAACTCCATCTCGCACCTCGTAATAAATCTGCGTAAATACGCATTTTTCTGATGCGATGATTGTACTACGTCTTATCCACCTTATCAAGGAGCTCTCGAAATTTTTTTGCGTATTTACGCAAGATTATTTCAAGTGTAACACAAAAGGGACCTTTACCGCCCCACGCCTTATCGTCCTCATTCAGCATTTCATTGATCCGGTGAACCACCATGCAGCCAGATTGTCGTCGTTCTTTGCGTTGTAGCCGTTGACAACAACACGTACTCCGCTCATATTGATGGTACAGTTATTGGTAACGCCACTACCTGCTCCCGCCAACACAACCCGCACTGATCTCCTGTAGAGCAAGCCCGGTAAAGTCTCTTCCGGTCATATCCGCAAACTCCCGGATTGATGACAGCACTACCTTGCTCGATTCCTTTAACTCCTCCACCATGAACTTCATGAAGACAGGCATATGCCTGTCTGTGTCGGACAGATGGCCCTCTTCTGGATCAGAGACTCCGGGAATATTGCTCACGCTGTTGGTCAGGCGCTTCGCTGTGCGTGTTCCCCGATTAGCGTTATTGATGATTCCGCTTGCCATTTGGATACAGATATCAGCGTTCCAACTGTAAGCCGAGTCGGATATTCCACTGACGATGGATTGCAGCTGTTTTGATATCCGTACAACCATTGTTGGCATTGGCCTTCATCGTATTGAACGCATCGGTCATATTGGTGTTGATCGTTGTCATCTTTTCCTTTACGATATTCGCTATCTCCGTAAAGGTGGTAAAGAAACTGTTCTTGACTGCCTTCATCGCGTTGGTCACTGCAGTCCTGGTAACCATTGGCACCACTGTGATGATCATTTTAAGCCGTAGTCTAACTCACGGTTGTGAGTTGAAGAATGCCGTCGTCCAGGTATTTGCTATGGTATTCATGATCACACCCATAGCCGTGGTAACCACCGAGTGAATGCTGATCAACCTCGATGTAATCGTTTTCTTGATGCTGCTCCAGTTCGTCGTCGTGCTGGAGTTCACAACCATCCACGCATTGGTTACCGTGTTTTAGATGACGCCGATCACTGTCGTCACAGTATTCGTTCAATTTCCTTTCCCGTCATTCTGAGCTTGCGCATGCAGAATCTGTTTCTCGTTGTGTTTGGCTCTGGAAACATAATAGGCATGCCAATTCATGCCTCATACCTATAATCCCCGTGCACTTGAGGCACGTGGATTATAGGTATGAGGCACCTTTCTTCTCAAGAGAATTCAGTTGTCGTTTTTTCAGTCAACAATACGGTTCGCTATCGTCTTTTCGGCGAGTATTACATTTCACTTAGGATATACCACAATTGAGAAAGTTCCGTCTCGTTTCATTATCTAGACATCAGGATTCGAATGTCAAAACATGTCTGTGATCATTCACAGATGCAGGAATAGGACAGAAGATTGTCCCCTGGCATAGAAACGATGTCATCTTTTCACCTGCATACTTGTTGATCATCCTTCCGACAGCGAAATCGTTTGTTCCAAACGATCCGCAACAGGCTCTCTCATGAAGTAACGATTCCCTTTTTCGTAACCGTCTGGTACAAAATAGCGTCTTCCGTCCTGCGGTCATATCGGTTTCTGAACCTGCGCATCATTTCCATCTGCAAATAGTCAGATACAGATTTCCTGCTGATCCTTCTATCCCTC
>JAFUZM010000400.1 GCA_017476605.1 Clostridia bacterium
ACCAAGACCCCGGACAGTGAACTTCTTGTCTACAAATCCGGGAATTCTGTCCATCTGCTCAACACACGGACGATGGAAAACAAAATCATCTATACGGATAACGAGATGGTCTTTGCTCAGATGCACATCAGCCCGGACAAAAGGACCCTGGGGATGACCAGAAATGAAAACGTCGGGCAGACGGGGGATGCCGGTGCCAACTATGATGGCTTTTATGAGAAATTCGTCTGGGTCAAGGATGGCCGGGTCACGCTCATGGACATCGACGGCGGCAACGTGCGTGATGTGTTCTGCGACACCCATCAGCTGGGGCACTTCCAGTTTGCACCGGATGATTCCAGGATCTGCATGTTCTGTCATGAAGGCCCCTGGAACTATGTGAACCAGCGCATCTGGATCCTGAATACCGAAACCGGCAAGGCCATCCCCTGCTTCCGTCAGGGCCCGGAGGACTGCGTCGGGCATGAGTTCTGGACGCGGGACGGGAACATCGTCTTTGACAATCGCCGCGCCGGTCATGACGGCACCATCTCCTCAGATAAGACCCAGGTGGTCGTCAAGGCCGTCGACAACGGGCAGGTCCCGTACTTTGGCTTTGCAGACAAGACCGGTCATGTGTTCCGGACCGTTGACATGCCGTTTTACTGCAACCACTATCACGCCAACAATGACAACACGGTCTTTGTCGGTGATGCGGTTGAGGATCTCCTCCTGATCCGTCCAGAGGAAAAGGGGGATCGCCAGCTGACGGTTCTGGCACGCCATAATACAACCTGGAAATATCATTGGGCACACTGCCATCCGACGTTCAGCTGGGAGGGCGATCAGATTCTGTATGCTGCCGCGACGGATGATACCCACGGCAATCTGTTCCTGATCGACGACCTCTCCTGGGCACTGCAGTAGCAGAGACGCCAAGTACACCGTACATCCAATAAATAATGAAGGCCGGCCGAGATGTGCCGACCTTTTATTGTGTGTAGCTTTGCTTCTCAGGCCCAAGGGATTCAGGCGGATGCCGACGCTCTTGAACGGACATTCTGCCATGACCACTTATCCCCTGATGCGAAGAAGCCCATGCACCGAATAAAGATGTAAGGAAAGGGGAGACAAAGAGAACAGGCGAGAGGGATGGGCCAACGGACAGGACGTAGAAACCGAAACGACAGAAAATGAATGACTCACAAAGAGAGAATGCATTTTTGCTTTTTGAAAAAGGAGGAAAAAAGCGCTGAAAGAAAGGCGATGCCTTTATTTTCACGAAATGCCGAAGAAAATGAAAAACGGATTTTTGCCCCACAATATGCGTGAGATGTTCAAAAGGCCTTGACTGAAAACGAAATTTTCAATATAATTGGCAGGAAACTTTTTTGACAGATGATTGACATGGAGGAAACATGAACGCGAAGTTCCTGAATTACCTGATCAAACGACTTCTCATGGCTCTTTTGACCATCTTTCTGGTCATTGCCATTACCTTTTTTGTCATGCATGCCATTCCGGCAAGCCCGTTCAGCTCGGAAAAAGCGAAAAGCGATGCCGTTATCGCTGCGCTTGAGGCCAAATACGGATTTGACAAGCCTGTGCCGGTTCAGTTCTTAAACTACCTCTGGAATATCCTGCATTTCGATTTCGGCCTTTCCACCGGCTGGGTGGGCAACACCGTTATTGATCTCATTATGGGCGGCTTTGCGTATTCGGCGCGAATCGGATTTACGGCAGGTGTGCTGGCCATCATCCTGGGGGTCATTTTCGGATCCATCGCCGCATTGAAACGAGGAAAAGCGCTCGACAGGGTCATTCAGGTTGTGACGACGGCACTGGTGTCCATGCCCTCGTTTGTCATGGCAACCATATTGCTGCTTGTATTTGCTCTGCAGCTTGGCTGGCTCCCATCCATGGGAAATCAGCCCGGCGGCCTGATTTTGCCGATTATCTCGCTGATGCTCTACCCAATGGCATATGTAACGCGCCTGCAGCGCTCCTCCATGCTGGATGTTCTGGGTCAGGATTACATCCGTACCGCCCGTGCAAAGGGCGTCAAGAACTCGAAAGTGATTTTCAAGCACGCACTGAAGAACACGCTGACCCCGGTTATTACCTATGCAGGTCCGATGATGGCCTACATCCTGACCGGCTCCATGGTCGTTGAAAATATCTTCTCAGTGCCCGGACTTGGACGCCTCTTCACGAACAGCATGATGCGTACGGACTATATGATGATCATGGGCGTCACCATCTTCCTTGCAACGATGATTATCCTGATGAACTTCATCGGCGATATCCTGTACAAGGTAGTCGACCCGCGGATTGATCTGTCCTGATTCAAGAAATAGACAGGGGAAAGAAAATGTCGGAAAACCGTAAGTTTAAGAATCCACTCAGTATGCAGGTGGATCCCAATTTGTTTGAAAAAGCATCGGATGAGGAAAAAGCCCAGCAGGTTACAATGCGCGAATCCGTGAGCTTCATGCGGGATGCGATGCGCCGTCTGCGCCGCAATCCCATCGCGATGATTTCACTGAGCGTCATTGTTATCATCATGCTGATTGCTTTCATCGTTCCGGAGTTCTATCCGTATACCTATACAAAGCAGGATGTTTCTGCGCAGAACCTGGCACCGTTCCAGTACAGCGCCAAGGAACAGGCAAAGATTGACCGGGGGCAGGACGTCTTCCCGCATATCATGGGAACGGATGCGCTTGGCCGTGACTATGCGATCCGTGTCATTTACGGAACCCGCATTTCCCTTCTGGTCGGCATCTTCTCGGCCTTGATCGTTATCGTCATTGGCATCATTTACGGCTCCATTTCCGGCTATTTCGGCGGGAAAGTGGATATGGTCATGATGCGTATTGTCGATATCATCTATTCACTGCCGGATGTTCTCATCGTTATCCTGCTCTCTGTCGCCATCAAGGACTGGGTATCCACCTCGAACAGTCAGTTGATTGCACGCCTTGGTGCCGGCATGGTCTCTATCTTTATCGTCTTCGGTCTTCTTTACTGGGTTTCCATGGCACGTCAGGTTCGCGGACAGATTCTCTCCATCAAGGAGCAGGAATATGTTCTGGCTTCAAAGGCCATCGGTGCCTCGCCTGCCAGAATCATCCGCAAGCATATGATTCCCAACTGCGTATCCGTTATCATCATCATTGCGGCTATGCAGATCCCAAGCGCCATCTTCACGGAGAGCTTCCTCAGCTTCCTGGGTCTCGGTGTTTCCATCCCGATGCCATCTCTTGGCTCGCTTGCCTCGGATGCCCGGACCGGTCTGCGCTCCTATCCCTATCAGCTGATTTTCCCTGCACTCTCCATTTTCCTGATCGTTCTTTCCTTCAACCTGCTTGGAAACGGTCTGAGAGATGCGTTCGATCCCAAACTGCGTTCATAAGGAGGATTGAAAGCAATGAGCATGCTTGAAGTCAAAGACCTTCATACCTCCTTTTTCACACCCTCGGGTGAGGTAAAGGCCGTCAACGGCATCTCCTTCTCTCTTGAAAAGGGAAAGGTACTGGGCATCGTGGGCGAGAGCGGAAGCGGCAAGTCGGTCACGGCTTACTCAATTCTGCAGATTCTCACCCATCCGGGCCGCATTGTGTCCGGCTCCATTAAGCTTCATGGTGAGGAGCTGGTGGGAAAAACGGACGAGGAAATGCGTGTGATCCGTGGAAACAAGATCAGCATCATCTTCCAGGACCCCATGACATCACTGAACCCGACATTTACCATTGGAAACCAGCTGGAGGAGGCGATCCTCCTTCACACAAACCGCTCCAAGCAGGAAGCCGAAAAGCGGGCAATTGAGATGCTTACGCTGGTTGGCATCTCCGAGCCGGAAAAGCGGATTCATCAGTATGCCTATGAGCTCTCCGGCGGAATGCGCCAGCGCGTCATGATCGCAATGGCTCTTGCCTGCGAACCGGATATCCTGATTGCGGATGAACCGACGACCGCACTTGACGTGACGATTCAGGCACAGATTCTGGAGCTGATGCTTCGCCTCCAGAAGGAGCTTGGCATGGCCATCATCATGATTACCCATGATATGGGCGTCATTGCCCAGATCTGCGACGAGGTCATTGTCATGTATGCGGGCGGCGTCTGTGAGCGCGGAACCACAGATGCCATCTTCTATCATCCGATGCATGAATATACCCGCGGACTGATGCGTTCCATTCCGGATATGAGCGACGATGAAAAGACACGCCTCATTCCGATCACAGGCACACCGATTGATCTTCTGCACATGCCGCCGGGATGCCCCTTTGCACCGCGCTGCGATGCAGCCATGAAGATCTGTCTTAAGGAAAAGCCAAAGGAATACTGGGTTGGCAGGGATCAGCTCTCTGCCTGCTGGATGAATGTAAAAGAAGGCGCCTGTTATCTGGAGCGCCCGGAGGAAACGGAGGGGAACGAAAATGAGTGAAACAAGAAGTTCCTTTACGCCAAATCCGGAGTACCTGGTTCAGGTCAGTCATCTTAAGCAGTATTTCCCAGTGTCCACCGGGTTTCTGAGAACCACGATGCTCAAGGCCGTTGATGATGTCTCCTTTGACATCCGCAAGGGTGAGACTCTGGGCCTTGTTGGTGAGAGCGGATGCGGCAAAACCACGGTTGGCCGCACGATGCTCCATCTTTATGAGCCGACAGCCGGTGAAATCTGGTTTGATGGAAAGAAGATTGAGGGCAAGGAAACGCTGCAGGAATTCAGACGCCGTGCACAGATGGTGTTCCAGGATCCCTATTCCTCACTGAATCCCCGCATGACCGTTGCGGATATCGTCGCTGAGCCGATTGATGTGCACAATCTCTGTGCCACAAAGAAGGAGCGCGAGGAGCGCATCCGCGAGCTCATGAGCATTGTCGGACTCAACACGGAACATGCAACACGGTATGCGCACGAGTTCTCCGGCGGACAGCGCCAGCGTATCGGCATTGCCCGCGCGCTTGCTTCAAATCCTGAGTTCATTGTCTGCGATGAGCCGGTATCTGCACTGGACGTTTCCATCCAGGCACAGGTCATCAACATGCTGGAGGATCTCCAGAGCCAGCTCGGGCTTACCTATCTGTTCATTGCGCATGACATCAGCGTCGTCAAGCATATTTCAAACCGGATTGCGGTCATGTACCTGGGGCATATGATGGAGATGGCGCCATCCAATGAGCTGACGCATCATCCGCTGCATCCCTACACCATTTCACTGATGAGCGCTGTGCCGGTTCCGGATCCGAAACTGAGCCGCAATCAGAAGCGCATCGTGCTTGAGGGAGATGTTCCAAGCCCGCTCAAAATGCCCAGCGGCTGTCCGTTCAGGACCAGATGCTCCCGGGCAACACCGGAATGTGCCGAAGCATGTCCGGCCATGCGTGAGGTGGCACCAGGGCATTTCGTGGCCTGCAACCACATCTAATTGTGTTCCCCGCCAATCGGCGTGAACAAATATATTATTTTCCTAAGGAGGAAACACCATGAAGAAACTTGTTGTTCTAGTGCTTGCTCTGGCGATGGTGCTCAGCCTTGCTTCTTTTGCTAATGCAGAAGGCAAGACCATCAGCATCTTCCTGGGCGGCGGCACTCCGCTGTCCATGGATCCCGCTCTGAACAGCGCATCCGCAGGTTCCAACATCATCCGTTCTGCGTTTGCCGGCCTGACTGGCTTCCAGTACGATGCAAACGGCGAGCCTGTCATGTCTCCGGAACTTGCTGAGTCCTACGAGGTTTCCGAGGACGGCCTGACCTACAGCTTCGTCCTGCGTGAGGGCCTCAAGTGGTCCGACGGCACCGACGCGACCGCTACCCAGATTAAGGATTCCTGGGAGCGCGCTGCCTCTGCTGAGCTGGGCGCTGACTATGGCTTCCTGTATGACGTCATCAGCCGCAAGGAAGATGGCAGCCTTGACATCGATGTGGACGATGCCGCCCGCACCTTCGTCGTTCATCTGCCGCAGCCCTGCGCCTACTTCCTCGACCTCTGCGCTTTCGTACCTTTCTATCCGGTACGCGTAGACATCGCGGACAACGAGGGCATCTGGGCTACCAATCCTGAGACCTATGTTGGCCTCGGCGCTTTCAAGATGACCAAGTATGCAGTTGATGATGTCATCAGCTTCGAGAAGAACCCCTACTATTGGAATGCCGACGCTGTCAAGCTGGCTGGCCTCAACTTCTATCTCTCTGAGGACAACACCGCTATCCTGACCGCTTATGAGAATGATACCGTTCAGTACATTCAGTCCATCTCCTCTTCCGAGTTTGATCGTCTGAATGCAACCTATCCGGGCGAGCTTGAGTTCTATCCGACTCAGGGCACCTACTACATCCTCTTCAACGTTCATAAGGACGTAAGCCCTGCCTCCAAGCAGCTGACTGTTCAGGAGCAGAGCAAGGCAAGATTCGCACTTGGCCAGCTGGTCAACCGCTATGAAGTGGTTACCTATGTGACCAAGGGTGGCGAAGTTGCCGCTACCGGCTTCTTCCCGAAGGGACTGGCTGACGGCCTCAACAGCGATGTCCGTGCAGCTGCCGATTACGGCGTATGGTATGCCAATACCAACGAGTTCTCCGACGTGAACCCTGACTACACCATCGATCAGGTGGAAGCTCTCCAGACCCTCATCGATCTGGGCTATCCGTACACCGGCACCATCGAGGGCGGAGACATTGTATTCACCGACTTCCCGTCCATCGAGTTTGCATTCAACAACAGCGGCAACAATGCTCTGATCATCCAGTACGTCCAGGAGACCTGGAATCAGTTCGGCATCACCGGTGTTGTCAACCAGGAAGCCTGGGCAACCCTGCAGACCAAGCTGAAGGCTGGCGACGCAGAAGCTGCTCGTATGGGCTGGATTGCTGACTTCAACGACGTTGTCAACTTCCTCGAGATCTTCATCTCCGCTTCCGGCAACAACTATCCGCGTCTTGGCCGTGACATTGGCGATTACACCCGTAACAGCGAAGTCACCAAGGATGCTGGTCTTGGCGCCTATTGGGGACCTGAAGGAAATCAGACCTGGGCAGAGGCCTATGATGCACTCGTAGACGCTGTCAAGGCTGCAACCGATCCTGCCGAGCGCGCCAATCTGGCTGCTGAGGCTGAGAAGGTTCTGATGGCTACCGGCGGCGTAAACCCGCTCTACTACTACACCACCGCTCAGATGCTGAAGCCCTCTGTGCATGACGTTATCCGTCTTGCCACTGGCGACGTCATCTGGACCTATGCGGACATGGACTAATCCTACGATTGAGTCTTTGACGCAGTGTCCACCGGACACGTAGGCTAGATCAATAATAAGAGACTGCTTGAAAGTTCTTCTTTCAGCAGTCTCTTTTATTATGTTAAATCCAATGGAGACGATAGAAAGAAATCAGGTTCAAATAAGTAAAACAAAATTAAGTTAATCGTACTTGACTAATTTATACTTGAGTAATATTGTATGAGGTCAAGGCCAAAAGGTATGGCCTTGTTTATGCGCAAGGTTTTTAAGCCCTGAACAATGGCTAACTCACATAGCCATGCCCTCATAGAGGCTGCGTTTTCTTGTATTTATTAAGCTCTCATCGGGATGACGGAAAATAATGGGTCTTGACAAAATGTCACAGTTTTCCGTCGTAAATACCCCTGGAAAAGCTTTTCGACCGATGTTTGCACTGCCGT
>JAFUZM010000401.1 GCA_017476605.1 Clostridia bacterium
TCTGAGAAAATTCTCATATGAGGAAAATTCACTTTCCAAAACGGGTGGATATGATATATAATAACAGAGGCAAAATGCCTGTGATAATTACAAGGAAAGGATGATTACCAATGGGATATCGTGAAGAATATGAAAAATGGCTGAAGGAGTTTGCAAATGATGCTGCAACTGTAGCCGAACTCCAGGCAATCTCCGGGGATGAGAAGGAAATTGAAGACCGTTTCTATACAGAACTGTCTTTCGGTACAGCCGGTATGCGTGGCGTGCTTGGCGCTGGTACCAACAGGATGAATCTTTACAATGTCCGTCGTGCAACCAAGGGATTTGCGGATTATATCAATGCTGGCGATCCCAGCTATAAGGAGCGCGGCGTGGTCATCGCGTATGATTCCCGTCGGATGAGCCCTGAATTTGCAAAAGCTTCCGCGCTGGTCCTGGCGCATGAGGGCATTCATGCTTTCCTCTTTGATGAGCTGCGTCCGGTTCCGGTACTCTCCTATGCCGTCCGTCATCTGCATGCGGTCGCCGGCATCGTCATTACGGCCAGCCACAACCCGCCGCAGTACAACGGATATAAGGTGTACTGGGAGGATGGCGCTCAGATGCCGCCGGAGTATGCCGATCAGGTTCTCAAGTGCATCCGTGCAAATGCTTATGCGGATGCCGTTGAAATGGATGAGGCTGAGGCAAAGGCGAAGGGCCTGCTCACCATCATCGGAAACAAGGAAGTCGACGATGATTATATCGCTCAGGAAAAGACCCTCTCTGTTCAGCCGGAGCTGATGCAGAAAGCGGGCAAGGAGCTCAAGATCGTCTATACACCGATCCACGGTTCAGGAAACAAGCCGGTTCGCCGCATCCTGAAGGAAATCGGCATCCAGAATGTCTATGTTGTCAAGGAGCAGGAGCTCCCGGATCCGAACTTCTCCACCGTTAAGGTCCCGAATCCGGAGGATCCGGCTGCCTTCACGCTGGCAATGAAGCTGGCGGATGAAGTAGGCGCAGACTGCATTTTCGGCACCGATCCGGACTGCGACCGCGTTGGCATCGCCGTTAAGGATGACGAGGGCAAATATTACCTCATGACCGGCAACCAGATCGGCTGCACGCTGCTGTACTACATCCTGAAGAGCCGCGAGGCCCTGGGAACCCTGCCGGCCAACGGCGCAGTGGTCAAGTCTGTGGTTTCTACGGAACTGGCAAGGAAGATTGCAAAGGCATTTGGTCTTGTATGCTTCGATACCCTGACGGGCTTCAAGTGGATCGCCAATAAGATTCAGCAGTTCGAGGATACAGGCGACCATACGTTCCTGTTTGGCTTTGAGGAGAGCTACGGCTTCCTGTCCTCCACCTTTGTTCGCGACAAGGACGGCGTCAATGCTTCCCTTTTGATCGCTGAAGCAGCTGCCTGGGCAAAGACTCAGGGCAAGACCCTCTATGACATCCTGCAGGAAATCTACAAGACCTATGGCTACTATGTCGAGAAGGTCGTTTCCGTTACACTGCCGGGCAAGGATGGACTCACCAAGATGCAGGAAATCATGAAGAACCTGCGCGCAAATCCGCCGAAAGAGATCTGCGGACTCAAGGTGCATGCGGTTCGTGACTACCTGGCTGGAACCCGCACGGCAGCAGACGGCACCGTCGAGGCCGTGGATCTGCCCAAGAGCGATGTGCTCTATTTCGAGCTTGACCATGATGCATGGGTCTGCATCCGTCCTTCCGGCACCGAGCCGAAGATCAAGCTGTATGTCAACACCAATGCGACCGAGCCGGCTGCTTCTCAGGCAGAGAATGCGGCGCTGGTCGAGGCCTGCAAAGCACTGCTGGCATAATAACCACATCCGGGAAAGGCGGAGCGGATAGGGGATGCTTCCCAAAACCATGATCTGCACGTCTTCAGGTGACTAACGAGCAACGGTCACAACGGGGAAATACCCGGTGTGGCCGTTTTTTGTACAAAAAGGTCACATCTTGTGAATCGCAATAAAAAGACGGCATAGCTTATTTCTGTAAGCTATGCCGTGTTTCTTTGCAATATGAGCTTCCGTTTGCGTAAAACTGGAAGCATCTCAGCTTGAGTTTTTCCGAATCTGGATTCAATACTCAAAACAGAATCGGTTATTCAAAATAACAAGTGAAATTACTGAAAAGGTTGCCGAGACAGCTTTTATTCCTTATCACGACGTCAAACCAGCTTCTTCTCAAAGTCTGATTCACTGATTCCGACCTCTGCGGCAGCTTCTGCAACAGAGAGGAGTTTTTTCCTCACCAAATTAGCCAGAGTTTTGTAAACGCCCTCTTCGAAGCCCTCTTTGAAGCCTTCTTCCCAGCCTTCTCTGTAGCCTTCTTTCCATGCCTCGGACTTTGCGCTTGCCAGTTGACTGTCATGATCCATCTGTGACAGTTTTCGTGTCCAGTTTATCTGCCACTGCGGATCATTCATGGCTGTCTGCATCTGTTTTCACGCCTCCTCTGCAGGTACATTTGGGTCTGTTGATTCGCCAAGCCATATGTCAAGTACCTGCTTCCCGACAAAACCATCGCGTACGCGATGGGCATGGCTCCTCTTACGAGCAGCTTGGTCTTTCGGCGTAGTAACTTTTGTCAGTGCTCGTCACCTGACAAACTCCTTTACGCCGGGATTATCAATCTTTCTTGACTGCTTATTCATTTCATTGCCAAGCACCATTGTGTGCCAACCGAGGTAATGATTAGAACTCTGGCTGTTCAAGGCGTTACTACAGCTAACCTACAATAAGAACGATAGCAGAAAGCTTTCATTGTTTACGGCGATATCAAACCAGAGTTTTTCATAAAGTCCGATTCACTGATTCCGAGTTCTGCGGCAGCTTCTGCAACAGAAAGTCGTTTATTCTTCACCAACTGAGTCAGAATCTTGTAAATCCCTTCTTCTCGTCCTTCTGCCTTTGCGCTTGCCAGTTGACTGTCATGATCCATCTGCGACAGTTTTCGTGTCCAGATCATCTGCCTTTGTTGCTGATTACTCATGGCTACCTGCATCTGTTTGCCGCCTCCGCTGACGAGCAGCTTGGTCTTTCGGCGTAGTGACTTTTGTCAGTGCTCGTCACCTGCCTGTTTGCTGTGCAAACAGGCCAACTCCTTTACGCCGAGATTATCAATTTTTCTTGGCTGCCTGTTCATTTCATTGCCAAGCGCCATCTATTTTTGTTATGCCCTCTTTCTGCAGTTATTGTACCACAGCAGAGAGAGCGTTTTCAACTTCAGATCTTCCTTAAAATCATTCACAACAGATCCGATATTTGTGGCAAAAACACATCCTGTGCTTCTTGTCGTTTCTCTGGATAATGACCCCTTTACGAAAAAGGACGCGACAGATAAAGCTATTGAGGCTCTCCTGGCTGGAGAACTAAAAATCCGGGTAAAGCATCGTATTGCTTTACCCGGATTTGTGTATGATTTTAAGGTTTGTTGTAGGATATGACGTAGTCGATGAACGGTACTTCTTTGACAGGCTTGGAGAAATAGTAGCCCTGTACCATATTACAGCCATATTCCTTGATGCGTTCAAGTTGCTCCTCGGTTTCAACGCCTTCCTGAATGACGTTGAGGCCAAGACTGCGGATGGTCTGCGTCAGGTATTTCAGCATGCGTTGTGCTTTTTCGCTGGTATCCGAATCCCAAAGGATGCTCTTGTCAATCTTGATGTTTGTGAAGTCACCGGTGATCAGGCGCTGAACATTCGAGTAGGCAGAGCCGTAATCATCCAGTGAGAAGGTAAAGCCGACGGAGCGAAGACTCTGCACGGTATTTTCGATCAGAGGAGCGATATTGGCCATGGATTCCGTGATCTCGAGATTGATCTGAGACGGGGAGATGCCGTATTTTTGTGTCATTGCAAGCAGATCCTGGTCAAGATGCTCCTGCAGGAACTGGTACATGGAGAGGTTAACCTCAATGTAGTGCAGCTCAAGCTGAGGGTTTGACGCGATGAACTGACAGACCTTCTCAAAGACCAGAGCACCGAGGGCGTTGATCATTCCGTTCTTCTCGGCAATGGGAATAAACTCATCCGGCGGAATGAAGCCGTATTCGGGATCAATGAGGCGGGCTAATGCCTCTGCTGCGATGATTTTGTTTTCCTCGGAGGACCAGATCGGCTGATACCATACCTCAACGGTCTTTTTCTCAATGGCTTTGCCCAGCAGCTTTTCAATGAGAAGCTCCCGCTTGAACTGGGCAATGTCATCTGCTGTCAGAATCATGGATTCATGGGCCTGCTTGGTGGAGGCAATATCGAGAATCTGCTCGAGCTCCTGGTCATTGCCGGCATCATCCGGAATCCGAATGAGGGAGATCGTTGCGTTCAGTGTTGCATACAGATCATCTACGTGCCATGGCTGCTGGAAGCGGTCAAGAATCTGATGCGCAAAGGCTTCTACGTTTGCCTCATCCTGTTCATCCGAGATGACAAGGAAGTCCTGCGTATGGTAGCTGAACACGTTCTCTTTCCTTGTCACCTGAGTCAGCCAGGCGGCAATGGAAGCAATGAGCTTGTCAGAGGAACGGACGGAAAGGATGCGTGCATAGGTGCTTAAATTGTTTGGATGGATGTGGAGAACGGAATAGGAATGCCCTGAGCGAATGCGCTTTCTCGATTCCTCATCGAATGCGATCCGGTGATAGACGTTTGTGAGGGGATCCAGATTGCGATCCGTATCCTCAAGCGTCAGCAGGAATCCAAGGAAGGAAAGGGCTTCTGCAAAGGTTTCTACAACGACACTGCTGTTGATCATCTGAATGAGAATGCCTGAGATGGAGATGATCACAAGCGCGGAAATGATTCTGCTGGTCGTTTCCGTGACGGCATGTTTGTTGAGAAAGAAGAACCGGGTTCCCAGTGCCACGTAAAAGGCAGCACACAGGTAAAGGAGAATCATGAGGGGACCGCGGCGATAATGAAGGGCCTCATCCAGGTAAAAGATGCTTTTTGTAAAGGGCGAAATCAGGATCAGGATTTCACAGAGGATGATCGGGATGCAAAGCCGCAGGATAAATCTGTTGGACTGCCCGATTGTGGAGCCGTTGAGGCTCATAATATAAAGGGTATAAATAGTCGGGATAACGGTATGAAAAATAAAGTACAGCAGATGCAGGAACATCTGTAGCGGAACGGTCGCGGCAGTTGCATTTAGCTCAATATACGCATTAAGAAACGAGCTTGAGCAGGAAATCAGAATGCAAATGAGCATTCCGAGATACAGGAAATGCTGGTTATAGAGTGGGTTCCCCTTTATGTTCTTTAGTCGATAGATGCTGCGGCGTATGGTCAGACAGTAGATAAGACCAAGCAGAGAGATGAAGATTGCCGGCAGTTCAAAATTAACAGATAACGCCATACCTTTTCCTTCTGCCGAAAAACGGCAAGTGACATTGGTTGTACTTGAGGTTAAATCCGCTTTATTCTACACATATTCTGTAGATATTTCAAGGCAAAAATTGAAAATGACGGGATGGTGCTGACAAACCATGTGCGCTCTGGTCAAGAGGAGGTATGGCCATCGCGAGTGGGAAGATTGGAAGCGGTCGCTACCGCAGATGTCATGGAAATGTGAAAATTTCAGTGGAAGAGATTGAACGGGATGCGCTTCATTTTGTATAATATGGGGTAGAAACGGAGGCGAAAGGTGATGAGAATTGGCGTATTTGCATCGGCTTCCATGAATCAATATGAGGACAACGTGAAAGAACTGGGGAGAGCACTTGGACATGCCGGACATTCCCTGGTATATGGAGGGTGTGCATTCGGTCTCATGGATGCAGTTGCAGCCGGATTTGCAGAGGCAGGGGCTGAAATGCTGGCGGCTGTGCCGAAGGTATTTGAAACGGCGCCGGTGCATAAGGCCTGCAGCCAGGTGGTGATCACGGAGAACCTGACGGATCGAAAGGAATGGATGATCGATCAGTCGGATGCATTCCTCATTCTTCCGGGTGGAATCGGGACGATGGATGAACTGTTTACCGTTCTGGCGCAAAAGACGATTGGACAGCATGCAAAGCCGGTGTTCCTGTATGCGCCGGATCAGTATTATGATGGGCTCATGACCGTGCTTGAGGAGATGCACCAGCATGGGGCGATTCCGGACCCGATTGAGGGCTTCCTTGTGTACTGCCATACAAAAGAGGAGGTTCTTTTGAACCTGGGGAGCGGGAAATGACGCTTTACTGCTACGGAGATTCCAATGCCTGGGGCTGGGATGCCCGCCTGGGCGCAGACCGCTTTCCTGCAATGAGCCAGTGGCCGAATATTGCAGCGGACATGCTGGGATGCTCCCTCATGAATGACAGCATGCCGGGGAGGACCATTCCAGGAGGTCCCATGATTCCGCTGCTTCTTCGCGCAGTACGGGAATTTGGGAAGGACGATGTTTTGATCCTGATGCTGGGCACAAACGACTATCTTGCCGGGCATCTGGCTGGAAGCCTGGGGAGACTCTGGGAACCCGCGCTAAATGCACTGCTTGAGGAGAAGGGCA
>JAFUZM010000055.1 GCA_017476605.1 Clostridia bacterium
GTATGTATGCACTGCTTCATGAATATAAGTCCTTATCTGTAAATAATCGAGCGTTTTTGCTTTGGCATGGAAGGTTACAGTCAAATAGCAGCCGTAACTCCAGAGCCAAAAACATGATATGTTTGAGTATTTTACATCGAATTTTTGACTTTTCAAGAAGGGTTTCCAAAATGTCAAAACCCAATTTCTCTATTATGATGCACCCATATCAAGTCCTCTTTTGCAATTGGTATTCAAGGCTTTGCCAATGCTAAGGCGCAGTTCATCGGCACCAATAACAGGTGGACAGCGTAAACTGGGGCGGGGAGGGATATGACGTCATTAATTAACGTCTTCAACGAGTTCTAGACCAAGTACATCAGCTGGAAGATCAGGCCAAGATCACCGACAAAGGGGGAGAGTTGCTATGCACAAATCGTTCCTATAGATACATCCGAGACCTGGGGAAACAGGCTGTGCTGAATCGCAGACAAAGATGCTAATGAACATATGCGGGAGGTGTTCTACATCTTTGTGCAGGTTTACGGTGTATTCCAGACTGCTACTTAAATGAACAGGTATTAGTGACTATTGATGGGAGCGGAGGGACTTCATTATTTCCTTAATTTCTATCTGCCATATTCAACAATCTTGCACTTGTGCTTTTTCTTTCCTGCTTCTGCATCTTTGTCATAGGTAATTCCAACAAGCAGAATCGGCCGACCATAGTTTTCTAATCCATAGGTATACTTCTTATTTAGTATCTGATTGATTGCACTTTCTGCAGACTCCTTCCATTTCAATTCAATCAGAAGAATTGGCCAGTCAGAATCTGCTATGGGAATGTATGCCACATCTGCAAATCCTTCTCCTGTGGCAAGTTCCTCGAACTGCACGTAATGATCTCTATAGGAATAATAAGCCAACTTAATGATACTACGCAGACTATCTTCTTTATTGTAATGTATGGCTACTGTTTCCTCTGCATGCACTCTTTCGATTTGCGCTGCAACAGCTTCTTCATGCCCTTGGATCGTATCAATGAAGAGTTTTTCACTTTCTTCGAGACGCTTTAATGTGGCTTTATGCTTTACTTCATGAATGGTCTTCTGAAACTCCTGCCTGATTTCCTTATTAGGAATCCGCGCCGTTTTTTTATTAGAATCATAGGCCAGATATCCTAAATGAATCAGCAATGTCAGAACATCGTTTTTTCCCTTGAAGGTTGTAAGGTCGTTGGCAAAACCTGTGGTATTCACTTTTACCTCAACTCCACCAACAAGTTGTGCAATTGTCTTGGTTAATCCATTGTAATCCTTACTGATATAGTCCATTAGAGGTTCTGCTGCTGAACTCTCTGCCCAGTAAAAATCAAAATCATCGTTCTCTATTGCCTCTATCACAGAATTCGGATTGTATACGGACCCAACGCCTTTAAAACTGTATCCGTCATACCACTGCTTCATTGTATCAAAGTCCACATGATGTCTTTCACACAGCAGCCTAACCTCATCTTCTGTAAATCCAACATAGGGGGCAAACTGGCGAGGCTTGATTATGGAGAATTCCTTGAAATCAGAAATTGCTGATTGAGAGCCATCTTTCTTGATTGGAAGAATCCCGGTCATATATGCCGCGGCTACAGCCTTTGAAGTGAAGTTCTCATTTTTGAACCATCCTCTTAACAGATTCAGGTATGCAGTCTGTGCTATTTCATCATCTCTGGCTTCCCGAATTACTGCGTCCCACTCATCAATGATGAAGATAAACGGCTTTCCGTTCTTTGATTCCACGCAACGGAGCATAAAATCATTCAGAGTATCGTCATCTTTTGGCACAAATTTGCTTTCAACCAAATCCTTCCATAAAGCCTTCTTGATCATACCTGGCACTTCGCGCAAGGACACTCCGGAATCTTTTGCTGCTGAGGTAAAGCCTGTAATATCCAAACAAATGACGTTATATTGATTAATGTATTTCTCGTATTCTTTTGCTTTTGCAACCTTCTTGTCCTTAAACAGCTCGTGAGAGTCGCATGAGCAGTCATAATATGCAGTTAGCATCTTTGCCGCATAGGATTTTCCAAAGCGCCGCGGGCGACTAATACAAACCAGACTGTTGTCTTTGCCAATGCGCTCGTTCATAAGACTGATCAAACCGGTCTTGTCTACATATCTCGGCCCGTTAATTCTTGCAAAGCTCCTATTGCCCGGGTTAACATACACACCCATATTCAGACCGGTTTCGCCCTGAGTCCCGGTGTTGCTGCGCGCCCGGGTTAACATACACACCCATATTCAGACTCCTTCCAATGTTCGGTGCCAAGCGGATAATCTCCACCCGCTTTACTTAAATATAGCTGAATGCCTTTGTTTGTCAAGACTTATCACCACCATAAGAATTGACCTCATCCCTTGCTAATTTAGCACAAAGCCTGTGTATTGAAAACAAGATAAAGCTGGAAGTATGGAATGAAAAACACCGCCGAAAAGGCGGTGTTCTGTGTTATCCGAGGATCAGTTGAGGCGATGCGCATTTTCCTTTTGGATGTACATTTTCTTATCGGCTTCATCCAGCAGACTGCGCAAAGTCGTGTTTCCAATTTCCTCCGTGAAGGCATAGCCGAGAGAAATACTGACATTCTTTTCCTGCTCAGCGACCTTGAAGCGTTCAATCATTTCCTGCACCATTTCAGGGGTACAATCCTTGACGACAGCGGCAAACTCATCTCCACCAAAGCGGAAACAGTTTTCACCGAAGCAGGAAGAAATACAACTGGCTGCATCTCGAATCAACTTGTCACCTGCGAGATGGCCGTACGTGTCGTTGGTCTTCTTCAGGTAATTGATGTCAAACAGGAGAACCGCCAGCGAGTACCCGCTTTCACCGGACTCAAGCATATACTGCTCGAAACGATACCGATTTGGCATGTTGGTGAGCGCATCCGTTTCGGCAGCGGAGCGGAGAATGGCATCCAGGGCATCACGGCGCTTTAAAAGGGTATTATAGGCATTTGCAACCTGACGGACCTCATTGAGTCCCTTGGTATCATCCAGCGGACTGCTGGAGGAGATGAGGTGGACAAATGCATCAAGAGGAGCAAGCAGCTGAGTATGCAGGCAGATGAATGTGGCAGACAGGATGACAATAATGGAGCCGGTAATTGCCCATAAACTGGAACGTAGCTTGGCGATCCTTTGCTGCGCAGCGGCAGCGTGGGCACCTGAGGCTGCCTGAATCATCCCGACAGCTGTATTTACCTGCTGCGAGACGGTTTGCTTATGGAGCGCATATACGGAGCCAAGAAGCAGGAGACGAGCGGAGGACTCCTTTTGAGCAGAGGACATGCTCTGCTCCTCCTCAGTCAGCTCTGCAACGGGAATGTTTCTGAGAGGCATGATATCCGGATAGGGATAGACGGCGCTCATGAGCGAGATCGCTTTCAGTTGGCTTTCCATCATGAACTCGGCGCTCTCAGCCGCCTGGGAAATGGCTTCCTTTACCTCCGGTGATACATCGTAGGATTTGAAGCGCTCTGCAACCTGAGCTCCGCGCCTGTCATTCGCCAATTCGCCAGCATATGCCTGCAGTGGCATGATGTTCACTTCTCCGGTTTCTGCGACAGGCATCAGGATGAAATTGCTTGAGGTTTCCGAAAGCAGGCTGCTTCCTGCCAGAAGCGAGGTGGCATCAGATACATATTCGCCGGATTTCTGCATGATGGAGGAGAGCTCTGAGCTGGTCTTGTTGACCATCATGATGGTGGCGATAATCGAAATATGAAGAAATGTCAGAACGAGGATAATGGGGATAACGATCTTTTTTGCGGGGATACCACCAACATCTTTTTTATTAGATGATTTTCTCAGCATGAGATGCCTCCCTTCCAAGCTTCTGTTGGGTTTGATACTTAAATTATGTGTCTTTTTATTATAAAGAATAAGAATCCTGTGCGTCAACTGGAAATTTTTCAGAAAATGGATTTTTGGGGACGGAACGGTTTGAAGGTTCAGAGGCTATTTGTGA
The DNA here is from genome assembly GCA_017476605.1 of Clostridia bacterium. Lineage (GTDB taxonomy): Bacteria > Bacillota > Clostridia > Christensenellales > Aristaeellaceae > Ventricola. The sequence continues at coordinate 4,006 of JAFUZM010000055.1, forward strand.
ATCTGGATTTTGGGGAGCACAGCATCAATATCCACAAAACCAACACGATCATCCATCCGATCAATATACACCGGGACTTCATCGGAGGTCAGAAGGTCCGTGACATCTGTATAGAGATAGCGGCTGTAATACACATGTGCAATCCCGGTATCAGGATCCGTGTAATGGCATTCGATGACCAGTGGATTGGACCCGTTTAAGTTTACGTTTCGCTGCACCGAAGCTCTGGCAATATGGGCCATGACGTAGTAACCGCCCTCATATGCACGACGCTGAAGGTGCCGTCTGCGAAGGTCAGCAAACAGGAGCGCAAGGCCGAGAAGAAGGAAAACGGCGCCAACACCTCCGAAAGCAATCAGGAAAACGAGAGAATCCCTGGGATCTCCGGTGACATTGACATGCCACAGGAGAAGGCCGAGAGGGAGAAAGAGGAGACCAATGGGAGTGAAAATCATTCCCACGATGCCTTTTGCTGTCCAACCGTACTTTTTCCTTTCCATGCGGGAATCCTTTCAATACTCTGTCTCAGGTTTGCTTGTGATGCCATAGGTGTCCATGAATTCCTGCAGGTCGCGGGTGTCACGAATCAGCATTACATCGGTGTAAACACCTGTCTTGATGTCCTTGAATCCGGCGGTTGTCTCGCCTGTGCAGATGCTTTTGCGGAGGATGGGTTTCTGAGCAGCCGGATCATAGGGGATCACGGTATTCTTCTTTCGGAAAAGCATAACTGTCACCTTTTTGTCAGATTACTGTCAAAGCGTCTCAAGTAAGATCCGAACGGCTGTTTGTCATGGGCACATCAGATTCTGGCGCTGCCGCTTTTCCTGGCGGCCTCAGCGACAGCAGCAGCCACCGCCGGCCCGACACGCTTGTCAAATGCGGCGGGAAGAATGTAGGTGGGGCTCAGTTCCTCAGGAGAAACAAGTGCCGCAAGGGCATGTGAGGCAGCCAGCTTCATTTCGAGGTTGATGTCTTTTGCCCGTACGTCAAGGGCGCCACGGAAAAGGCCAGGGAATACCAGGACATTGTTGATCTGGTTTGGATGATCGCTGCGACCGGTTCCGACAATGCGCGCACCGGCAGCAAGCGCAGCTTCGGGTTCGATTTCCGGAATCGGATTTGCCATGGGAAACACAATGGCATCTTTTGCCATGGAGCGAATCATGTCCTCACTCACGATGTGCGGAGCACTGACGCCGATGAAGATATCCGCACCAACAAGAGCGTCTGCCAGGCTTCCTGCAAAATGCTCCGGATTGGTCAGCGCCGCCATTTCTGCCTGAGCGGAATTCATCTGGACGCCCTCACAGAGGATGCCGTTTCGGTCAACCAGCTTGAGATGACGCACTCCGAGATCCATCAGGTGACGACCAATGGCGATTCCGGCAGAGCCTGCGCCGTTAATGACCACATGCACCTCTGCGATGTCCTTTGAGACAACCTTGAGGGCATTCAGAATGGCTGCACCGACGACAATGGCCGTTCCGTGCTGGTCATCATGGAAAACGGGAATATCGCAGATTTCTTTCAGCTTTCGCTCAATCTCAAAGCAACGCGGAGCGGCGATGTCCTCAAGGTTAATGCCGCCGAAGCTGCCGGAAATCAGATAGATGGTACGAACCAGTTCATCGACATCCTTGCTTCGGATGCACAGCGGAAATGCATCGACATCACCGAATTCCTTAAACAGGGCACACTTTCCTTCCATGACCGGCATGCCGGCCTCGGGGCCGATATCGCCAAGCCCCAGAACGGCCGTTCCATCCGTAATCACAGCAACAAGATTGCTGCGCCGGGTCAGATCATAGGACAGATCCGGATTTTTCTCAATTTCAAGACATGGCTGGGCAACGCCCGGCGTATAAGCGAGAGAAAGATCCTCCTTATTTTGAACCTTTACCCGGGATATGACCTCGATTTTTCCCTTCCATTCTTCATGTTTGCGCAAAGACTCTTCTGCGTAGTTCATATGATCTCCTCACTTTTCTTGGACTTTGCATAACATTGTAAATATTCTTGTTGCGAAAATCAAGGTCTCTGTGCGAATGGCAAAAGGAAAACGGCACTGCTATATCGAGACAGCGCAAAACAGAGGTTTGTTCTATCAGGCCTGATGTGCTGGAGAAAGTGCCACGAGATGATGCGGTCAACCGAAATGGGAGTTTCGCTCACTGCGAAAGGGGAAAAGCCTTGAGGATCCAGCCGGGCAGGTTTCTATGAGCCAGGTACATGAAGCGCATGATGGGAAAACCAATGCGGGGGTGTGATTGCATAGTATGCGATCATGTTCCTGGGCAGTTGTGTTTTAGGCTGCCGGTTCCCGGTCACATTACTGCTTCAGGTACTCATGGAAATGTATCCGGTTTATCACAGATGAATTCCAACAGTTCTATCTCGAAAATCGAAAATCGAGGTGGAAAACGAGATAGAAAACGAGATGAAACCAAAGCGGATGAGATGAAAACAAGGTATCCGATGGTTGAAGTTGTCTTCAGAAGAAATTCAAGTGCAACAGTAACAAATGTGACGATGGAGAATGTTAACTGGAAAACAGCTTTAGTCAGTAGGTAAGGCTTTGGCCCTGTGAACACCGTCTTTTCCCGTGACCCACACCGTGCCGGTCAATGTACTTATGGACATCGGTATGCTTGATAAGGCCAGGTATGATGACTGGCATGCCAGCGGGCTTCAGTATACTGTTAATCTCCACAAGCCAGGAAGTCAGTGGCATAATGAAGATGGAGTGATGGCGTCGCAGGTAAGGAATGTGGCCTTGAATTGATTGGCATTGGTGTCTTTCCTTCTAATCTGGCAGGAAGATTTTAAGTAGAATCGCATTGAAATTCTGATAAAAGCAGCTATAATAGATGTTAAGATGAGAAACACTCTGTGACGGTGCAAAATGGTTTTGAAAACAGATGCTGTGCATATCTGCGCAAACAGATCAGATGCTGAAAAATGTCGGGGAGGAGTAATCGGTCATGGTGACTGCGGTGATAAAAAAATGGGCACGTATACATTTGAACGTCCTCTGATCAGAGGAACCATGATTAAACGGAACTCTCAGTTTACGGCAACCGTGGAGGTAAATGGTGAACAACTTGTGGCGCATATTCCTACCACAAACCGGATCGGAGACGTGGAAAACAAAAACATTCCCTGTCTGTTGTCCTGGCATGATGATCCCAAACGCAAGCTGAAATACGATATCGAGGCGGTTCTTCTTTCTGATGACGACAACTGGATTGGCATCAACCAGATTCTCTCAAATCGTCTGGTGGAATACTTCTTTGAAACGCATCAGCTGAATCGAATTGCGGCAGAATTCGCTGCGATTCAGCGTGAGGTAAAGCTGGGGATTTCAAAGCTGGATTTCAAGGTGGGGGATACCTATCTGGAGGTCAAGACACCGCTGACGACGATCAATGTGAAATATGGGGCAAACATCAAAACGTTGCCGCCCAAGCCATTTTCATCCACAGACAGGATGGTCAAGCATGTAAATGAACTGGCCGGGTCGCTGCAGGAGCATGAACGAGCTGTCTTTCTGCAGGTCTTCCAGTATCGCATCACAGAACGGAAAGAACGTCTTCGATCTACTCATTATGAAGAGGTCTCCCGCACGATCCGGGAAGCAGCCCACAAAGGCGTCGAGTTTTGGGAGATACAAATGGATTTCAGACCGGAGGGCGTAAGCCTGTGGAGCGTTGAAAAGAGCGCAGATTTGTGAGGAGATTATGATCCTGTTTGGAAATATCAATAAAGGGCTTCAGGAGGTTCAGAGGACGAAAGCTGCTGTTCTTGTAGATGTACGGGAAGCAGATGAGTTTTGCTCCGGGCACATTCCTGGAGCAGTGAACATTCCATTATCCAGGATCACCAGCATTTCCTTTGAAAAGACGACGCCGCTTTTCCTTTATTGCTTGAGAGGAACACGGAGCAGACGGGCAATGGGAATCCTGAAGAAGATGGGCTATACTGCAAAGAGCATCGGCGGAATTACGGGGTATAAGGGGCAGCTGGAAAGATAGTTTTGTCTGATAAAGGCAGATCTCTGTTCCGACAGACGGATGATGCGGATGTTGATAAACGTTGCATTTTCTCATCTGAAAACAGTCGTGAACGGGATCATGGAAAACTTGGATAGTTAAGCCTACAGGCTTGATTATAAAAAACAATGAGGAGCTATGCCCATCGCGTACGCGATGGTTTTGTCAGAAAGCAGGTACTTGACATATGGCTTGGCGAATCAACAGACCCAAATGTACCTGCAGAGGAGAGTACTGTTTGAAAAAGTACAACGCATCGGAGATTGTTGGCTGACCGGGAGGTTTGCAAACAATCGAACAAACCTCCCGCTGACAGGCAATTGACAGTCAACAATTTTCAGGAGGAAAAACAATGAATACAAATGACTATATGATTCGTTTAGAGAAGAAGGAAGACTACAGCGAGGTCGAAAGCCTTGTGAGAGAGTCATTCTGGAATGTGTATCGTCCGGGGTGCAGTGAGCATCTGGTGATTCACAGGCTTCGTGATGATCCGGCGTTTGTGAAAGAGCTGGACTTTGTCATGAAAAAGGATGGCAGGCTGATCGGACAGAACATGTTCATGAAAACCATCATCGAGGCAGATGATGGCAGAGTGATTCCGGTTCTGACCATGGGTCCAATCTGTATCACGCCCGAACTGAAGCGTAAAGGCTTTGGCAAGATACTGCTTGATTTCTCTCTGCGTAAGGCAGCGGCTCTTGGCTATGGAGCGGTGCTGTTTGAGGGGAACATTGGGTTTTATGGGAAGAGCGGATTTGACTATGCCGGCAAGTTTGGTATCAGGTACCATGATCTTCCGGCGGATGCAGATGCCTCTTTCTTTCTCTGTAAAGAGCTGATTCCGGGTTACCTTTCCGGCATTACCGGAGTTTATCAGACTCCACAGGGATACTATGTGAGCGATGAGGAGGTCGAGGCGTTCGACAAGGGATTCCCTGCCAAGGAGAAGCTGAGACAGCCCGGACAAATTTTCTAAACGATACACTCCGCCTGTACAGGCGAAACCTCATGGCAGAGAGCCGATTGGAAGCTATCAGCTCTCTGCCCAATCAGAATGCAAAAGATGATGCATATAGAAAAAGGAGTGAGGGAAGAGATGAAGCTTTGCATTGTCACAGCTCCATGCAGAGCCTGAGGAATCTGTATGGAGGAAAGCCTTTTCCTCAGGCTTTGCTCATTTCATTTATGAAAATGATAAGGAGCAAAGATAATGAAAAACAGAATAAACGGATTAAGGGATTTCTATATTCTGTGGAGCACGCAGAGTCTGTCACAGCTGGGAAGCGCAATGACCAGCTTTGCGCTGACGCTCTGGCTCTATGAAAAGACCGGATCGGCACTCGGCACAGCGGCACTTTCGATCTGCACGTATGCACCGTATGTGATGATGAGCATATTTGCAGGAGCGATTTCGGACCGCTACGACAAAAAGAAAACGATGCTGATCTGCGATGCTCTGGCGGCGTTCATGACAGTGCTGGTTTTCGCGCTTTACAAGGCAGATGTGCTTACAATGTGGCATCTGTATGTGATCAACGCAATTTCCGGCCTGATGAATACCATTCAGCAGCCGGCGTCGGAGGTCGCTTATACACTGATTGTTCCAAAGGAACAGTATCAAAGGACAAGCGGACTGCAATCGCTTTCCAGATCGCTGATCTCAATCGGGAACCCGCTCATTGCATCCGCGCTTTATGGCATTGCCGGCCTGGATGTGGTCATTGCAGTGGATCTGATTTCCTTTGGAATTGCATTTCTTGCATTGCTGTGTCTTATCCGACTTCCAAGAATAGAGGCGGAATCGGCTGCGGAGGAAAGCATGCTGAGGATGGCGAAGGAAGGACTGCATTTTCTAAGAAGGAATCCTCTGGTGCTCAATGTGATCCTTTTTATGGCCGGTGTCAACCTGATTGCCTCAGCGTTTGATGCTGTACTGCCGGCGATGATTATACCGCGAGAGGGAAACGGCACGCTGGGGATCGTGACGTCCTGTTCAGGAATTGCGATGGTCCTTGGAAGCCTGATCGCATCCGCCATGCCAAAGCCAAAAGATCGGGTCAGAACGATTTATCTGACGATGCTGTTCTCTTTGGGCACAGAGAATTATCTGCTGGCTTTTTCAAGAAATCCGGTTATCTGGTGCATTGGCCAGGTACTTGGCTGGATACTGGTTCCTGTAATGAGCGCGAACCAGAGCGTCATTATGAGGAATACCATTCCTGTTGCTTTGCAGGGCAGGGTATATGCCTGCCGGAACACACTGCAGTTTTTCACAATCCCCATCGGTCTGGCGCTTGGCGGCTTTATGGTAGACCATGTCTGTGAACCGTTTATGGCAGTAACCGAATCTCTCTGGCTGACCAGACTGTTTGGCAGTGGAAAGGGCTCAGGAGCATCGCTTATGATGTTTATCCTTGGCGTGGCAGGAACGATTCTGTGTCTTGTTTCAGGAAACAGGCTGAAGCAATATCGGTACACGGAGGAATAGGTAACCGTATAACTGGGACATGGCTTTCCCGGGACTGTGAACGTTCAATTACAGCCATTCCTTAGCGAAGGTACGGGATCAGCAAAGTCTGAAAAGCTTGCTATTTCTTTCTGCCGATTTAATCATCCCACAATGATCCTTTTGTATTGAGGTGCATACGTTAATGAACTGCGATGTATTTATCAGCTACCGGCGCGATGGCGGCGACATGACAGCCATGCATATCTATCAGTCGCTGAGAGACCGGGGATATAACGTCTTCTATGATCTTGAAGTTCTTCGTGCGGGAAAATTCAACGAAGCACTGTTGGAGGCGATTGACTCCTGCCAGGACTTTGTCCTGATTCTTTCCCCACATGCTCTGGATCGCTGTCAGGAAGAGGGGGACTGGGTTCGACGTGAAATCGCGGAGGCACTCAGGAAAAAGAAAAACATCGTTCCTGTGATGCTGAACGGGTTCCGCTTTCCGGAAACACTTCCTGAGGACATAGATGATGTTCGCTTTCAAAACGGTCTCAGCGCAACGACAGAATATTTTTCTGAAAGCATGGATCGGCTGGCCAGTCGCTATCTGATTTCCAAACCGAGCAGCGAGGCGAAAAAAGAAAACGGTTCTGGCAGATCCGCGGGGGAGAAACCGTCTGGAAGGAAGGGAATCTTCCTTGGCGCGCTCTTTGGCGGGCTGGCTGTCTTGGCTGTCGTCATTCTGATCTTAGCGCTCAATGGGAAGAAGTAGCCACCGGCCCCACAGACGCTTGCGACAGAGCCACCGGTGGAAACGGGAGAGGCTCTCGAGAATAACAGTCCTCAGAACGAATTTTCAGAGACTGAAAAACCGGTTTCTGACGAAAGCGCTCCTCAAGAGACCGCGGAACCTTCCCTGGAACCGGTGCCGGAGGCCGAATCACCTGCCCCTCAGGTACTGGAGGAGGATGTCCCAAAGGCCGATGATGCTTCCGCTCTTCGAGCGCATTATGAAGAATTAGCGAGAGCGGAGCTGCCATTACTGAAACCTGACTGGCCAACAGACGAAATCGTAGATCAGGCCGAGGAGCTGTCCGCCTTTGGCGGACCCTGGAAGCGCAAAGAAATCCATCGGATTGAGCTGACGGACAAACCGTTTGGCAAGGATGCCTGGGATGTATCTGAGGCGGGAGACGGCAGCATCATGGCGTGGGTGGAAGAAGAGGATGAGAAAAAAACTCTGTATATCGGCGCAGGCGGACCTATTCGGATGCCGGCGGATATGACGGGGATGTTTCAGGGATATTCCGCTGCGACACAGCTGATCTTAAACGGACTGGCGGATTTTTCGCTGGTGGAAAACGCAACCAACGCTTTTTCCTTCTCTTCTTTTGAGTCTCTGGAGTTTGAGGGCGTTCCCTTCTCCTCCTTGCAGTATTCGGATGGCATGTTCCAGCGCTGCGAACAGCTTCTTTCTCTGAACCTGAACGGTATGACCATGGACAGGATCATCAGAATGAATTCCATGTTTGATGGATGCGAAAAGCTGGAGAGCCTTAACCTACGTGGATTGAATACATCAAGGACCAGAGAAATGTCAAATGTGTTTCTGTATTGCACTTCTCTGACTGAACTGGATCTGAGCGGTTTCACAACCTCCCGGGTTCTCATCATGAATTCCATGTTTGAGCAGTGCGTGAATCTCAGAAAACTGAATCTCTCCGGATGGGATACTTCCTCTGTTACGGATATGAATTTCATGTTCTCTGAATGTCATAAGCTGGAGGAACTGGATATCAGCAGCTTTCAAACGTCGGAAGTCCTTGACATGAGTTTCATGTTTTCCGGATGTAAAAGCCTGCTGTCTCTGGATGTATCCGGCTTTGACACTGCAAAAGTCATGAAAATGGGAGGTATGTTCCTGAATTGCGAGCAGCTTGACCATCTGGATCTGTCTCATTGGAATACCTCATCTGTCACTGATATGCGACAGATGTTTCAGGGGTGTATCTACCTTACGTCTCTGGATCTTGGCAGCTTTGATACCTCCTCCGTAACACAAATGGACTTTATGTTCCAGGGGGATGCTTATCTAAAAGAAGTGAATGTCAGCAGTTTCAGGACGGACAAGGTGACAGACTTTGGGTGGATGTTTGCCGGGAGTGCGTCGCTGGACAGACTGGATCTGAGTGGCTTCTCTCTTGCGTCAGCCGTGTCAATGACGGAAATGTTCAGGGATTGTATAGCACTAACGTCTATCGGTGTAGACCCATCCTCCTTCGGAAATGGAGATACCACGGATATGTACCTTAATTCTGCGTTGCTTGACGCTGCAGCAAAATAGGCCCATATCCTCAACCGTGAAACAATAGAAAAACAGACAGCGCCCACGGGTAAGCCCGAGGGCGCTGTCTGTTTTTGCTTGGACTTGTGGCACTTGAGAGGATTGGAGGCATGCTGAGCAGTGGTAGAATTGATACCTGTTGAACGAATGAATGAAAAACTTGGCAAATGAGTAGTGATTCTAATTACCAAGACTTAAGGATAGAACAGCCAACTGTGGATTGTGTTCACAACAAAACGATTAACCGACGAGATAACTGTAAATGAAAAGAGCGCCGGATTAAGCTATCTTTGGATCTGAAACGACTTAACTGCGAATGAATTGTGTGACAAAAATTCTCGAGCAAGTCCCTCTGAGATGATCAGCAGCATCTCCAGTTCCGGCAAGGTGCTATACTTCTCAACGCCTGTGATTTTTTTCTGGTAATCTACAGGGATTGTCAGCGCATCCGACTGTTTATCCCCAATCCGCATGACCAGAACATCATTGCCTGGGTATATGTTTAAGGCAGCCTTTACCTGAGTACTTGTCCGAATCTGCCTGGCGTGATAAGCCGTTAAACCAAGAAGGTCATCCTCTGTGAAAATCAGGGCCTCATTTTCCAAAAGGATGTTCACGATCACCAACTCGTTCGGCCCCTCGCACATAATCAACCGCTTCATTTCTTCAATACCTTCTTCAGTGACATAAGGTCATCGTAATTCACAGCCGTCCGGAAGGCATTGTTGTAGTACTGCTTGCTCTTGAGCAGTGCTGGGCGAATATGATAAACCTCAAACATGTTGGAAAGATGGATGCGGCTGTTCGCGTTGCAGATCCAGATGTTATCTTGCCTGCCCATCTGATCTAAAACCTCACAGTAATGCGTAGTGAAGATCAGAGAGGCGTTATGCCGATTGACACTCTTGTCCTTGTACAGGCTGAGCATGTTCTCCACAAGGGTCTTATGAAAATGGTTCTCTACCTCATCAATCAGGAGATCGAATCCCTCCTTTAAGGACGCAACCATCAGCGCGTAGAGAAGGATTCCCTTCGTCGTGCCGCTGGAAAGGAAGTAAATCAACTGTGTGTCTGACATCACTAGCTCCCCGTGCTCTGTCATGATGCGGTAGTTGTGATCGTCAAGTCTCGTCAGTTCCTTGATATTCTCATCAAAGATGCGAATGATTTTCACAAGGACATCCATGCTGATGTCATAGTTCTTCAGCGCAAGGAACAGCAGTTGATAGGTATCAGTACCTCCGCTGTAACTATCAAAGAAAACAGCACGGGTCTTTTTCTTCTTGAGGATGAAGAAGATGTTTGACGTATCCTCCGGAAGGTCACCCAGATCTGTCAGCTGCTCGTAGTCCACATCCTCGAAAATCTTGTCCACATGGGTTTTATAGTACGCCTTGCGTAAAATCCGCTCATTGTGAAAGACTGCCTGATTTCCAAGGGTCTTGCCCCTGGCAAGTTCTGTCTCGTAACGGTACACAAAGCCTTCATGGAAAAAAGTGATTTCCAATCGGACGCCATCATAATTGAAATGTTTATCCTCCAGCCGAAAATCCCCCAGGATGGAGTACGCACAATCGAGCAGCTCGATAGCTGTTGTCTTTCCTGAAGCATTCTTGCCGATGAAAGCTCCGGTATTGAAGGTGTACAGATCTGGAGCGATCTCCTGAAGCTCGTACTCCTTATCCTCTGTTGACTTTCTGGCTTTCGGCGTCAGGTCTATCGTAAAGCCGTCGCAGCAGTTCTTGAAGTTGCTGGCTTTTACTCTGAGCAGTTTCATCGTCTCACCTCCGGTTAATTTGGATTCATTTTATCACTCGTGAGTTTTTTAAGCAAGTTTTTTGTTTGAATTTATTTCGAAATTTGCGGTGCTGCCTGCGAAATAATTGTGTTAAAGTGCTTGTTAACACACAATGTATGTTGTATAATATATATTATATAACATACTTCTGCCTTGGAAATATAGCATGTATGAGCAATCGTGCAAGGATGGCTCATGCTTTTTTATTATGTGATTATCTGACGGTATCCTGGTTAGAGATAGCGATTTCTTTTCGCAGAGCGTTCTTGTGAACCATCTGGTGACGGCCATATCCGCCGTCATAACCTCTGCCACGGTTCATGAAAACGACAAAATTCTCAAAACTTTCTGAGACAAAAATCCCCTTTGAGAAATAGTTGATATGTTCCAGGGCCCCTATATGCCTCTTTTGAGTAGGCATATAGGGACCTTGTTTACATTAACGTTAATGTAAACAGGCGCTTGACAGTGGCCGGGCAGGGCAATAAACTTATGCAGGAAAAACCCATGGTCGTGCCTCAAATGAGTATGGATCGGAGAGAAATACCTATGAAAAAAGCGATATGGGGCCTGTTTATCCTTTGGCTGTTTCTGTTTGGCAGTATGGCGGCAGCAGATACGGGCGTATTCCAAATCAAAGAGCTGCAGACGTTCGATTCGCGGGTAAAGCTGCGTGAACAGCCAACAAAAAACGGAACCGTGATGGGACAGTATTATGCGGGAACAGAGGTCCGGGTTCTTGGCGTTCAGGGAGACTGGGCAAATGTGGTTATCGGAGATGCCACAGGATTTATGATGCGTGAATTTCTGGCTACAGGGGATGCACTGTCACCAACGATGGGAGAGATTCTTCCGGATGATACCGGGAGCATTCCCGTGTGGGACCGGAATGGGAAAGAGATCGGGAGTGTTCTGCCGGGGACAATTCAGGTCCTTGGAACCGTGGATGATATGACACTGCATGTTGCCCTTCCGGATTCGTATCCGTTTCGATATGGCTATGTATCCGCTGAAAAGGTAAAATGGGTGGGAGGCAGAGCAAGTGTGGATGCAGGGGATGCATCCGGGCTGGTGCGGGTTCGAGAAAAACCAAGCAGCTCTGCAGCTGTACTGTTTCAGCTGTACTCAGGAGTTGAGGTGTCCCTCATTTTTGACAATCACACAGCCGGGGACGGCTGGGCAAGAGTTCGTGTGGGGAACAGAGCGGGATATATCATGGAGAAATTCCTTGATCTTTCCTCGGATGGAGTACGGTATCGTCCTCAGTGGGGACGACTGAACCGTGCCTCTGCACCGATTACGGCAAGTTCATTTGGCGAAGTGATGCAGGAGGATATTCTTTTCCTGCTGGGAACAGCAGGAAACAGGAACACACCTTTGTATCTGGCAAGCGTTACACTGTGGGATGAAAGGCGGTCAGTCTACAGAACGGACAGCTGCTGTGTCTTTCAGTCCTATGTGGATCCGGCAGGAGAGGGGAGTATCCCGGTCGGCGGGAAAATCCGCACGGACTGTCAGGCCTACTACCTGGATGCAGACGGAAAGCTGGTAAGCATCCGTGAACCTGGAATGCTGCCGGCGGGAACGACGGTAACCATTTTGGATGGCATTTTGGACAGTCTCGTTCCTGCTGGATGGAATGGCTATCTGACGGAGGATACGCGCTATGTGCTCGTTGATGCGGAAATGAATGGGACAACGCTTTCCTATGTCCTGGTCCCGATTGAGGCACTTGAGTATGATCCGCGCCTGATGCTTCCAGGAGAGTTTACGAACGGATAATAATAGGAGAAGAAATTCAAGGAGGGGAATATGAGTAAACAGGCACATGCAGGCATCATAGCATTGGTGGGTGTTTATCTTCTGTATCTTTCATATCAGCTGCTGGAAGCGCGGATGGGCGGCGATATGACGCTGCCCACGGTGGTGGCGGTATTGGCGATCGGGGGATTTGCAATTGCCGGGATTGCGGTCATTGCCTATGCAGTGATTCTCTATCGGGGCAGCAAGAAGGAAGAGGAGCCAAAGGACAGGGATTCCCTGAAATAAGGTCTGAGAAGGGCCGTGCCTATCGCGCAGGTGATGACTTCATCAGTGGGCAGGTACCCGGCAAAATCAACTGCTGCAGATGTTTCCAAAGATGCGGAAAACGGAGAGAATCGGGCATGCTGCGAAGGAAAGAAATGATACGGGGATTGTGTGGCAAAGTGTTTGAAATATCTAAAAAGAATTAGAGAAAATTGACCAATTTTTTAATGCTTTTTTGAAATTTGTTGGTTTACAAATGATGAAAAATAGAGTATAGTATTGTCAAATTGATTGGACCGACCATTTTAAATTGTCGCCATTCCGGGAGACTCCGGAGCATGATGTGTCTATAACAGCGTTGTGCTGTTTTAGAAAAAACGGCAATGCCGTAATATTATAGGAGGTACCTAATATGAAGAAGGTTATTTCCCTCTTGCTGTGCGCTATGCTCGTGCTGGCATGCACAGTCGCTATGGCCGATGGCCAGAAGGTCGGCGTTTCCATGCCGACAAAGGATCTGCAGCGTTGGAACCAGGATGGCGAGAACATGCAGAAGCTCCTCGAGGCAGCTGGATACACCGTTGACCTGCAGTTTGCATCCAACGACGTTCAGACTCAGCTCTCTCAGATTGAGAACATGATCTCCAGCGGCGCGGACGTGCTCGTTATCGCTGCTATCGAAGGATCCTCCCTCGGTGAGGCTCTCTCCATGGCTAAGGACGAGGAAATCCCGGTCATCGCTTATGACCGTCTGCTGATGGAATCTGATGCAGTTTCCTACTATGCCACCTTCGACAACTACATGGTCGGCACCGTTCAGGGCACCTACATCAAAGAGACCCTGGATCTCGACAATGCTGCTGGACCGTTCAACCTCGAGATCACCGCTGGTGACCCGGGCGACAACAACGCCGGTTACTTCTATCAGGGCGCCATCGATGTACTCAAGCCGTACATCGACGCTGGCAAGCTGGTTGTAAAGTCTGGTCAGACCGCATTTGACGAAGTCGCGACCCCGACCTGGGCGACCGAAGTTGCTCAGACCCGTGCAGAAAACATCCTGTCCTCCTTCTATGCGGATGGCACCAATGTTGATGTATGGCTCTGCTCCAATGACTCCACTGCTCTGGGCGTTGAGAACGCTCTGGCTGCAAACTATGCCGGAACCTATCCGATCATCACCGGACAGGATTGCGACATTGCCAACACCAAGAACATGATCGCCGGCAAGCAGAGCATGTCCGTCTTCAAGGACACCCGTACTCTGGCGGCTCAGGTTGTTAAGATGGTTGGCCAGATCCTCAGCGGCGAGACCGTTGACGTCAACGACACCGAGACCTACAACAACAACGTCATCGTTGTTCCTTCCTATCTTTGCGAGCCGGTATTTGCCGATGCGAACAACTACAAAGAGCTCCTGATCGACTCTGGCTACTACACAGAGGATCAGCTGAAGTAATTGACCATTTATAACTTTACTGATGCAGGCGAGCTATGCTCGCCTGCATCACTTTGAACATGTAAGGAAAGATCCTTCTGAAGGGGGACGCCTTCAGGAAGGTTGGAGGAACGCCATGGCAAACATACTGCTTGAAATGAAGAACATTACGAAAACCTTCCCCGGTGTGAAAGCGCTCGATAATGTCAACCTTCAGGTGGAACAAGGGGAAATCCATGCGCTGGTCGGCGAAAACGGTGCTGGCAAATCAACGCTGATGAACGTTCTCAGCGGCATTTATCCATATGGCACATATTCGGGCGACATCATTTATAATGGGGTAGTCTGTAAGTTCTCAAACATTAAGGATTCCGAGAGAAGAGGAATCGTCATTATTCACCAGGAGCTGGCACTTGTGCCTGAGATGACCATTGGTGAGAACATGTATCTCGGAAATGAGCGGGGCTCCAAATTTGCAATCGACTGGAATACAACGTACGCAGAGGCAGATAAATATCTCAAGATGGTCGGCCTTGAGGAGAGCTCCAAGGTTCAGGTAAAAACCATCGGAACAGGCAAACAGCAGCTGGTTGAAATCGCAAAGGCGCTTGCCAAAAATGCGAAGCTGCTGATTCTGGATGAACCAACTTCATCCCTTAACGAGGAAGATTCCCGCGCACTGCTCGATCTCATGCTTGAATTCAAGAAACAGGGGATGACGATGATCATCATCTCTCACAAGCTGAATGAGGTCGCGTATGTCGCGGACAAGATAACCGTCATTCGTGATGGCACCACCATCGAAACGATTGACAATCACGGACAGGAAGCGGTCAGCGAGGAGCGGATCATCCGCGGCATGGTTGGCCGTGAGATGACCAACCGGTTCCCGAAACGTGAAAATGTGAAGATCGGCGACGTCCAGATGGAAGTTGACAACTGGACGGTGCATCATCCGCTGTATCCGGAGCGCAAGGTCGTTGATAACGTCTCCCTGTATGTACGCAAAGGCGAGGTTGTCGGCATCTATGGCCTCATGGGCGCCGGAAGAACAGAACTGGCCATGAGCATTTTCGGTCAGTCCTACGGCGTCAACTTCTCCGGCTCTCTCAAGATTGACGGAAAAGACATCAAAATGAAAAAGAGCGAGGCGGATGCCATCCGGCATAAGATCGCCTACGTGACCGAGGACCGGAAAGGAAACGGTCTTGTGCTCAGCCAGTCCATCAAGGTCAACACGTCTCTTGCAAACCTGGATGCACTGGCCAATCATACGGTGATTGATCAGGACAAGGAATATGCGGTGGCGGAGGAGTATCGGGAAAAGCTCAAGATCAAGACCCCTTCCGTCGAACAGCTGGTCGGAAACCTTTCCGGCGGCAACCAGCAGAAGGTTCTTCTGGCAAAATGGATGTTTGCAGAGCCGGATATCATGATTCTGGATGAACCGACACGTGGTATTGACGTCGGCGCAAAATATGAAATCTACTGCATCATCAATGATCTTGCACGGGCCGGAAAGTCGGTCATCATGATCTCCTCCGAGCTCCCCGAGGTGCTCGGTATGAGTGACCGGATTTACATCATGAATGCCAGCAAGATCATCGGAGAAATGAAGGCATCGGAGGCTACCCAGGAAAAGATCATGGCAGCCATCCTGAAGTCAGGAAGGGGTGAGTGAGAATGAAGAATGTCAGCGTTAGCGACTTCCTCAAGAAGTATACTATGATTCTGGCGCTCGTTGTCGTCGCCATCTTCTTCTCCATCACGACACAGGGAAAGATTCTCTTTCCGCAGAACATCAACAATCTGATTTCCCAGAACGGTTATGTATTTGTCCTCGCAGCCGGTATGCTGCTTTGCATTCTGACCGGCGGCAACATCGACCTGGCGGTTGGCTCTGTCGTCTGTTTCACAGGCGCCATCGGAGCGGTCATGATGCAGGCCGGAATCAACATGTGGCTGGCGGTCATTGTGATGCTGCTGGCGGGACTGGCCATCGGTGCCTTCCAGGGCTTCTGGATTGCAAAAATCTATGTGCCTGCCTTTATCGCAACACTGGCCGGTATGTATGCGTTCCGTGGACTTTCCAATGTGGTTCTGCAGGGATATGCGGTCTCCATTGACAATACCGCATTCCTCAATATCTTTGGCGGCGGTGCAAACTGCTATGTTCCGGATTTCATCGGCGGCGGGTCCGGGATCAACATGACCTGCATGCTTCTCGGCGTCATCATCGCGGCTGTTTCTTTTGTGCTGACGCTCAATAAGGTCAATACCCAGAAGAAGCTGGGAATCATTGAGTCTGCAACCGAGGATCTGGTGAAGGCAGGCGCGATCAGCGTGGTCATCCTCTGGCTCTTCTGGAAGCTGGCCAATTACAAGGGCATCCCGACGGTTCTCATCTGGGTTGCACTGGTTCTGTTCATCTACAACTACATCACAAACAAGACGGCAATCGGACGGCATCTGTATGCGGTTGGCGGAAATGAAAAAGCCACTGCGCTTTCCGGTGTCAATACGCGCAACGTTTTCCTGTTTGCGTACGCCAATATGGGCCTCCTGGCAGGCCTCGCAGGCATTTTAACCGTGGCACGCGCTTCCTCTGCACAGCCGACCTACGGCCAGGGCTATGAAATGGATGCCATTGCTGCATGCTTTATCGGCGGTGCCTCCGCTTACGGCGGAACCGGCAGGATTGCCGGCGTGATCATCGGTGCGGTTCTGATGGGCCTTATTAACCAGGGCATGAGCATTATGGGCATTGAGGCGAACTATCAGCGTGTTGTCAAGGGCATCGTGCTTTTGCTTGCGGTTATGTTTGATGTACTCTCCAAGAGAGAGAAACGGTAAGGGGAGGGACAGCAATGTACATTAAGCAGTTTTTAGCGCGTTATTCAGCTCCACTCAAAAAGAATGCCATGCTTGTCATCCTTGTCCTGGTCTATCTCTTCTTCATGGTGACCACGGGGGGCGCAATCTTCAAACCCATGAACTTTAATGCGCTGATCACACAGAATGCCTATGTGTATATCCTTGCGGTTGGTATGCTGATGTGTATGCTGACCGGTGGCAATATCGACCTTTCCTGCGGTTCCTTCGTGTGTCTGGTCGGTGCATTTGGCGGTGTTCTCATGGTGATCAGTAAAATGAACACCGGTGTCTCCATTGTCCTGATGCTCCTGCTGGGCATTCTGTATGGATGCGGACTGGGCTACCTGATCGCATATGTCCATATTCCACCGTGGATTGCCACACTGGCCGGCTATCTGGCGTTCCGTGGTCTTGGAACCTCCATCCTGAGCAGCAACTCCAAGACGGGTTCCATCGCTCCGTTCCCGGAGAGCTTCCTCAAGCTGTTCTCCGGAAAGATCTTCCAGACCAAGATGAGCGTCTTTAACTGGCCCTGCATGATTGCAGGCATTGTTGCGGCGGTCATCACCGTTGCCGTGATCTTTATGACCCGTCAGTCAAGACTTCAAAAGGGGTATGAGGCGGATTCTTTTGGAGCGGCATGTGGCAAGAGCCTGATTTCCGCAGCGGCGATCCTTCTTGTCATGTACAAGCTGGCGAATGCTGGCGGAATCCCCACGGTCCTGATCTGGGTTGTCGCCGTGGTTCTCATCTACAGCTTCATCACCAGCAAGACCACCATTGGCCGTCACTTCTATGTGGTCGGCGGCAATATTGAGGCCGCTCGCCTCTCCGGCGTGAACACCCGGAGGATCATGTTCCTGGCGTATCTCAACATGGCGATCCTGACGGTCATCGCTTCCTGGACGGTTATGGCTCGTTTCCAGGCGGCGAACTCCACCGCCGGAACCAACTTTGAGATGGATGCAATTTCTGCCTGCGTTGTCGGTGGTGTTTCCGCCAGCGGCGGTGCCGGCAGCGTCATCGGCATGGTCATCGGTGCAACACTGATCGGTGTCATCAACCTTGGAATGAGCCTTATGGGTATTGATGCAAACTATCAGAAAGTGGTAAAGGGCGTTGTTCTTTTAGGCGCTGTGGTGTTTGACATCCTCTCCAAGAAGAGAAAGGGATAATCATGAAAAAGGGGCTTTTCCGGAGACGGGAGAGCCCCTTAAAAGGATAAACGATGAGTATTACTTGCAGAGCGTGCGGACGTGAGGTATCTGAGGGAAAGTATTGTCCCTTCTGCGGGACCCGGCTTGAGGCATCCGGCCAGGGGACGGATCCCGTCGCGCAGATCATCGCTGAGGCACGGACCATGGTTCCGCTTCCGAAACGGAAAGCCTTTCTCCTGGAAGCACAAAAGCGATATCCGGATCATCCGGAGATTGAATGGGAGCTGCTTTTTATCGGGGACGGAAAGGAGCGCAGTCAGGACATCATCAAATGCGATCTCCTTCGTATGTTTCGCGAAAGAATGCCCGCAAAGGAGCGGGCAAGGCGCCGGGAACTTCTCTTTTCGGATCCACGGCTGCTGCGCTGCCTTGAGCGCAGCAGAGACCCGGAGGAGCGGATGGAGGAGTATCTCCTGCGCCTTTGCACCGAATATATTGAGATTTTCCTCGAAGGGGATAATCGGGTCATGTGGACATTTTTCGGCGTGCATCTTGGCGGAAGCAAAGAGCATGTTCTGGCCGCTCCCTGTGCGGACATGATGATGGCCATTCACATGGATGGAGATCTCACCGATGAGGAGCAGGTCCTGCTTTCCCGCGCCCTGTATCTGGCTTTCTCTGCACGGACCGGTGGCTCGACGAAGGAGCTGGATAAGGAGATGCAGCGCCTGGGGCTTAAGGCAAACTGGCGCAACTGAGAACATGTCTACATAGGGAAAAAACGGAATCTCCCGCGCGTAAAGCCTGTTGCCGAAAATTCACAGTTTTTACAAAAAGTGGGATAATCTGTCCCGGTCAATACGTCTAACATTGTACATGAACCCGTGGGCTCAGTCCCCGGGAAATGGAGCTATGCCAGGTACGAGATGATTTGTCACGAAGCAGGTACATGACAAATTAGCTTGGCGAATCAACATATGTACCTGATAGAGGAGTAAACTGTATGAAGAAAATTGCATGCATTGCCTTGTTCCTTGCCCTTTTGGTGTCCACAGCGCTGGCAGCCACATTCCCATGCACGGGAACAGTTGCCTGGAAGGGCGTCAATGTAAGAAAGAAAGCGGCAAGGAGCAGTGATATCATCACAGAGCTCGAAAAAGGCACGAAGCTGACTGTTCTTGAGTCTGAGACGAACAAAGTCGGTGATACGTGGTATCATGTCCAGCTGAAGAGCGGACGCAGGGGATATATTATGGCAAAATATATCAACCTTGATTCAAGCGCATCCTCCAGTACTGCAGGGGCTTCAAGTTACGAACAGCAGGCAGGGAGTACGCCGACGTACGATCCGACGAATCCCTATTCGATTGCAGCTGCAGGACTGGATCCGTATGCTGTTCAGAGCAGCCAGAATCCCTATGGCACTGCCGCCAATCCCTATGGAGCAGCGGCGAATCCGTACGGCACTGCTGCAAATCCCTATGGAACAGCTGCCAACCCCTATGGGACAGCGTCTAATCCCTATGGAACAGCCGCAAATTCCACCAATCCTTATGCGACGACCGGAACAAGCACATCAAATCCCTATGCGACAACCGGTTCAACGAGCGCGAATCCCTATGCGACAACTGGCTCAACCAGTGCGAACCCCTATGCGACAACTGGTTCAACGAGCGCGAATCCTTATGCAACAACCGATTCGACCAGTGCGAATCCGTATGCGACAACCGGGACCAGCTCGGCCAATCCGTATGGAACAGCAACCAGCGGGACGAATCCATACGCTGCGGCGGACAGCAGTACAACGGCTGCCAACCCCTATGCGGCGTCCGGGACGAGTAGCGCGAATCCTTATGCGTCGACCGGGACCAGTACGGCAAACCCGTACGGAACAGCAACAACGGCAACCGGAACGATCAGCGGAGCGTCGGTGATTCAGGCAAACGGAAATCAGAAAATTGCCTTTAATATCTCTGTCACGAGGAATAACGGCTTTGATATTGGCACAAACTGGGCATTTGTCTTTGAGGTAAATGGCGAGCGCGTACCTATGGATGGAGCCTATGCAACATTTAATCCAGGGGAGACCTACACATTTACAGCTCATGTCCGGCAGACAGAAAACGGACAGGATCTGGGAGTAAAGACAACCGAGTTTATCCCCATGAACTATGATCTGCAGGATGGCTTTACTGTGGAGCAGGAAGTCAATGTTACCTATATGGGTCAGCCGGTAATCTGGAAACTCACATGGGGAATCGAACCGAACCAGGGCTAAGTGATGAGTAGATACATTAAGGTCTTTGCCGTTGCAATGCTCCTGTGCACGCTGGCTGTGACGGGACTTGCGGATCCTTCCGCGGCGGTTCAGGCTGTAGGAAGCCAGAAAGCAGCGGAGCATCTCAGAACGCATGAAGGCGCATTTACAGATGGACTCACCGAGTATGTTGAGACATTCAACCGGGAAGGAGAGCACATCTTTTGTACCGGCTCCCGGGTATCCATGTGGGACAGCCCTCAAAAGGGTCAAAAGGTAAAGAGCATTTATCCGGGTTCCCTGGTCGATTATCTCGAGAAAACAAGCGAGTTTGAACTGGTGGACATGGTGCATTATCGGAATACGTACTTTGCCCTGGTTCGAATTTACAAAGAAGGATTGCCGGTTTATACCGGATGGCTCAATGCGGATTACATTGGCTGTTCCTGTACAAGCTGGGAGGATGGCGAGCCCGTGGATGAATGGACGGAAATCTCTCTTACATACCGCTTGTAATTGAATGCGTAAGCAGGTAGAATCTGACGTATACAGATTCTGCCTGCTTCTTTTTTTCCTGCAGTACATCTTCCCGAATTGAGGCAGGCATGAAATGGTGGTATACTTCTGGCGGTGCAGACGGAAAAGGAAAGATGGGTGTCTGCCGGCAAATGCAGCGTACGTTGGCTGCTGGAATGGAGTAGGACATGAGGATTGAACAGTTTTTTGAATACCTGGATGAGAGTGGCCTTACCAACCGTGAAAAGATCGGGAAGTATCAGCAGGTGATACGCAGAGTGCCTGAGACGGATGCAAGCGTGAGCTATGAGCAGGTTTCTGCCTCTGCACCTGGCACGGTATATAAAGACGGAAAGCTGATTGGCTTTGGCATCAACATCCTGAATGAGGACATTTATCCCATTCAGAGCTTTGAAATCTATCTGAGAAACTGTCATTTAAGCGGATCACTGGATCTATCAGGGAATGCGGATTTGCTGTTTGTGGACCTTTATCATAACGAGCTGACCGGGATCAACGTGAGAGGACTGAGGCAGCTTAGGATTCTTGGCATTCAGGACAATCGGATCGAATCACTGGATCCTCAGGACCTTGTCGCCTGTCAGGGGATAGATGCGGGGCGAAACCGGCTGAAGGAAATCTCGCTTACCCATAACCATGAGCTTGTCGAGCTGTATTTGAACGACAACAGGATTGGACAGCTGGATGTGTCGCCCTGTACAAAGCTTCAATATCTGTACGTGCAGAACAATTGCCTCACCCACCTGGATCTCAGACAACTGGCCCCTCTTAAGCACCTGAACGCCACCGGAAATCCGCTTACGGCGATTTATGCCTGGGCGCCGCTGCAGGAACGACAGCCACTGTTTGTTACTGCATCCACTGGCGGAACAGTTGGTCTCAGATTCAATCCGATTTACAATGCACAGTGGAAAGAAACCGGAAAATATGAACAGTGCTATGTTGCCACCCCGATGGAAGGATATCACTTTTCCTTCTGGATGTCAGAGAACATGGAACGTCTCTCGGAGCAGCAGACTTGGGTGGATACATACGGGAGCAGCCGGATCATTCAGGCGGTTTTTGAAAAGAACTGAAACACTGCATTTATGGATGGAGGAGAGAGATGAGCATTTACGCGATCGGTGATCTGCATCTGCACTTTGGCTGTGAACTCAAGGCGAAGGACCAGCTCACGGATCCGGCATGGAAAAACCATGAGGAGCGCCTGTACCGGTATTGCGTGGAACGGATTCATCCGGAGGATACGCTGGTTCTGGTTGGCGATCACAGTTTCGGCAAGACGATGGCGGAGTGCAAACCGGACTTTGACTACATCCGAAGCCTGCCCGGGAAAAAGGTGCTGATTCGCGGGAATCACGATATGTTCTGGGATGCAAAGAAGACAGCAAAGCTGAATCGGGAAATCGAGGGAATGACGTTTTTGCAGGGCAACTATGTCGCGGTCGGGAACGTGGCACTTGTCGGAACCAAGGGGTTTACGTTTGAGGGACCGTACTATCTCAATCGCAGGGGGCAGGTCGCTGGATGGGATGAAGAGAAGAAAGAGCATGCAGATCGGATCATCGAGCGGGAACTGGATCGGCTGGAGGCGTCCTTTCGCATGGCGCAAGAGGATGGCTTTACCCGCTTCCTGATGTTCCTGCACTATCCGCCCACGAACATACTGGAATCTAAAAGCGATTTTACCTGGATGGCAGAGCGGTATGGTGCCGAACAGGTGATCTATGCCCACTCCCATGGGGAAGCGCGTTTTCATGACAGCATTCAGGGAATGAATCATGGCATTCAGTATCGTCTTGTGTCCGGCGATTATCTCAGGTGGAGGCCGGAACAGATTCTGGAGTAAAAAATAAGTTATAAAATATAACCAAAATGTCGATGAAAACATCTCCTCAAGGGGATGCACGCTATTACGGTCATCTCTCTTGAGGGAGGATGTGACAGGAAGATGCCTTGAGGGTGGAGATCGCCTGAGCCGGGGCATATGTGCTCCGTTTCCGGCAAGGGAATATCGCAGCAATACCGGAGTCGCGGGAACGTCTTTTCTGGAGGTAAGTAGATTGGAGAAGGCAATGGGAAAGGAAAAGAACATCAAACGGAGGATCTTTGACATCATACAGCTTGGAAACGTCAGCGATACACCAAGCCGGATGTTTGATTTCTTCCTGGTTGCTGTGATCATCGTGAACACTTTGCTGATGTTCCTTGAAACCTTTGATTCTCTCAGCAAGTACCGCGGGGCAATGGAAATCGCTGAAAACCTCACGGTTCTTGTATTTGTGATTGAGTATGCGCTGCGCATCTGGACAGCGGAATATCTTTATCCGACACAGTCAAGGGGAAAGGCGAGACTCAAGTACTGTCTTTCCTTTGATGGCATCGTTGAGCTCATGACGATTCTGCCGTTTTTCTTTCTCTCCGGTGCTGTGGCCTTCCGGATGCTGCGGGTGGTTCGGATCTTTCACCTGTTTCGCATCAACAGCTCCTATGATTCCTTCAACGTGATCACAACGGTTTTACGGGAGAAATGGAATCAGATTGCCTCCTCACTGTTTATCGTTTTTGTCCTCATGCTGGCGTCCTCGCTGTGTATGTACAGTGTGGAACATCAGGCACAGCCTGACAAGTTTACCAATGCACTTTCAGGAATGTGGTGGAGCGTCAGTGCGCTGCTGACGGTAGGGTATGGGGATATCTATCCCATTACAACGCTGGGGAAGATCATGGCTGTCGTGATCTCCTTCCTGGGTGTCGGCGCCGTTGCCATCCCTACTGGTATTATTTCCGCCGGGTTTGTGGAACAGTATTCCAGAGTACAGGGCGGGGATACGGTTTTCAATGGCCGCGTCTTTACCGTGACGGTGGATATTGACAGCAGCTGGCTGGGCAAAAGCGTGAAGGACATCCGGGAAGCATTTGATATCCGCATTCTCATGGTGGCAAGGGGTGGCGAGGAAATTGAGCCGGAGGATACGTTCCGCATTGAACTGGGCGACATGCTCTGTGTCTATGCACAGAGAAAAAACCTCAGATGAGGACAGGCATGGTACATCTTTCCGGTGCATTTCATTCAGAACGGATGGATGCTCAAAGAGGGTTTGAAATGGGGGAGTAGGATGATCATCAACACGGGATCCCGAACGGATATCCCGGCATTTTATTCGGAGTGGTTTGCAAGGCGCCTGCAGGAGGAGTTCGTTCTTGTACGAAATCCATATAATCCCGGCCTGATTACCAGATACAGGCTTTCACCGGATGTGGTGGACTTGATTGGCTTCTGCACCAAAAACCCGGCACCCATGCTGCCTCATCTGGAACTTTTGAGGCCATACGGCATGTATTGGTTTGTGACGATTACACCGTATGGGCGGGAGATTGAACCCAATGTGCCGAAAAAGCAGGACGTTCTTGAAAGCTTTCGCATCCTGTCACGGGAAATCGGAGCAGAGCGCATCGCCTGGCGATATGATCCCATCTTCATCAGTGAAACCTATCCTGTGGAACGCCATATCCGTGCGTTTCGCTATATGGCGGAGCAGCTTGAGGGATATACGCATACAGCCGTCATTTCCTTCATTGACCTTTACGAAAAGACGAAGCGCAATTTCCCGGAGGTCCAGGAAGTTACGGAGGAAGAGCGCCTTTATCTTGGCAAAGGCATGATCGAGATTGCCAGAGAACACGGCATGGTACTGAAGCCCTGTGGAGAGGGACGTGAGCTTGAACCCTACGGTGCCGACTGCAGCGGATGCATGACACAGGAAGTATATGAAACGGCCCTTAACTGTCGGCTTAAAATCCCGGGACATGCCCCGGATCGCGATAGCTGTGCCTGCTATCTGGGCGGTGATATTGGCGCATATAATACCTGCCTGCATATGTGCCGGTACTGTTATGCCAATTATGACGAGAAGGCCGTTATGCAGAATGCAGGACAGCATGATCCTGCATCCCCGCTCCTCACCGGGTATGTACGGCCAACCGACCAGATTCATGAAGCAAAGCAGGTCTCCTGGCTGGATCCTCAGATGAAACTGGATCTGACAGGACGGATTCTCTGAGGCAGCCATAAACGTGGTTTCTTTTGTAAGTACACCCGGTACCACTGTCATTTCATGTCCTGCTATGGTATAATCTGGTAAAGCCTGAGACTGACGATGAAAAGGAAAGAAGGATAGAATGGGAAACGGAATCATCATTCTTCTGCTTCTAGCACTGGGAGCGTTTGCAATTGTCAAAACCGTTCGGAAAATGAGCAAGGGAAGCGGATGCTGCGGCGAGCATGAGCAGACGCCGGAGAAGGTCCGTGTTGCGGATCGGAATAAGGCACACTATCCGTTTTGCGTCGAGGCAGAGATTGGCGGGATGACCTGCACCAACTGTGCGCGGCGTGTGGAGAATGCGCTCAATGCAGAGGATGGGGTGTATGCATCCGTCAACTACGATAAGAAGAGCGTCCAGATCTATTCAAAGCAGGAAATGAACATGGATCACCTCCGGGAAATCATCCGTGAGGCAGGATATGTTCTTCAGAAACCGGTACAAGTATAATGGTAACGCAGAGGAGGAAACAAACGTGAAAAGGATTTTGGCTATTGTTCTTTTGGCTATTCTGATTGGTACCGTAGCATCTGCGCTGGCAGATGCACCCGCATACTATGGGTCACTTCCTCAGCTTGAGTTCAAGAAAAAGGACTTTGTCGGCGGCCAGATGCTGGCGGTTCATACGGGTCCCGGAGAGGAATATCCACGGGCAGGCGGATGGGCCAAGGCATCAACAGATGAGACCATCTGGATGGCGGGCATTCAGGGCGACTGGGCACTCATCATGTACAAGAAGAGCGGCAGCGGTTTCCGTGTAGGCTGGATTGACAAGTCAAAGCTTCAGTATCGTATCATTCTAAAGGCCGGTCAAAACTGTACAAAAACAAGCTCCTTGTGCGATAATACGTGCTGTAAATAATATTCCCTAGCACGATGCACAAGGAGTTTGTTATATGGGGGTAATAATTGATTTTCCGGGAAGAAAA
>JAFUZM010000402.1 GCA_017476605.1 Clostridia bacterium
AACCAGTAAAAAATCTTAAAACCAGTAAACAGCAGTAAAAACCAGTAAACATTCTGCGCAGGTTAACGTTACATAGTAAACGAAATGAACCATAAGAAATCAACGTCTTTGAAGAACTCGGAGGCCAAATATCATGCCGGAAATTAAGGAGAATCCATTTACGCTGGATTTCGGAAGAGCGCCATCCATCTGCATCCCCAGAAGCGGTATCATGAATGACATGATTTGATCGTTTACATCAGAGGTTTCCTCTCAGCAATCGGCATTAATTACAGGAATCAGAGGCTGCGGGAAAACCGTCTTCATGACATTCCTCAGCCGCAAGCTGCGCGATCTGCCGGAATGGATCATTGCCGATCTGAGTCCTCAGCAAGACCTGCTTCAGTCCTTAATCGTAAAACTTGGATATGATGAAAAGGTACACCCTGTACTCAAAGAGGCAAGAATCAACTTATCCCATTTTGGAGTTAGATTTGCGATAGAGGAAAGTGAACCGATCCCCGATCCAGAGACGGCATTGGAAAAACTGCTGGAAGGCTTACGAAGGCGTCAAAAAAGACTGCTTGTCACCATAGATGACATTGCGAGCAATACAGATATAAGGACGTTTATCCGTACGTATCAGCTCCTTCAGTGCAAAGAACTTCCCATCTATCTCCTGATGACCGGCTTATATGAAAATGTCCGGGCATTACAAGACGATAGGCATCCGCCATTTCTTTCCCAAATTCCACAAATCTCCCTGGGGCCACTGAATATCGGAGCCATCGCCGACAGTTATCAGCAGATTTTCCATCTGGAACAGTCAAAGGCACTTATAATGGCCAGAGAGACCAGAGGATATTCGTTTGCTTTTCAAGTGCTTGGTTATCTCAGTTGGAAGTATCCTGAGGATGAAAGCAAAGTTCGCAGGATGTACGCTCAGTTCCTCGAGGAATATGTTTACGAAAAAATCTGGTCCGAACTCTCCCATGTGGACAGAAAAATCGTCTCAGCAATTGTCGAGACGCCAGCTGGAAACGTCAAGGACATACGTGAAAAGGCACGAATGACAACAAACCAATTCAGCCCATACAGAAAGCGCTTGATCCGTAATGGGCTTGTGGATGGAAATACTTACGGTAAATTGCGCTTTGTCCTTCCATTATTTGAGAACTTTGTGCTGGAAAGCACTGAGTTTTCGCCCATTTATGACTGAACGCTCCCAAGGAATTGTCCTTGGGAGCGTTCAATTTATGGCTGTATTGTCGTGCTTTCCTCTGCGCGTACACTTTTGACATCAAAATACGCAGCGCAGCTTTCATTGGTCCAAACCGTTGGATCCTGATAAATGGTCGGTTTCCCTGTCATTGTCTGAACCGTCCAGGCGGGAACAATTACATCTGTGTCGGAATCTGCCGCATCAAGAATCGCATACTCATTTTTAAACTGCCGGATGTATGCCTGCTGCACCCCGGTCACCTGATCGCTGACAAGCTTTACATAGTTTTTCCCCTGCCCGAGAAAAACACAAAGCACAAGCGCGACACCTGCCAGAATACGCCAGAGCAGTCGTGATTCAAGGATGTGCGGAACTTTCCTTGGAATACAAAGGCAAAGAAGGAGAGGCAATGCCAGGAGGACGTAATCATGATACATATTGATTACCCGTCCGGAACCGGCATATCCTGAGGAATACATATGAGGAAAAATCATCCCACACAGGATGAGATAGTATCCAAGACAAGCGATTGCTGGCGAAACCGCACCATTGCGAAGATTTCGAAGGGCGTCTGTTTGGGCCAGTTCCGGAACCAGAAAGAGAAGAAGCGCCAGAAGAGGCGTCTTTACAAGAAATCGTCCTGTATAGAACAGTGCAGAGCCCATCGTCCATCCCGCTGTTTTGAGCAACCAGCCAATTCCGCTCTCATGTGCGCCATCTGTCTCCATCCGCACGTTGTTGCCCGGTGCAATGACAGAGAGGAAAAGACCAAGGAGAATCGGAAGGAGAAATAGGGCTGTCTGCCGGAATGCATAGGCATCCGTTTTCCTTTTCCGCATATCCGCAAAGCGTTCCCCTGCAAGACAGAACAGCGAAACCAGCGTCATCATTGCCGTAATATAGTTGTTGAGTCCAATAAAAAGCAGAAGAAGGAAGCAGCAAACTGACTTGATATGATGCCGGTCATTGGCTCTTGAATCGGCCACATGATCACAAAGCGTCAGTGTCAGTAGCGCAATTGCCTCTGTACCGGTATAGAACCACGCGCCATTAAACCAGTAGATTCCCTCTACCATATCCGGTAAAAACACCAGGGAGATTGTCGCAAGAACAAAATAAATGCTCTTCCACGCGGATGAGGAAAGCCCCATGCGCACGGAAAGGAAATGGCGAAGGAACAGAGCATAGGCAACAAGGCGCAGCAGCAGGAGAATGGGAACGTGTATCCAATAATGAGGAAGGGAGAACACGGCCGGATTCAGTGCCATGACAAAAATTCCTGTCATGGTTCCCTGCCAGTCCCGATAGGTTCTCAGTGTATAGCTGAGCGCATCCTTGATCACATGCAGAAGGCTTCCCGTTTTTACGAAAGTCCGATGCGTATAAAGAGCAAAGGTGAAATCATCTGTGGCCGGATGGGCACCCGGTGCGCCAAGAAAGAACGGAATGACCAACAGAATAAACAGAAGGCTGAGTAAAATTGTCCATCGGCTTGTTCTCATTCCATTTGCTCCCCCTTTTAAATAAACAGCGCCACCGCTTGATCGTGACGCTGCTGTTTTATCAGACATTAAAGCGGAACAGCGTCACATCGCCATCCTGCATAACGTATTCTTTTCCTTCACTGCGGATGAGTCCCTTTTCGCGACAGGCGGTCATGCTTCCCTCACGCATAAGATCCGGGAAGGAGACGATTTCAGCGCGGATAAAGCCACGTTCAAAGTCTGTATGAATCTTGCCGGCTGCCTGCGGTGCT
Organism: Clostridia bacterium; assembly: GCA_017476605.1. Taxonomy (GTDB): domain Bacteria; phylum Bacillota; class Clostridia; order Christensenellales; family Aristaeellaceae; genus Ventricola. The sequence goes on from JAFUZM010000402.1 coordinate 2,958, forward strand.
TTGGTTCCCTTTCGGATGGTCCATGCACGGCACTCATCCTGGCCTGCCGTCAGGAAGGAAATCAGGCCAAGAAGATCATAGCACTCGGAGATCAGGCGATCCAGTCCGCTCTTTCCGATGCCCATCTCTTCAAGGAACATCTGCTTTTCTTCCTCGTCCATCTGCGCGATATCCTCTTCAATTTTAGAGGAGATCACAAGCACCTTTGCATTTTCTGCTGCTGCAATCTCACGAACAGCTGCAATGCCTGGAAGTTCATCCTCCGGTTTCCCAAGATCATCTTCCTTTATATTGCAGGCATAAATGACAGGCTTTGTCGTGAGCAGGAACCACTCCTTCGCAATCTCCTGTTCACGTTCAGTGAGTTCGCATGTACGAACCGGCTCGAGATTATCCAGATGCGCAAGCAGCTTCTCTCCCAAGGCTGCCTCTTCCTGTACACGTTTTTCACCGCTCTTAAGAAGCTTTGTCGCTTTTTCAGCGCGCTTTGCAACCGTCTCGCGATCTGCTGCAATCAGCTCAAGGTTGATGGTTTCAATGTCGTGCTTCGGATCTGTACTGTCCGCATGGCGGATGATGTCCGGATCCTCAAAGCAGCGGACAACATGTACAATGGCCTCGCATTCACGAATATGCGAAAGGAACTTGTTCCCAAGGCCCTCACCATGGCTGGCTCCCTTTACAAGACCTGCAATATCCACAAATTCAATGACAGCCGGTGTTTTCTTTTTGGGGGAATACATCTTTGCAAGTTCATCCAGGCGTTCATCCGGAACAGCAACGACACCTGTATTCGGTTCGATGGTGCAAAACGGATAGTTTGCCGCCTCTGCACCCGCCTTTGTGATTGCATTAAACAATGTTGATTTCCCAACATTCGGGAGTCCTACGATTCCTAATTTCATAAACTTTTCCATCTCCTTCGTAAGTCCTGTGTCGTCGATGCTTTCTGGTTCTTTCCAAAAAGAGAATGTCCTTTACCATTGCATCTGACATTTGGACGTAGCTGCTTCAATTACACAAACTGTTTCCCGCATCGCGTCATCTATCTATTGGCAAGAAAAAGCACAAGTCTGCCACTAATTGCGGCGTTCAGCAGCGCGTACTGCATTCTCAGCTGCCTCTTTCCGTATTGAGACCCTCTCTCGTTATGCAGGAAAAGTTCAACGCAGATACAGAATATAGCACAGAAACAGCCTTTTCTCAATATGTTTTAAGCGAATTTCCTGAGGTTTTCATAGAATACTTGATGAGCCCGATAAAGCAAAAAAATAAACAGCCTTGAAAATTCAAAGCTGTTTACTCTTGGATCCGGCAACGTCCTACTCTCCCGGGCCGTCTCCAGCCAAGTACCATCGGCGCTGAAAGGCTTAACTTCTGTGTTCGGTATGGGAACAGGTGGATCCCTTTCGCTATTGCCACCGGAATTCTATGAAGGGTCTGCGCAGTCCCTCTCCTCCTGGTCTCCACGACGTCCATTTATATCCGCCGCTGCCGTTTCTTGGGGAGCCTCCGCACATCGCGCGCTTCCTTCTTTATCTCGCGCGTACCCTGAAAACCGCACATCCAAACTTCAACCATCTTGCTCACCAGTCTCTTCCTTGGTCTCTTTAGATCAAGTCCTCGACCGATTAGTATCACCAAGCTCCAACCATTACTGGCCTTCCACCGATGACCTATCTACCTGATCGTCTCTCAGGGGTCTTACTTCTTTCGAA
>JAFUZM010000403.1 GCA_017476605.1 Clostridia bacterium
CAATATCGATCCCGATCACCATTGTCTCATTTGTGACTTGCGCAATCTTGTCGTTGTGGGTATTATTCATCTCGGGTACCTCCTGTTTTTTAGGTTCGCTAACTTGGGCGTCAGCGTGCCTATCTTACTACGGGGTACCTTCCTTTTCAATCGACCGCCTCCTCACCGGTCAGTTTGTATTATACAGGAAGCTTGTATGATGGATAAGCTTATGATCACATTCCGTTTTAAGGAAGGAATGAAAACCATCACCTTTGGAGCCCTGAAGGAAGCGGAAAGCAAAGGCGTGGGTGGTTTGGATATGAATTCGGTCGGTGCGGGAAACAGGACTTGAAGACGAGCCGTCCTGTCCATACCGTCCCGTATCGTCCGATCCTGTATGAAGCGGTGTCTATCCTGAAACCATTTTGACCATATCGTCCCGTCCTGACCTGTTCCGTCCTGATCTGTTTTTCCGCTGGTTGGGGCATTGGTTGGGACATCCCCCTATCACCCGGCTGTTGAGAAATCGCTGTTTTCATGTTCTCCATCCGTAGACTGAACGACAAAGAAGGAGGACATCATCATGAAGATCACTTTCGCCACCTATGACATGGATTCCGGCTGCGTCATCGCCCAGCTTGCTTCCGGCGATCTCATCCTGATCGACTGTGACAGCATCGAAGCCAAATATGCGGAAAACCTGTTTCACCACTCTGAGCTGGATTTCCTGATCTACAACGATCCGGCCGCCTACGTGGAACTGATCACGGAAGGTGACCCGGAATCATATCTGAAGTCAGCAGCCGATCAACACTCCCTGGAATCCTGATCCTCATCCCGGCCATCTGGCCGGGATTTTATTTATGGCATCCAGCTTTAGGGTATTTTAGGGTGTCTTTAGGGTAGCAGCCAATTCATAGTACTTCGTAGGATCGCTCGGAGAAGCAGAATGCTCTCTTATAATACCTCTCTCCGAAAGTTTTTTGATATGTTTGTTCAATGTGGGACGCGTTTTGCCCGTCAGTTCCATCAGCTGCTTCGGTGTGCATTTATACACATTTGAAATATAGTAGATTATTTCTCTCTCAAGAGAACTCATAACATCCCACTGTTGGCTCAGCGATGCAATGCTTGATTCAAGCCTTCTAACCGATCTTGCGGCAATATTATTTTTAAGGGTAAGTCTGACTGTATTACGATTCAATACCTCATACACAGGCGGCTCAAGGAAATAGCTGCTCATATCCCGGTAGATTCGTTTAACGCCTTCGTTTAATTCGCGCACCCAACCGAAATCACTTAATACTCGTGCAATCATCGGATTTCTGGAGAATCTCGTTGTTTGGATATTGTCAACCGTTACAATGTTAGGTAAAGATCCGGGACTTGAAAATTCAATCCGATCATCGTACATTGATATTCTTGCGTAATCCCCCTGGATCGAGTAATCACGATGCGTTACTGCATTTACAAGGCCTTCCAGCCATGTAAATGGAGGGTATTCTGGAATCTTAACGAAAATGCCTTCTCTGCTCAAATGCTGAAATTCCCGCATCTGTGACTCCAGAAGCGATTGTCCATCGCGCAACAAAAGCGGCAGCGGTTTCTCCAGGGTGACATCCTTTACCAGATTAAAGGATGTTCCGACGCCCGCGTTTACTCCCTCATACCGAAGGAAACGTACTCTGGCTGACGGTAGAAAACGAGAAGGGGTTTTCGAAAAAAGCAGCACGCCAGCAACCGTTATTCTATCCTCGCCATTCGTGTTACGAATCAAGCCACGACCACGCAACAACTCCATTGGTTCGCTCACAACTGGCTCCAGCTTCTGTGCATACTCTTCCATCAGAGCATAATCCAGATCCTGTATCGTTGCATCCTCAACGATCGTTGTTTCAAAGCTCCTGGTTCCTCTGGCATACTCCAACTCCATCAGCTGTGTTGCACTGAGCTTTCTGCTCTGATCTCCTACCCGCAGATATGCATCTCCTGTTTTTGTCTTAACGATCATATTATGGCTGGGCTGGACAGAAACAACAAGCAAACGCTCCCCTTCTTTTGTCTCCGCCGAATCCACGTCAAACTCCGGGAGTAAGTCCAGGTATGTAATCCCCGCTTGTCGAAGCTGGTTTTCCTGTTCCTGATTCACTCCTGTAATCCTTCCATCATCTTCAATGCCAAGGATAATTATCCCACCTGAGGCATTAGCGAACGCAGAAATATGTGACGCCAAGTCCTTTGGAGCAAGTCTTCCAGACTTTCTGTCAAAGAACTGCCCCTCCGTTGATGTCTTCCAGCTCTTCAGGGTCAATTCTGTTACCTGCATCATTTGTGCCTCCATTCTCGTTCTTCCGGCTTTAGGGTATTTTAGGGTAGCTTTAGGGTAATGACAATCTTCGTGCTCTCCAATTGTTCAACTACCTTGTTTCTCAACGGACATCCATGTATCGAGCGATCTCCCGCATCCTGTCGCTCTGTTTCACGCCGAACGGGCACCGCCGATCACAATGCCCGCAGTGCACACAGTCCGCGGCGGTCTTTTCCAGCGTCCGGTAATGCTCCACCGCCAGCGCGTCCCCAGCCCGGGCCAGGTCATAATACTTGTTGATCAGCCCAATGTCCAGTCCCTGCGGGCAGGGCTTGCAGTGATTACAGTACACGCACTTCCCTGTCGCCTCAATTGGGGCAAACGATGCAATCACGCTGTAATCCGTCTCTTCCTCCGTCGCCTGTTCATAGGCCAGAAGTGTCTTCACCTCCGCCACGCTCTGGACCCCGGGCAGCACCGTCATCACCCCGGGCTTGTCCAAGGCATACCGGATGCACTGATACGGCGTCAGCGCCTGCCCGAACGGAGACCCTGCCGCGTCCAGCATCTGCCCGCCGGAGAAGGGTTTCATCACGGAAATCCGGATTCCGTCCTTCTGGCACCGGCGATACACTTCCGCCCGCTCGTCCACACCTCCGTTGGCAAACTCCCCATGGCCGTAATCATACGCCGGATTGATAGAGAACATCAGCATGTCCACCGGCACTTCATCAAGAATCCGCTGAATCACCGCCGGCGTGTGGGAAGACAGCCCCAGATGCCGCACCACGCCCTGCTCCTGCAGAGAACGGATATACCGGTACACTCCGTTCTTCTGATACGTCTCCCAGTCCGCCGCCTCATCCTGGCAGTGTATGAAGCCGTAATCGATATAATCCGTTTTCAGTTCCCTCAGTTGCCAGTCCATGGACCGCTTCACGGTCTCCAGATCCAGCGACCAGCCATAGGTACCCTTGGAATAGTCTGCTCCGAAGTGAATCTGATACAGGACCTGCTTCCGGACATCCGCCAGTGCTTCTCCCCACAGGGTAAAGGCCAGCCCATCCCCGGCCGCCAGATCAAAATAGTTGATCCCGCCTTCGTACGCCGTCCGCAGTGCGGCAATCGCCTCGTCATGCTCCGCCTCATACAGATACGCGGATCCCATGCCGATCTCGCTGATCCGGTCTCCGGTTTTGGGGTGTATTCTGTAACGCATTGTCAATCATCGTCTCCTCTTTTTTCCGTGCAGATATCGTCCTACCAACCTTTATCATAACAATTGCCCATCTGTTCTCAAATCATTGGTTATTGTTCCTTGCTTTCAGCTCCACGAAAACTAGCGTCCGTCAAGCGCTGTATGCCATCAATGATAAAAATCATCAACTCTTTAGCACTATGATCAGGGTTGATAATATAATAGCCCTCGCATCCGATATGGAAACCATCCAAGAAAGAGCCGGCATCTAGTTTCTCAGTATTGTATTCAACAAAACGAGAGAGAATTGCAAACAGCCAACTAAGCTGCCTGCTATATGGTGTCAATATAATCCAATCACCATTTCTTTTGATAATTCTTGATTCTCTTGGTTCAGCAATTCTTTCTTCTGTTTTGGATTCTGAATCAAAATACTTGTCGGTTATGATATATCCTAAACCGCCCCATTCCTCTTGTTTGACGCACAGATGATAAATGTCTACCATCAGAACAAACTCCTTGATTTCCTTTAAGCTTTCAAACTCAATCCTCATGTTTTTCTCCAATTATTCTTCACTGCAAAATACTTTGATTACTGGAATGCTGACCTTCATTCCGGGTACGTTATACTCAGCGTATTATGTATTGTTCCATATCGATCTCTTGCACAATTGGTTTTGAGAGAAGCTGTGTCATTTTCCCGTCGCGATCTCTGAATAATACAACATGCCAGTATTTGGGCTGGCCCTGTAAGTCTGATGAGTAATTCATCTTTTCCAACACTGCCTCCATTGCCTCCTGCGGCACAACAAGAATTTCATCTGTTCCTCCGCAGCCAAATACAACATAACGGTTTGCACACTGATTGATCTTGTTGATCAACTCTCTGCGATAAGCATACCAGTATCTTTTTCGATTTCCCTGTCCGTATGATTTTGATGTGCAGAACACATATCCGTTCTCATAATCCTGTGTTCGGTATGCTTTCTTTGTGATCTTCTTGAGTTCAGATCCCACATGTGCTTTGATCTGTTTAAGGCAATTTTGCATTAGATCCTCGGCTACTCCGATATCTTGGTCGATTTGTTCAATATATTCAAGCAGTTGCCAGATGTCATCCTCAGATTCCAAGCGCATCATTGTATCGCCATTGCCAAGATGGCCTTTATAACTTACATCTTCAAGCTTTTCGTTTGGAAAAAGCTCTTCCTTTTTTGCTGCCAGCACGACGCTGATATAATTCTGTTTAGGTATAACGCTGATTAGGTTTTTCTTCTGGCGCTTGTAATTGATATAGTGCTTATTAATGTTTTCCACTATAGATGAATCAAATCCCGTGATCATCTCTCTCAAGGTATCAAACAAATGTTCTGTTTCCTCATCCATATTAAAAATAACGTCCGACTCTTCTTCACTGTTGTATTCTTTGGGGAGATTCCAAATTGATACAGCTTCTTGTGCCATACGAGCACACCGTTTGCGGATTTCATCGCTATTCCAGTCATCCACAGAAGATAATTCACGAGTAATCATATAGTTGGAGACTTCATAGATTTTCTTTTTCTCGGCAAACGAATTGTTCGACATTTCTGAATTAAGTTTGGTTAGTGTAAGATTGCCAATCTTGTGAATATATTCAGGATAAGCATTATCAGCAATGGACTTAAGATGCTCGAGCCACTGTGTAGAATCTCGCGGAAGTATATGCTCTATCGTTGTGTTTTCTGGTTCCACTACTTCCTTTGTTCGAGCTCTTTCGTATTTATACAATATGTATCTGATAAACGGAGGCTTGAATTCAAGATACATGTCCTTCGTCTCAAAAGCATTCTGGAATTCCAGATCCCGCGGGAAGCGATAGCTCCCCTGTCCACTTGTCAACGCTTTCCATACTCGATCAGTAAAGCTCATTGATTCATCACAGCGGTCAAAGTATTGAATGGCGAGTGCAAAAAACTGACTGGAAATACTCCCTTTAAACATTCTTAGACGGAACACATAGGAGATACACGCTCGTACTGCCTTAAGCATCTCATCTTCTCCAATATTATGTTGCTCCTGATAATCCAGCAAATAAAGAAGAAAGATTGCTGCCTGATCCGCGTTCAATTCATTAATCAGTTCATGAATGGCTCTGTCCAATTCCGTTTTGATCTCATCGTTATTTACAATCCGTCTATACACTGAAGAGTAACGGTACATATCAGATAGTAGTTTTTCTGTACCATTATCTTTCTTTTCTTCCGCTGGAAAGTAAAGCTTATAACAATCATATAAATTGTTTTTGTTGACTTTTGCTGATCGCCGGTGCAGATTAATACTATCCGATTTTCGTTTCATTATCAGATAGTGAACCATATACTGTTCCATAGTTTTTGATCCAACATTATTCTGAATCTTGGCCCAGTACTTCTTATATAGTTTTTCCTGAGTAGAATGAGGAAGTGCCATGAGCAGATAATTTCTCAAGAGGTCGGTGTTTGTCAAATTCTTCCCTGTGGAATTCATTGATTCAAACACTTCCTGTGGGTCTTCCGTTGTGAGCAGGACATCAATTATTTCAAGAAGAGCCACAGAATTATAAAGATCTGCAATGCCTACTGGAGACTCGGTTATACGTTCCTTAAAAAATGAATAGTTGCGATATATATTGCTTTGCTTTTCTGCATCGGTATAATCTTCCTCCCTGAACTCCCGGTGAAGAATAAGCTTTTCAAAAATGGAACTGTCGGATTCCACTTGTTTGAGTTTCACTTTGACTTCATCCTCATCATCGGAACTAAGCAGATATCCATTTCTAATTTGCTTCTTTAATTTTGTGTCATCTGTTAAATCGTGCAACGCCTTCATGAAAAGCATGACGCTCGTTATGCGCTGCTGACCATCAATAATGTTGTAGTTTTGTTCGGTTGCTGTCCCCGTAGAGACATATACAATATTTCCGATGAAATGTTCTCTGCCAGAGAAGGCGATCGTTTCGAGATCGGAGAATAGTTGCTGACAATTATCTGTATCCCAATCATAATTACGTTGGAATACTGGAATGTAAAACACTGTTTCACCTAATTTCAGCAGTTTTGATAGGAACGAATCATGTGCTCTCATGTTACCGCCCTCCCTCTTTGCCAGATTATTGAGCTGTATAAAAATCTTCTGTCTCGGCTCGTTCTGCAACTTTCAGATTAGAGTATCCCATATCCTTTGGATAATGGTACTCTCTCATCACCGGTGCCTCATCCGTCCACATCTCGCATTGTGCAAGAACCGTTTTCATCGCGTCATCCATCCCTTCAGGCGGATACTTGTACTTTTTTAAGAGCTTCTTGATCATCATACGCATTCTTGCCCTGGCATCCTCCCGCTTCTCCCAGTCGATGGTTCTGCTTTTTCGAAGCGTCTCCGTCAGCTCCCTTGTCATCGCTACCAGTTCGTCATTCCTGTAAAAATCCTTGATTGCCTCAGGCCTGGTGAGCGCGTCATAAAATGCCTGTTCTTCTTCTGTCAGCCCCAGATCCTGCCCCAGTTGCCTGGCAGCCTGAATTCGCCTGGCCAGATCCAGCAATTCCTGGATCACCTGCTCATTGCTGATCATGCCGTTGATGTAGCTGTTCATCACCTTTTGCAGCATTTCGCTGAATTCTTCAGACTTGACCAGATTGTTCCGCTTATATAATGCCACCTGCTCCGCCAGCAGCTTTTTCAGCATCTCTACCGCGATATTCTTCTCCTTCATCTTGGAGATTTCTTCCAGCAGCTTTGGATCAAACAAAGAGAATTGCTCTTTGATATCAGAGAACAGATTAACAACGCCTTCACTCTGTATGCTTTGCTTCAGAAGTTCATTGATTCGATTATTGATCTCTGTTAGGGACAGGTGATGATGCCCCCCGCTTCCCATCAGCCGCAGAATCAGCACTCTGTTTGCTTCAAAGAATGCCGCTTCCGCCCTTTCATGATAGGAAACCAGTGCGGAACATAAGGAAAGCGCCTGCTTCAGAAGATATGCTTCTTTGATATAAGATTTCTTTTCATCTTCGCCCTTGCCGATAATATGATTGACTGCTCCGGTGATGGTCTTTGCCCGTTTCAAATCCGATTCACCAAAGAAATCTGAATAATCATAGCCATATAAGTAGTTGCGGCAGACTTCCATTTTTTCGACGAATTTCGTGTAGGCAATTTTCGCCACATCCATTTCGCCAAAGTTCTTCTGGTCGCGGGATGTATATTCCTTCATGGCCTGCTTCAGCGCGGCCGCGATCCCGATGTAGTCAACAATCAGGCCGCCCTCTTTATCCTGAAAAACGCGGTTAACCCTGGCAATGGCCTGCATCAGATTATGTCCAACCATTGGCTTGTAGATATACATGGTGGCAAGAGAAGGAACGTCAAATCCTGTCAGCCACATATCTACAACGATAGCAATTTTCAAAGGGCTTTCATTATCCTTGAATGCTGTCGCCAAATCCGCCTTATGTTTGTCGTTTCCTATGATCTCATGCCATTCTTCCGGGTCCTTGTTGTTTCCGGTCATCACGACTGCTACTTTTTCTGTCCACCCCGGACGCAGCTGCAGAATGCGCTGATAAATCTTCATGGCAATTGGTCTGGAATAAGCGACGATCATAGCCTTTCCTGTCAGAAGATTTTCCCTGTAGTTTTCATAGTGGTCCAAAATATCGTTCACCAGGGAATCAATGGTATGATCATCTCCCAGCAAGGTCTCCATTTTACTCAGCCGCTTTTTGCTTGCTTTGACGATTTCTTCCTCGGCTTCATCATCTTCCAGCATTCGTTTGTATTCATCGTCAATTTGTTTGAGCACATCCGGATCGAGCTTTAATTTGATGACCCTGCTTTCATAATACACCGGGCGGGTTGCACCGTCCGCCACTGCCTGGGTCATATCATAGATGTCTATGTAGTCGCCGAAGACTTCCCTTGTACTCCGATCCTTCAGAGAAATAGGTGTCCCTGTAAATCCAACATACGTCGCCCTCGGCAGGCTGTTTCGGATAATGCGCGCGATCCCTTGAACCAGCTTTGCGATCTTCTGGCCTACCGCATTGGTAATCATCCTGACTCTTTCTGTCAGCCCATATTGCCCCCGATGTGCCTCATCCGCCATCACAATAATGTTCCGCCGTTCTGAGAGGGCATCATCCGATTCCTCGAACTTCTGCATGGTGGAAAAGAAGATACCGTTTGCCTTTCGATTATCGAGTAGTGACTTCAAATGCGGTCTGCTTTCAGCCTGAACAGGCGTCTGCCGTAGAAAATCCTTGCAGAGCGCAAACTGATTATACAGCTGATTATCCAGGTCATTACGGTCTGTAATCACCACGATGGTCGGACTGTCCATCACCGCCTGCAGCAGATGTGCGAAGAAGACCATTGACAACGATTTCCCGGATCCCTGCGTATGCCAGAATACGCCGCCGCGTCCATCGCCTTTCTCATCCGCTGCTCGTACAGCAGAGGCGACAGCTTTTCGAACCGCAAAATATTGATGATATCCCGCCAGCACCTTCCAACGTTTCGTCCCCTGCACACAATAGCAGATGAAATTCTTTATGATGTCCAGCAATCGCTCCTTCATGAACATCCCTTCAAAGAACGTATCGAATTGAGCATATGCGGTGTTTTCGTAGCTCCCGTCCTTCGTTTTCCATTCCATAAAGCGATTCTCACCGGAGGTGATCGTTCCAGCCTTGCTTGTTGCCTGATCGCTCATCACCAGAATGGCGTTATAGATGAACATGGAAGGAATCTCATGCATATAGTTGCGAAGCTGCGCATACGCTTCGGAAACGTCCGTCTGTTCCCTGGTCGGTGACTTCAGCTCCATCAGCACAACAGGCAAACCGTTCAAGAAGATAATCAGGTCCGGCCGCTTGTTGCTATTTTCCACGAAAGTCCACTGGTTGGCGATGATAAAGGAGTTATTCTCCGGATTCCTGTAATCCGCCAGATAGATAACATCCGACCGTTCTTCACCTGTCTCCACGAACCGTACTTCGATCCCGTTCTGAAGATAATCCATGAACACCGAATTTTTCTGTTCCAGCGAACCGTTTTCGAAGTTGTGCAGTTTGTCCAGGGCATCCTCGATTGCTGCTGTAGGCAAGGAAGGATTCAGGCGCCGCAGCGCGTTTTCCAGCTCAGCTTCATAAAGAGGGCTATGGTAATCCCGGACAATATCCGGTCCATAGAGGTGAGTGTACCCCATCCCCTCAAACAGTTCGATCAGGCTGTTCTCATAACTGGCCTCGGTGTACATGGCTGATCCTCCTTTGGGATGTAAACGATAATTTAGAGCAGCAGCTACAATCGCTCTTTGGTCAGTGGTTCTCAGTTCACATGGCTTTTGCTACAGAGGCAACTCTGGGCGAAGTTTGCTCCAAGGTGACGGACGGATCACACTTTAGCCCCAAAGATGATC
>JAFUZM010000404.1 GCA_017476605.1 Clostridia bacterium
CGTAATAAATTCGCTCATGTGAACCTCCCCTGCATGTATACCAGGATCTGTTGATTTGCGGGGCAGTTGTGTCAGATATCTGCTTCGCTATCGCTTACGCGATGGGCATCGCTCTGCTTCTCTGCCCTACCTCTTGTTTCTTTTCATTTCGGCGGTTTCCCGTGCTGGCAATGCAATTGTATCATATCCGCCTCTGACGAGCAACTTGGTCTTTCGGCGTAGCAGCTTTGATCAGTGCTCGTTACCTGACAAACGGTTTGCTGCGCCAACAAGCCAATTTCTCGGATAAGAAAGTCCGGTTTCGGGATCATGAGGGAATCATCTTCTCAGCGGAATCTGATCCGAAAAAAAGCAGAGCAACGCTCTGCTTTTTTCGATCACCGGAACTCGCCTGCCTTGAGTGCTCTCTTATTCTCGTACATGCTTTCATCTGCACGCTCGAATACTGCAGCCACACTGGCATCGTTTTTGAACTTGCCGATACCGCAGGCGATCACGATACCGCCGTTTTCTCTGGCTCTCACATTGTGGTCCTTCATCTTTCCGACCAGCTCTTCGAGGCAGTCATAATCCTTTCCCTGCAGGAGCACCGCGAATTCATCTCCACCGACCCGGTACATGGGACTGTGCTTGAAGGTTTGACATATGATGCTGCTGGCCTTGCGAAGGTACTCATCCCCCGCCTTATGGCCATCCGTGTCATTGACCTCTTTGAGATTGTTGACATCGAGAATTGCAATGGCAAACTCCGACTGATGGTGAAGCCCAATCATCCGATTGATCTGCTCCTCCATTTTGAGATACGCATGCTTGTTTTTGACACCGGTCAGTGCATCAATATTGGCCTCATTCTGTGCCTGTGCCAGCTTTCTCTGATGCTCTTCCTCCTGGCGCACCTGTGCATCAATATCATTGACGCCCACAACCAGGCGCATTCCCTGCTTCTCCTCAACCATAACCGCCTTGAGTCTCGCATACATGGCTTTCCCGTTATTGAGGACACGGTAGGTGATGGCAAAGAATCCACTCTCCTCGACAGCAGATACGATGGATTCCTTCGTAAACAGGGCAAGGAAGCGCTCAAGATCCTCCGGATATACCAGTCGCAGGGCATACTCCCTGACGATGGCGAAGAAGTCCTCCCCTTCCTTGGGGATGTCCAGGCTCTTAAACCTTGTCGTAGTGCTGTATTCCCGGTAATTTCCACTTTCCGGATCAACAACATATACCCCGATAAAATCCCCTGTCAGCGCATTGATGCGGGAATAGGCGAGGTGTTCCTCTTTCATCCGCTCTGCAGCTTTGCGCTCTCTGACCTGCTTATCCACATCCGAAACAGCGACGACGATACAGTTTTCCTCGCTGCTCTGCCGTGTTACATTCATGCTGTAATACGTTGACTTTGTTTCGCCAAGCAAACGATACGTCATTTTAAACAGCTGATGTTTGTCAAGCTCTTCAAGCAGTCTCCGCCGGTCCATGCTGTTAAGGAACATCTCCCGGTCATCCGGATGCACATAAAGCTCCGCTTCGTTCCGACACTCGTCAAAGAAATGCCAGCCACGGCGCTTCTCGATCATGGTATCCTGACCCATGTCCGTCCGGTATTCAATAAACTCATCCGTGTTAAGATCGACGTAGAACAGATCCGTATAGTTCTTTGCCAGCGTCTGTGCAATACTCGAATAGATCTTTCCGCTGCTGCGTGCCTTCTCATAGGCCTCTTTCGTCGTGGCATTTTCCCGCTGAACGCGCACAAAATCCGTGACATCCTGGCACATGCCAAGGGTACAAAGTCGTCCGGTTCCATCGATGAATTTCAGCTTTGTCGTCTGAAACTGCCGCTGATTGCCAGCGGCATCCGGCACGTCCTCATAGAACATGTACGGTTCATTCATGGAAAGGGCCATGCGATCATCCTGAACAAAATGCGCGGCGGTTACCGGATCAAAGATCTCAGCATCCGTGAGGCCGACCACTCCTTCCGGCGTCTTCTTGTGGGCATACTCAGCAAACGCCTGGTTACAGGCCAGGTAGACTCCTGTCTCCGCGTCCTTGGAAAAGGTCAGCGCCGGCATATTGTCAAGGAGCGCTGAGACAGATGCTCTCAGCTCCGACAGATTCTTAAATTTTCGGATCTCCTCACGCTTGAGCCCGCAGACCAGTGTCATATCTGCCGCGATTCCGATCAGTGAGACTGCCACCTTTTGCAGGTTTTCCGGCGTAAAGTGCACAAATGTGTGACCTGTGGAGAAAAAATACAGTGTATATAGCAGCATGATGGCCGCTGCCGTGAATCCGCCGACGTATCCAAACATCGCCGAGCACAGCACCAGGCCGACGATCAGGATCATGTTTGGATTGGGGATGGCAAAGCCAATGACTGCAGCCGCCAGCACAAGCATGATCAGAGAGGAGATGATGATCTTCTTGGGTATGCTTGCCTGCATCTGCAGTAGTGCAACTTCTCTTTTTAACTTTATCATTCGATTGCTCTTTTCTCATTTCGCTGATATGTATCAGATGCACTCCATATACCGGACAGGTCATGCGCATGGTCAACATCCATCTCCTGACCTGTATGCAGGAACCTTTTCCGGTTTGAGGCCCGCTTTGAGTACATTCAATTTTGGCGACAACTTCTAAAGTATAACATATCCGAAAGAGAAAGGCAAAAAACAAACCAAAGTATGTACACGTATTCCCTTTGCTTAGAGTCCCCTGATCGTGCCTCCACTGACGAGCAGCTTGGTCTTTCAGCGTAGTGGCTTTTGTCAGTGCTCGTCACCTGACAAACTCCACAGAAATGCTCTTTGTATGAAGGGAAGCATTCATGATGATTCCCACCCATGGGCATTATGGATTGGCAACCATCCCCGACACCAGTGCCTCTCTCAGTTTTGCATCATCATACCAGACATCGCTGTCAAGGAAGATATCCGGGATGACACCCTCATCATTTGACCGTGCTTTCCCTTCCCGGTTCACCGTATAGCCTGCCCAGGTGCCCGAATAGCCCACCGTTGTCCCATACAGATCCTTCATGATATAGATGGAGCATCCACCTCCCGCACTGGGCATGCCCGCAATCATCGCTGCTCCCTGTTCCTTTGCAATTGCCGGAAGAAGATTTCCGCAGGAAAAGCTGGCATCTGAGATGAGGATATAGAACCGGTAAAGGTTCTCAAAACCGTCCCGTTCATCCACGGTTCCATCCAGGTTGGTATCTGCCCTGTATGTTTCAGTTCGCCTTGCTCCCGTAAGTGAGGAGCGAAGCTCTGCATGAAACTCCGACTTCATCATGCCCATGGCATAAAGGCCACCATCCGTGATCCCTCCATAGTTGCAGGTCAGATCCATCACAATGATGCTTACCTCAGGATGCTTCTTTATGTCCTCAAAGGAGCGATACAGGAAACCCAGGGTATCCTTGACATTCACGGGATCGCCGGGCATATAACTGTCCCAGTAATCAATATCCATGGTAAATTCATCCCAGGTGATGACCGCCATGTCCTTATAATACCGAAGATGTTCAAGCCGCTTTGACGGACGTGCGCCGCGAATCTTTCCTGCACGGAGCTTTGTATATTTTTCCCATCTGGCCTCCCTGTCCGCGGTTCGGCCTGGTCCTTCTGCCCTGGTAAGCTCATTTTGCGTTTTCCTCGGGAGCTTTGAAAACCATGGCGGCATATCGCCGGTTGTCGTATGAATGTCATCGACACAGCGATAGATAAGCGCATTGAGGCCCCGCATGACGCTCATGGGATCGCCGTCCAAAAGCTCCTGCCGTACATCCGGATAATTGTCCTGCAGATACCGGTCAAATGATTCCGGCCATCGCTCCCGGTAGCCATATGCATAGTCCATACGAAAACAGAGGGCATGATAGTTCGCTCTTGCCAGATTCCGATCAGACACCGCCTCTTTCCAGGGACCTTTGGTAAGCAGCGGCAGGATCGTGCGATCATACTGCTTTTTGTACTGCTCCGTAGCCACATCATGGATGGTTGCAAAGTAGAGCGCACGGCCATCCGTAAAGAGCATATCGTTGTATGCCTCCGCAATGAGTGCAGATACGACCGTAACCGGGACAAGCAGCCCGGTTCCTGCCGGAATCAGCCTGTAGCCATATGACGAGAGATCATAGGTGACATCCGTCCCCGGAAGGGTTTCGACGTTTTCAAGATGCAGTCCAAAGGCATGTCCTTCAGACAAAGGGGCCGTCACATCAAAGAGATGCTGCGTCACGGTGTTGGTATCCGGATCAAAGAGAAAAAAGCCTTCATCGGCTTCGCAGGTCAGGCGGTTCTCCTCAAAACGAAAGTCCTTTTCCGGATAGAGGTCTTTGACAATGGCAAGATCGACAAAGGGGACATATGCATCATCCTCCATGACAAACAGCGTTTCGGGAACCGGTTCGCTGCCAAGGCGATGCAGGAGGGTTTCATAGACCGTCATCCGTCCGCTTTCGGCACATGCCGTGGAAAGGCCGATAAGAAGCAGGACAAGTACGCGGAAGATCTTCATCTCTATTTCCCCCTCTCATTGCTTTTTTTGCGAAAGTCTTTTGTATGCAGCCCGAAACATGGTAAAATACAGGACAGATTCCCAAAACACAAAGGAGCTTTGGCCTATGACAAACATGCTGGATTACCTCACCTGGCGCGGCGACCTTCCCTTCACACTGGATCCGCTTAATGCGGTAGATGCACTGGTTTTCGCTCAGCTGACCTATATCCGCTGGGAATACATCTGGCAAGAAGGTGAAATCGCCTTCCTCCAGTCCCTGTATTCCCGTATCAAGGAATACAAATATTCCACCTCGTTCACAGCAGAGCACGATCTTAAGATGCTCCCGATTGCCAAAGACAGCGTTCGTTTCGGCCAGCTTCCGGTGACGGATTTCGTTCAGAGCCTGGATGCCGCTGCTGAGGAGCAGTTTGCCGCCATCACGTTCCATTTACCGGATAAGCTTGTCATCGCTTTCCGTGGAACCGACTGCACGCTGGTCGGCTGGCGTGAGGATTTCAAGCTGGCCTGTACTCCGGAAGTTGCCGCTCAGCGGCGCGCTGCCGAATATCTGTCCAGGCTGGCTTCCGACTATCCCGGCATTCCCATCATCCTCACCGGGCATTCCAAGGGCGGGAATCTCGCCGTATATGCAGCTGCAACGGCCAGCCCGGAGATCAGGGCGCGCATCACCGACGTATATAACTTTGACGGTCCCGGCCAAAACGAAAAGCTGTTTACAAGCGCGGAGTATGCCGAAATCGAAAACCGGATTCATACCCTCGTTCCCGAATCCTCCATCATTGCCATGCTGATGTGCCACCCCTCTGTCCAGACCGTCCTCAAGTCAGGCAACATCAGCATCTATCAGCATGACCCCTATTCCTGGTCCATCACCTGCACCCACTTTGATACCCTTCCCGAGCGCAATTCAGACAGCAAATACTTTGAAAGCGTCTTTGAGCGCTGGCTGTCGGAGGTCAATATGGAGGATCGCACCGTCTTTGTGGATACGCTCTTTGACATTCTCTCCTCCACCAACGCACAGTCCTTCGGTCAGGACTTTGTGAAAAACCTGAGAGAACACCCGATGGAATTCCTCTCCTCGTTCCAGAATGTGGACAAGGCCAGCTGGCTTAAGATCAGCCGGGTCATCGGTGCCTTCCTTGACTCCGCAGTCCAGAACGGCTTTGCCATGAGCCCGGTCTCAAGGCTTATGGAGTCCATCCAGTCCCGTCGGGGCAAGAAAGAAACTGCATAAAAATCGCCTGTCGGGCAGTGCTCCGACAGGCGATTTGTTTATTCCACCGTAACGCTCTTTGCAAGGTTTCTCGGCTTATCCACATTCAGTCCTTTGGAAACACTGATGTAGTAGGCCAGAAGCTGGAGCGGAATCACAGCGAGGCTGGTCATGAAGTGCTCATCCGTGCGCGGAATGTACACGCAGAAATTGGCCGTATCCTCAATGCTGTAATTGCCATAGCTGGTGACGGCCATGAGATAGGCTCCACGGCTCTTGACCTCGACCATGTTCGACAGTGTCTTTTCAAACAGCGCCTGCTGCGTCAGTATGCCGACGACCAGTGTGCCATCCTCAATCAGGGAGATGGTGCCGTGCTTAAGTTCGCCCGCCGCATAGGCCTCGGAATGGATGTAACTGATTTCCTTGAGCTTGAGGCTTCCCTCCATGCTGATCGCATAATCGAGGCCACGGCCAATGAAGAAGATGTCCCTGGCATTTGAGAACTTGCTGGCAAACCACTGAATGCGTTCCTTATCCTCAAGCAGACGTGAGATCTGACCCGGAAGCGCCTGCAGATCCAGGAGCATTTTGTTTACCTGCTCCGCTGCAAGGCAGCCGCGGACCTTGCCCATCTGCATGGCCAGCAGATAGAGGACAATCAGCTGGGTGCTGTATGCCTTGGTTGTGGCGACCGAAATCTCGGGGCCTGCATGCGTATACAGGCAATAGTCGCTCTCGCGTGCAATGGAGGAGCCCACCACATTGACAATGGCCAGAACCGGAACGCCCCGCTCCTTAGAAAGGCGCAGCGCTGCAAGTGTGTCGGCGGTCTCTCCCGACTGGGTGATCACAATGACCAGCGTGTTGGGTGCAAGCTTCGGATTCCGATAACGAAACTCGGAGGCCAGCTCCACATCCACCGGAATGCCCGTCAGGTCCTCGAGAACAGCACGACCGGCCAGGCCCACGTGATACGCTGAGCCGCAGCCGACAATCGCGATCCGCTGCGTATCGCGCAGCAGGCTTTCCGGAACATCGCCAAGACGGATCTCGTTTTCATGGAGATAGGCCATCATGGTTTCCGAAATCGCCGTTGGCTGCTCATGAATTTCCTTGAGCATGTAATGCTCAAAGCCGCCCTTTTCCGCCGCCTCCGCATCCCATTCAATGGTCACCGGTTCATGCTCAATCACATCTCCATCAAGATTGTAAAACGTGATGGAGGAATCCGTCAGCCGCCCGATCTCAAGATTTCCGATATAGTAGACATTCCGGGTTTCACTGAGAATCGCCGGGATATCCGAGGCAATGAAGTTTTCCCCGTTCCCGATGCCGATGATCATGGGGCTGTCCTTGCGGGCCACCCAGATTTCCCCGGGGCAGTCCCTGAACATCAGGGAAAGCGCATAGCTGCCTCGGATACGTACCATAGAACGGTTAATGGCATCCACAGGTCCAAGTCCGTACTTCTTGTAGTAGTAGTCGACCAGCTTTATCGCGACCTCGGTATCCGTCGTCGAATAAAACTTATACCCCTTTCGCAGAAGCTTTTCCCGCAGCTCCTGATAATTCTCAATGATACCATTATGGACGCCCACCACATTGCCGTCATCCGACATATGTGGATGTGCATTGATTTCGGAGGGCTCCCCGTGAGTCGCCCATCTCGTATGCCCGATGCCGCAGGTGCCCACCACCGTCTTCCCATCATCCGTCTTGTCAAAAAGACGCTGAAGGCGTCCCTTGGCCTTTACTGTAATGATCTCGTTGTCATTGTATACGGCAACACCGGCAGAATCATAACCGCGGTATTCAAGCTTTCTGAGGCCCTCAAGCAAAATCGGTGCCGCCTGACGATGACCGACATATCCGACAATTCCACACATAGTTCCACTCTCTTTCTTGTTTTACAGAAACCATTCAAGGATAAAGACAAGGATGCAGCAGGAAGCTGCCACACCAAACAGTCCCAGCCCCGCTGCCGCCAGGATGATTCCAAGGATCAGCGCAAGCCCACCGGCAATCGGCGACTGCGTCGCCTCCACCATGGCCGGGAAGGTCATGACCGCCAGGGTCACATAGGGGACGTAGTAAAGGAAGGACCGAAGAAAACGATTGGTGATCGGCTTCCGAATCAGGGTCAGCGGCAGCACGCGAATCAGGTAACTGACACCGGCCATGACAAATATATAGATATACATGTTTCTCTGCATACTACGCCTCCTGTGCCGCGTCAACGGGGAACATCAGGGCGGCGCCGCCCGCAATCAGGATCGTCAGGATGATGGTCCTCGTTCCTGCCGTCAGTCCTGAAATGAAAGGCAGATACCCGCAGAGAAGGGACAAGGCAAAAGAGATCAGAATCAGAGCCGCAATGACTCTGTTTTTCTTTGCCGGAGGAATAATGACCGCAAGGAACATGCCAAAAAGCGCGACGCTCAGTGCGCTGACCACACGCGCCGGCAGCATGTTGCCCATCACGATTCCCAGTGCCGTTCCGCTTGACCAGGCCAGCGCCGAAATCAGGAACGCGCCATACAGATAAAAGGGATTGAGCCATCCCGGCCGGGCAATACAGATGCCAAAGAGCTCATCCGTAATGCCGAATCCGGACAGCAGCCGGTGGTAAAACGGCAGCCGCTCCGGATACTTCTGGGACAGCGAACAGCTCATAAGCAGATACCGGGCGTTGGCAATCAATGTCACCATGGCAATTTCAAAGTAGGTGGCATGTGCCCCAATGCTGGTAAAGCCTGCATGTTCGCCGGCGGAGGCCATGTTGAGAAAGCTGGCCAGAAATCCCTGGAACGGCGTCATGCCGATGTTCCTGGCTGCGATGCCCAGGGAAAATGCAACGGCAAAGTATCCGAGGGCAATGGGAATGCCGTCCCTTGTCCCCTCCAGATACTCTCTTTTGTTGTCCTGCGCAGAGTCACCCATATTCTATCCTCGATTCTTTATTCCACACGGTCAATAAACAGAAGATTCAGGCGCGGAACATTGATATCATTGCCCGCACTGTCCTGTTCCTCATAGATTCCGTCTACCTCGGCAACCACCGAGATAAACTCGCCAGCTTTTACCTCTTCGGGCGTTTCACTGACCAGAATCACCGGATTGATCCACTTTCCGCCGCTGGTCTTGCTGTACTGCATCCGAATGTAGGTAAGATCCCCGCCTGAGCTGACCTCCGTCACCAGACCATAGAGATTCATGATCTTGCCATTGTTGCTCTCAAGACCTTTTTGCAGGTCCTTATAGGCAATCTTGACCGCTGACTTGCGAATATCGGCCTTTTGCTGATCATCCGTTTTAATCCGCACAATGACAAAGGGAACCCGGCGCTGCACATACCCGCTCTTTTCAAGGAGCAGGGTATATTCGTACGTCCCTTCCTCCTTTGTGTTGAGTTCAAAGGAGAAGCTGCCATCATTCCCCGCCCGCTTCTTGCTGAGGCCAAAGGGCGTCACAAGCTGCAGCTGTGCCCCTGCCAGCGTCTTGCCCGTGAGAATCACCGTATCCTCGGTGGTCGTCTGATTCTCCTCAATGCCGGACACCGGCAGCGTCTTTGAATTATATGTGATCCAGCCGGTCAGGGTGCTGTCGATCATCTCCTCTGCATGCGCATGCAGAATCAGCTCCGATTCCCCTTCATATTCGAGCACATATTCAAGTTTAAAGGATCCCTTTGCCCCGGCCGTCGTTTCCCCAACGGTCCGGCGGTTCATCCGCTCGTTTTCAACCTCAAGGGTCAACGTTGCCCCGGGCGTTGCCGTCCCCGAGATGGTGATCAATGATCGGTTCGTCTCTGTCGGCAGTTCTGCCTCAAGACGCACAGCTTTCATCGGCTCCTCCATCTCCCTGGTGAAGGTAAGACCCCGCACCTGCGTCTTGAAGCTTGCAAGGTCCCGGTTTGAAAACCGTCCGCTTCCGATCTGCCAGTCGAGGGCCACATACTGCCCGTTATGAATGGTCAGGTACCTAAGCCCTCGTCCAATCGTCTCCCCGCCTGTTGTAATCAGGTAATGGGAATAGAGCCAGTATCGCTCCCCCACCGTCTGCCATTCGGCATCCTGGGTCCTGTATCCGCTGACGTTATACAGTGAATTGTTTTCCGTCTGCCGCCTAAGACTCCGGCGATCTGCCGTGCTCGCCCGGGAAATGTCAAACATCTGCTGGGAATACTCCGTTTCCCACACAGAAACCGCCACGTGCTGCGAATAGTCCGCATTGTATGCGCAGGACAGGATATTCTGTCTCTGCATATCCGAGGCAAGATCCTCTGCGGATATACCCGCCTCCGAAAGCAGCGGCTCATAGACATATGTGAGCTGGGGCGAAAGCACCAGCCAATCATCCGGATACTCGAAGGCAAGAGAGCCTGCCTCCATCCGGATGCTCTGGGCCAGTCCAATATGCACAATTGCACACAGCAGCAGACATAGCAGTAGTATCCGTTGCCTCATATGATCCTCGCCAGCATATTGCCGCTCTCATCCACCTCAAGCTCCAGCAGCTTCTTCTTTTCGAGCTCCCTCAGAATATCCGAAA
>JAFUZM010000405.1 GCA_017476605.1 Clostridia bacterium
CCCGTCATGAATGCACGCTCCTTCCCGATGAACCGTGCCGGCATCTACGCAGAAAATGTCCGCGGCCTGGACCTGTATGGCTTGGTTCTGAGCGGTGTAGAGGGCGAAGAACGCCAGTTTGTCAATGTAACGGAAATCTGATGTGAGCATGTTTCAGACAGTGACAAGTCGATCACATCATTTGTCGAGAATTTGGCTCGTTGGTTGGAGTACATGAAACGGGTTTCTCTCAAGTGATGGACAAGAAGCCTTCGTCCGGGAGGTATAGGAAATGGGCACCTATCTGAATCCTGGCAACTCTGGATTTGAGGATATTTGCAGAGGACGATATGTTGATAAGACAGGAATGATTGCGCTTATCAACGACACGATAGGGACGCCTGATAAACTGACTTGTATCACTCGTCCACGGAGATTCGGCAAGTCTTTCGCTGCACAGATGCTTTGCGCATATTATGATAAGACATGTGATTCAAGTCCTCTGTTTGATGATAAGGAAATAGCGAAAGCCCAATCATACAGAGAGCATCTGAATAAGTACGATGTCATCTATCTGAACATGACAGATGTGCTTGGAGAGACAACAACGGCGGACTTGGTCGCGTTTATCAAGAGAAATATCGTGAGGGAGCTGACGGAGTGCTATCAATCTCTAACGGTGGTCGAAGGCTTCAGTGCAACCTTGGTGAATGCTGTTCAGGCCGCTGGCAATAAATTGATCATGATCATTGACGAATGGGATGCACCGATTCGAGAGCATCCTGAAATCTCAGATGAGTATCTGGGATTCCTGCGTATGCTCTTCAAGAGCAGCGCAACGACCTCCAGGGTTTTTGCAGCAGCTTATATGACTGGTATTCTGCCAATCAAGAAGGACGGGTCACAGTCTGCAATTTCTGATTTTGATGAATATACAATGCTTGGACCGCTCCAGTTTTCGGAGTATGTTGGCTTTACTGAAAAGGAAGTCGTCGATCTTTGTGAAAAATATCATCGTGATTTTTCCCTAATGAAACAATGGTACGATGGATATTCTTTGGAGGACGTTGGCTCTGTCTATAATCCGTATTCTGTGATGAAGGCCGTTAAGAATAATCGCTTTCGCTCATATTGGACGGAAACTTCTTCCACGGAATGTCTGCTTTCATATATTGAAAGGGACGTACATGGCTTGGGGAAGACAATTGCACGGTTAATTGGCGGGGATGAAGTTCCAATAGAGACCAATGGATTTGAGAATGATCTGTTTACTTTTAAGAATCAGGATGATGTTCTCACGCTTCTTGCTCATTTGGGTTACCTTGCGTACGATGAGCAAATGGGGAAAGTTCGTATTCCAAATGAAGAAATCCGATTGGAGTTCTCGCGTACAATCCGGGAGGACAAGAGCCTCGACACGATGAAGCGTGTGCAGGAAAGTGACAAACTTATTATGGATACAATCCATATGAACACAGAGGCTGTCGCAGCGCAGATTGAAAAAATTCATATCGAGGCAACGAATCCTCTTAACGCGAACAATGAAAACTCGCTTCGTGCAGTGATTCAGATTGCGTACTTCAGTTACAAGGATCACTATATAAAGAAGGAGGAATTGCCGACGGGATATGGCTATGCAGATATTGTGTATCTGCCAAAACAGGGCGAGTATATTCCTGCGCTTCTGATTGAACTGAAATGGAATCAATCTGCGGATACCGCGATTGAGCAGATCAAAAGAAAAAAGTATCCCGAAGTTTTGCAAGGATATGGTGGAGATATTTTACTGGTTGGCATCAATTATGATAAAGAAGTGCCTGCTAGTGACCGCAAGTATATTTGCAAAATCGAAAAATGGAACGGGAACAGCTGAAGAATTTGGAATCATAAAAAGAAGGTTCCGTTTTCCAAAATCAAATTATTGTTGATTTGGGGAAATGGAACCTTCTGCTCATAGCTCCTTTGGAATGTTTTGACTTTGCTTCTGCATAGACATAGATCAAGTGATGGAATACTACATTTGGAGGTGAAATACCACGGCAACTATCTATCAAAAAGACAAGAAGACCGGGATAACCTACGTTTATTCCCAGACTTCGGAATGGATTCCTGAACTGGGCCAGCCGCGGTCTCATCGCAAGCTGATTGGCAAGCTGTCCGACACTGGAGAGATTATTCCTACCGGACGTGTCGGAAGACCAAAGAAGAATGCTGATTCGACAACCAGATCCTCTTCCACCGATCAGAAAACAGACACGAAAGAAATGCAGGAACTTAAGGACACCATTTCCCGTCTTGAAGCGAGAATTGCTCAACTTGAGGCGGAACAGAACAGTTTAAAGGAACGAATTTCAAAGGCAAGAATGATTCTGAGTGAATGATTCATACACAAGAAAGAGATGAACCTGTATGTTGAAATTCATAAACCATATCCTGGTAGAATTCAAGCCGTGCTTCATGAAGCATAACTAAACAAAGAATGTATTCGGATGAAGAACTTTCATATGATTTATTGGCGTTATAATGGTGTTTCTACTGAAGACTGTTGAGTGTGTCGGCCATTAATCAACAGGAAGGAAATAGAATCAAAAGAAGGATCCATTCCCCAATATGAAAGATTTATTACTTTTGGGGAATGTCCTGGTTGAGCCAGTCAGCGGCATCAGCGATTCGGATTCCTTCATATTGATATTCCGGCTGCCAGGTGCGTGCGATTACCAGTTTGGGATAGGCATCTTTGACACTTAGGAGAGGCGTGACTTCCCGTTCAAAGGTCTTGGGATCCGATATGTCATTTGCAACCTGAATATACAGCTTTTCGCCCTGCTTCATGGCCACAAAGTCGATCTCCTTGTTATACAGGACGCCGACATAAACCTCATATCCACGACGGAGCAGTTCAATTGCCACAATGTTTTCCAGCACACGGCCATAGTCCATATTCTTAGTCCCCAACCGTGCAAAACGGAAGCTTTGATCTGCGAGATAATACTTGTCCTCGGAGCGGAGATATCGTTTCCCACGCACATCATATCGCCGTATTCTGTAGAAAGCGAAGGCTTTACACAGAGCTTCCATATATTTTCCTACCGTCTTATGATCGACGATTGTCTTGTTGGAGCGGAGGGTATCTGTAATGGCGCGAATGGATGTCAGATTTCCGATATTGTCCATCAGGAAGTCGATCAGCTCATGCAGCAGCATTTCGTTCTTTAGCCGGTGTTTTTTTACGATGTCGCGGATGATCAGAGCATTGAGTACTTCGCTGTTGATATAACGGTATTTCTGAGCGTCGCTCTTGTAGAGATAGGATCCAGCCATACCGCCCTCGGTAATGTATTTTGTCAGGCTGCCATAAAGGTTTTCAGATGGGAAATACGCCATGTACTCCTTGAAGGAAAATGGGAAAACATGAACTTCATATGTGCGTCCGACAAACAGTGTCGCGAGATCACTACTCTGCAGAAATGCGTTTGAGCCGGTCACATAGATATCATACTTCTCTTTGGCATGGAGACTGTTGATGGCTTTTTCAAAAGAAGGGCACATCTGAACCTCGTCGATCATCAGGACATTGTTCTTCCCTGGCTGATAGTGCTTCTCTACATAGATTTCCAGTGCGTGATATTCCAGAAGGTTTTCATACTCTGTCAGGTTGAAATTGATACGGATAATATTGGTCTGCGGATCGTTGGCCTTAAGCCAGGCATCCAGAGCCTCCAGCAGCTTGGACTTGCCACATCTGCGTACACCTGTGATCACCTTGATATCCGGCGTTTGAAGAAGATCCTTTATCTCTTCCAGATAAGATGAACGTTCGATGAGTTTCATTGTGATCCCTCCAAGTTTATTTCGACACAATTATAATGCTTCCATTCCCCAAAATCAAATTAAATTGAAATTTGGGGAATGGAAATAATACTATGGATTGGGAAGAATCCAGAGACTTCAGGCAGGCCAGCGCAAGCATAGTTTGCAGGATCAAAAAATGGAGCGGGACCTGCTGAAGGAACCGGAATACAAAAAAGAAGGGTCCATTCCCCAATATCAAACAATTTTTGATTTTGGGGAATGGACCCTTCTTTTCAGTCTTACTTGATGACCTTCTCCGTAGCAGCATCAAAGATGTAGATGGTGTTATACGGAATGGAGAAGGTGAATTTGGAATCCATCTCCGGCGTGTCATGAGGCTCAACCTTGAGGATGGCCTTTTCATCACCGGCAGTGATATAAACGTTGGTATTATCACCCAGCATTTCGGTGAGCTCGACGGTGGCTGTGATGGTGTAACTGTCGGGCACCTGGCCAAGCTGAATGGCTTCCGGACGGAAACCGAAAACGATCTCCTTGCCCTCGCAGGCAGCAAGCTCGGGGCGGCCAAGAGCGGTGAGGCTCTGCGTTGTACCAAGAATCTCAATGTTTCCGTTGGTCACTTTCGTGCGGATGAAGTTCATGGGCGGCTCGCCGATGAATCCGGCGACGAAAACATTGACCGGATTGAAGTAGAGATCATACGGAGTACCGATCTGCTGGACATAGCCGTCTTTCATAACGACGATACGGTCCGCCATGGTCATGGCCTCGGTCTGATCGTGCGTAACGTAGATGGTAGTTGCACCGGTTTCACGATGGATCTGTGTGATCTCAGAACGCATCGTGACACGCTGCTTGGCATCGAGGTTGGAGAGCGGCTCGTCCATCAGGAAGATGCCGACCTTACGGATGATGGCGCGACCGACGGCGACACGCTGACGCTGGCCACCGGAGAGTGCACGGGGGAGACGATCCAGATAGTCGGTTAGTCCCAGAATCTTGGCGGTCTTCTTCACCTTCTCTTCAATGACGTCCTCATCGACGCCCTGAAGGGTCAGACCATAGGCCAGGTTGTCATATACGGTCATCTGAGGATAGAGCGCATAGCTTTGGAATACCATGGCAATCTGACGCTCACGGGGACCCATTTCATTCGCACGGACGCCATCAATAAGGAAATCGCCCTTGCTGATGTCCTCAAGACCTGCGATCATTCGAAGCGTTGTGGATTTGCCGCAGCCAGAGGGACCGACGAATACGATGAATTCTCCTTTTTCAATTTCTAGATTGAAGTCGTGGACTGCATGAAAGCCATTAGGATAGATTTTATTGATGTCTTTCAGTGTCAGGTATGCCATTTGGATGCCTCCTGTACATTTGTTTCAAAGAGTTAAACCGAAAATGGAAAAAACAAGGGAAAACATGGACAAAACCGTTCTGTATTTGTTACAATTTTGAGCAGAAACGGAGGGATTGTATGAATGAGATCGTGTATGCCGATGAATGCACACCACTCATAGAGGAGCATAGAACGAAAACCTGGGAATACTTCTATTGCACATCCGGAAAGGGAGAACTGGTTGCGGAGAATCAGAGCCTTTCCTATCAGGAGGGGACGGTGATCTGTATTCCCCCTGAATGTAAGATGGAAAACCGATTGGGGGATGCCGGGAAAGGATATCTCCTCAGAATTGCGGATGCGACCTTTCCGCGGAAAATCGAACCGGTATCCTTTGAAGATCCATCCGACGGCTTTCTTCTATCGGCCTTTATGGCGGCCTGTGCCTACTTTAAAAAGGAGCAGGGAAGAGAACGGCGGATTCTCCTGACCGCTTATGCGTTCCTTATCATCTCGCATATAGAAGCGGGACTTGAAAACAGGAGCAAAAGCGAAACGGTAGAAAAGATCCTTGAGGATATCAACAGAAATTATTCCGACTGTAATTATGAGCTTGAAAAGTATCTGTCCTCTTTTCTGTTCAGCGAGGATTATATTCGCAAACGCTTTAAGGCAGAGGTGGGGGTAACGCCGCATCAGTATCTGACCGAACTGCGCCTTGAACAGGCGGCGGAACGCCTGTGGTACAAGCGAAACATCAGCAATAATATCACGGAAATTTCGAGGTTATGCGGATTTCGCGAACCGCTCTATTTTTCAAAGGTATTCAAAAAGCGGTATGGTGTTTCGCCAAGGCAATACGTTGAGGCACAGAAAGGGGAGAAGGATTAGGCCTTCTCAGCATTCAGAAGACGCTTGACCTCAGTATAGCAGAGGATGAAAGGAGCAACGCCTTTTGCATCGTTTTCCACAATGGGTTCGGAGATGTAATATTCAAAGGTGCCATCCCGGCGACGATTGTTTTCAGGTCCCAGACCGGCAACAAGACAGATACCGCCGAGATTGAGATCATCCCCATTGAAGGAGAGATAACGCTCAATGATGCCATCAAAGGTTTTATGGCCTTTGGCTGCATATGCCTGATCGAGAATATGAAGCCGTGCGCCTTTCAGCATGGCGTAGGCAATCATGCAGCTTCCGCTGGTCTCAAGATAATTGCCTTCACGCGTGTCGGCATTGACTACCTGGTAATACATTCCGGTTTCGGGATCGGCATACCGGTCGATGGAGGCGATGAGATCGGAGAAGATGGCGGTGAGCTCTTTACGCGCATCCGATTCCGGGAGAATTTCGAGGATGTCGGCAAGCGCGACGGCATACCAGCCGATGGAACGAAGCCAGAAGCTCTTGGAACACCCGGTGGTGGGATCTGCCCAGAAGGCCGTCCGAGACTGGTCATAGCCATGGAAGTAGAGACCGGATGTATCGCGCATGTGCGTATAGACATTTTTTATCTGTCCGAGGCTGTCGGAAAAGTCCCCGTTGCCAAAGTGTTTCTGATAGAGCACATAGAAAACCTGGGCCATGTAAATGCCGTCCAGCCATACCTGATTCGGATAAATGGCTTTATGCCAGAAATTTCCCTCGGCGGTTCTCGGCTGATCCAGGAGATAGCGCATCAGGTAATCGGCTGCAAGACGGTATTTTTCTTTTCCTGTTTTCTGGTAGAGGGTAAAGAGGACGCGCCCTTCATTGACATCATCCAGACTTTTGCGCTCTGGCACAAAGGTACGAATCTGGCCGTCTTCCTCGACGAACGCATCAATAAAGGACTCTGCAAAGCGAAAATACTGTTCATTGCCGCTGATTTCCGCCATGGAAAGCAGGGCGGTGATCATACAGCCATCAATATAATTCCAGTCTGTTGGCTTATGATCGCGTATTTTTTCGATGTTCCAGATCGTTGCTTGGGGTGTGGATTCGCGGATCAGACGGAGTACATAGTCGTCGATTTTTGAATACATGATTACCTCGAGTGTGCCTGCTGCTTTGCATCATCCAGAATCTTTAAGAAGGTATGCTTCATTTTTATGAGCAGAAGATCAAAGATGAGATAGAAGAGGCCGAATAAGATGGGCCCGACACCTAAGTGAACTGCATCGGGGGTTTGATAGACTGCATTTAAGAAGAGGTTGATTCCGCTGTACAGCAGAAACACCAGGAAGATGACCAGCATACTGTGGAGGATGTTCAGAAAGAGGTTTACATACTTCTTTTTCGGATACATCATAAACCTGTCGTTTCCACCCTTGACCCGAGCGATGTAACGGAGCATGGGGTTGACAAGCAGGTCGTTCACAATGCCCATGGCAAAGGCCATGATCACGAGCTGATCCAGAGTATTTCGTACGTAGTAACCAATGCCCCAGAGAAAGAAGAAGCAGCAGGCACCATACAGCCAAAATTTAAGGAGGAGGGCCTTCATTGTCTCACTGAGCCGTATGGCCCGATGAGACTGGTATTTCCTCAGCTCTTCCTCAGATACCTCCGGAGAATTCTCGGGGGAGGCAGTTATGAGGTCCTGAATGGCCTGTGTATGGAGCTTATAGTAATCCTCTGCACGCTCTTCTTTTGGGATGTTTTTGTTTCTGCCAAATGCCATAATTCAAAGCGGGGTAAATCAGTTCTCGCCGGAGATATCAATCTCACCGAGACCACCGTTGTCCTCAACCTCAATGCTGGTCTTGATCTGACGGAGCATTTTGGCATAGACCGGACGGGTCACAATCAGCGCAACCGAGATCAGAAGGAGAATGACGTGCCACAGGAGCATTCCCTGAGAGGCGGTAATGTAGGCCTCAGGTGAGATGGGATTGTCTGCACGGGTAAGTGCAGTGGTAATGAGTCCACGATACTGAAGGTCTGCAAAGATGATGACACAGATCATCACGAGGAGCAGAATGTACATGGGCTTGTTGACCGGCTTGCGGGTCGGGAATGCATTGGTAAAGCAGACAAAGGACAGCATGGAGAAGAGCATGGTGATGAAGCCATACAGGCCCATGCCGGAGCCCTGAATGCGGCTCGTGGTATGAGAGATGTTGGTCAGATTGAGGGAATAGACCAGGAACGCGATGATCAGGGAGATCATCGGGATGATCTGGGGTTTCCGTTTCAGAGTGACAACGATTTTGCGGAGAAATTCAGGCATTCCGCTGTTATTCTTTGTGCTCATGCATTATCCCTCCGTAATGGCATACGTGGTTTCTTTGTCAAAGAAGTGCTTTTTCGTGAAGGAAATGGCGACTTCGTCCCCATTCTTGTAGTTGCACCAGCCACGAAGTTTTGCAGAAATCTTGTTGGCAGGATCGGTGGCCTTGCCAAGGTGACCATGGACCAGAGTGTTCATGCCGAGGTTCTCATTGGTGGTGACGCGCATGACAATGTCGCCGCCCTCCTGAATGTTCTCGGGACGAATGCCAAGGGTGATTTCCTTATTGTTGTAGGCACGAAGCAGATGGGCTTCTGCCTCAGACAGCTGTGTCTTGAACTGCTCACCCACCAGGGTGCTTCCCTCAACGCGAGCGTTGAAGAAGTTCATGGGCGGCAGGCCGATGAAGCTTGCGACAAACAGGTTGGCCGGGGCGTCATAGAGCTCAAGCGGCGTTCCAACCTGCTGTACATGGCCCATGGACATACAGACGATGCGATCAGCCAGTGTGAGGGCCTCGGTCTGGTCATGGGTAACATACATCATGGTTGCCTGCAGGCGCTTGTGGAGTAAGAGAATTTCGCGACGTGTGGCACCACGAAGCTTGGCATCCAGGTTGGAAAGAGGCTCATCAAAGAGGAACAGCTTGGGGTTGCGGACGATGGAACGTCCCATGGCAACGCGCTGACGCTGTCCGCCGGAGAGCTGTGCCGGCTTCTTGTTGAGCTGGCTGGTAAGGCCGAGGATTTCAGCGGCCGCCAGAACCTTTTTGTGGATGACGTTGGGGTTTTCCTTACGCAGGGTAAGGGAAAACGCCATGTTTTCGTAAATAGTCATGTGTCCATAGAGCGCATAGCTCTGGAAGACCATGGCCATATCGCGGTCCTTGGCAGGGGCATTGGTGATGTCCTTGCCGTCAAGGAGAAGCTTTCCGTTTGAGATGTCCTCAAGACCGGCAACCATGCGAAGTGTTGTGGATTTGCCGCATCCGGAGGGGCCGACAAGAACAATGAACTCACCGTCTTTGACATCGAGATTGAAGTCAAAAACCGCCTGAACATTGTTGTCGTAGATTTTATCAATATGCTGTAAGCTGAGATTTGCCATGTCTGTTCCTCCTTACGCAGCCTGTCCGATGGAGGCCAGGTGCTCGTTCAGCTCGCGACTCTTTCGAATGCCGATCACAGCCGCGCTGAGACAGCCAAGAGCAGAGAGGATCAAATAGATGGTTACACGGACAAACTGTGCGGTTTCCATGACGTGATAGGTAACGCCACCGATGACAACCTCACTGTTGAGAGCCTGAAGGGGCAGGATGAAGATACGCACAATCTGAAGGGCGCCAAGGCCAAGCAGCAGATAGGCATAGCTGACCTTGTAATTCTTGATTCCCTCAGAGGACAGGAATGCTGCCAGGAGGAAAACAAGGTTTGTGATGATGGACACGCCGATTCTCATCTGATAGTAGAAGTTTCCGACATTATGTCCGACATCGGATTTATATATGTTGATGAAGTAAAACACGTCAAACAGGATGGCGAGGAGCACAAGGTTCGCTGAAAGGGTGTTTCTGGTGAAACGCATGCGGTCGCGTTCAATAAAGCGGTCATCACTCATACGGCTACTCCCTTTCCCGCATCGATCAGATGCTGTTCTTTCTTCATCAGACTGAATTTCCAAATCATATTGGCAACCAGCAGTACGCAGGCGATGATTGCCAGGCAGAAGACAAGGTAGTGGATATCGAAAAAGAAGGTAGATTCGGTGTAGTAGGTGTGTCGACGTTCACTGAAGGTTTTGAGCGCTTCAAAGTCGACATTTAAAAAGTCTGCACGATAGGCAGAAATCCTCGTGTGTGCCCAGACAGCAACGTAGACGTTCGCAATAACATTTGCAGCAACAGCGATGATGTTGCCGACATAATAGCGCCGCCGTACATGGGTATTGGTAATAAACAGCAGCAGGCTGATCAGGATGAGACCAATCCCATAGTGCAGGAACTGTTTGTTAAAATCCTGCATGTCGTAATACAGGAAGGCACCGGCAACAGAATTGCGGCGGACATTCTCTCGATTGCTTGCGTCTGTGATGGTGTAATAAAGGGAATCGTACAGATCTGTCATGATTCCGAGTGAATAGATAAAGACGATTACACTGGTGCACAGCACGAACAGACAGACGGCTTTCTGGATCGTCATCTGCTTTTTATACATAGTGACCCTCCCAATTTATTGAAGCTGTCGCCTCACCGGAGCCGAAGCCCCGGTGAGGGACAGGAATCAACATTTATTGCACGTTGTGCGAAAGTTTGCGGAAATTACTGGAGAGCGGTGTAGTAGTCAAGAAGCTCTTCCCAGGCAATTTCCTTGATGTCGAGGTAAGAGAAGCCGTTCCAGGTGTTGGCAACGGTGTTAGCCGCTTCCTCAGCAGAGGAGAAGCCTTCGAAGGTGAGGCCGCTGGCGATTGCGTCAACCAGCACGTTCACCTGATCGTCGCCCTTGGAGCTGGAGAACTTGTTGCGAAGCTCGGTGTAGGTGTTGATCAGATCGTTGTCGGCCTTGGTGGTCGGCAGAACGGTCGGAACGGAGGTGTACCATGCATTCTCAGTGATGGCGAGCTCAGGATGCTTGATGGTGCCAAGGCCGATGGCGGTGGAGATATGTCCTGCGCCCTCGCGGCCGGCATCAGAGGTGCACTGATACTCGAAAGCCTGAGACTTGGCAAAGCTCAGGGTAGAGCCGAGATAGAAACGAGCATAGTTGGTGTAGTTGCCGCTGGCCTTTGCCCAGAGTTCCTCACGGGTAGCATCGGCGATTTCCGGCATTTCCTGACCATTGAACAGGAAGGTGACATAGGAGCCATCCGCATTGGTCTTGATGAAGGCATCCGGACCATAGGACATGAGGATCATGCCCTCGGGGCTGTACGCATAGTCGATGAGAGCAAGAGCAGCGTTCAGCTTGTCGGTGTTGCCGGCAACGCCAGGAACGGAGATTCCCCAACCATCGGTCTTAACGGAACGCCAGGACTCGGTAAAGCGCATGTAAACGCCGTTCTCGTCGGTGCCGTCATACCAGCGGGCAACAGGAACCATAACGGCCATGTACTTCTCGCCGTCCTGCAGCTTGGTCTCGTTGTAAATGGTCTGGGTCTGGTTGTAATCGTAGTGCATGAATCCGAGATCATTCTCGAGATAGGTAGCGGTGTTCTCTGCCTCTTTGTTTACGAAAGCTTCGGAGATGAGGCCTTCCTCAGCAAGAGCGTGCATACGGGCCAGAGCCTCATAGGTCTCGACATCCTGACGGGCGTCGTGGAGCATGTTGTCGGTGCCGACATAGAGGTAGTCCTGACGGGACTCGAGGCCGCGGATGCCGAAGAGATGTCCGGCAAAGCGGAACATGTCGATACGGCGCTGGTTGTTGTCATCCTCACGGGTGAAGATGCCCTGAACCTTATCGGTGCCATTGAGGGTATTAGCGTTTGCGATGACGCAGCGGAGGAGAGCGACGAGCTCATCTGCATCCCAGGCAGCGTTCTGGCCGATGAACAGGTTGGAACGCTCGGTGCCATAGTAGCCGTTGTACGCCTGGTCGATGTAGGTACGAAGCATGTTCACAGCGTCAACGCCGTTCACTTCGCCGGCAGCCAGAGCTTCATTCATCTTGGCGACGATGTTGCCAGCTGCATCATAGTTCTTCTGAATGGTTTCAACAGCGGTGCCGTCCAGGGTGACTACGTCAACGTCGACGGTACCGGAAACCGGCATATAGGGCTCATAAGCGGCCGGCTTCAGGGTTCCGCACTTCTCAGCGGTGAACTCGCCTTCGCCGTCCAGCAGCTTGGCGACCCAGTCAACACGCATGAGCGGCATACGCTCGATGTCGTTAACGCCGTCGAAGTAGGGGGAGAAGTAGATCGCGCCGGTGCTGGTGTTGCCGGTAATGGAAAGACGGACGATCGGGTTGGCCTCAAGGTACGCCTTGAAGTTCGGCATCTGATCGAGGTACTCAGCGATGTTGACGATGGCGCCGCTCTCGCCGTACTCAGACAGCTTGGTTGCGGTACCGCTCAGCATGTCAACCTCACCCAGCTGCTCTTTCCAGTAGTCAAACTCGTTGGAAGCGCTGTTGCCCTGATACTTGTTCTCGAAGACAACTTTGAGAACTTCCTGGACGCGAACCCAGGTGGGCTTGAGGTCGCCGGAGTTGTAGGTGATTCCGTCGGCCAGGGTGATGCCTTCGCCGGCAGTCTCATCATCAAAGAACAGACCAGTCTTGGTGCTGTTGTAGCCAGTGGCCATGCGAAGCACGGTGCCATCTGCATAGCTGAGGCCGCCTTCGGCGACTGCAGCGGTGCACAGGACGAGCATCATCAGGGCCAGAAGCCAAGAGATAACTTTCTTGTTCATAGTGGGTGTCCTCCTTGTGCAGTTTGCACATATTTATGTTATGGGCGAAGCCCTTAACAGCGTTTACTCCTTGACGCCGCCGACGTTGACGCCCTTGGCGAAGTACTTCTGGATGAAGGGGTAGATAATCAGAATCGGAACGATGGAGCAGACGATCAGAGCATAGATGACGGAGTCGGAGGCATAGACCTCGTTCCAGCCGGCGATAAACTCTGCATCGCGATACTGGTCAAGCAGTTCACGGATGAAAACCTGCAGCGGTTTTTCAAAGGAATTTGAAATCATCTGCCGTGCCCAGAAGTAGCCGTTCCAGCGGGAGATGGCGAAGAACAGGGCGACGGTCGCGATGGTGGATTTGCTCATGGGGATATAAACCGTGCTGAGCACCTGGAATTCGGTGGCACCATCCACGATGGCGGCTTCCTCGATTTCGGAGGGAACGCCTTCAAAGGCATTTCTAAGCAGGATGATGTTCATGGCCTGCATGCCCATGGCGATGACGACCAGCCATTTATCGTCCATGATGCCCACGCCGTTGAAGACGGCCTTGGTGGCCAGGTAGTTGAGGTACTGCGGGACGATACCGGCAGAGAACCACATGGTGAACACCAGGAAGAAGTTGAAGAATTTACGGAACAGAAGACGACGTTTTGACAGGGCATAGGCACCCAGGATGGAGTAGAACAGAGCCCAGATGGTGCCGTACAGTGTCAGGAACAGGGTGTTTGAGTAGGCATTCCAGAACATGTTGTTGGTAAACATCCGGTGGAAGGCCTCAAACTGAATGTCTTTCGGCAGGAGAACAATCTCATTGTAATCAACCGCGTGCGCCCCGCTGATGGAGGCGAAAACGGCGTAGACGAACGGATAGAGACAGCCCAGAGCGAAAATGGTGAGCAGTGTGTAGCTGATGATTTTGAAAATCAGCTCTGTAACCTCAAGCTTTCTTTTCATGGCAGCCCCCTATTAATACAGTGAAGTGTTGGATGCCTTGCGCGCAATGGTGTTGGCGCCAATGACCAACAGCATGCCGATGACGTTGTTCATCATTTCAGCGGCAGATGCGATGCCCTTGGCAGCACCCTCAAGGCCATACCGGTTGGCAAAGGTAGATACCACATCAGCGGTAATGAACGTGTTGGCGTTGTAAAGAAGGATAACCTTCTCATAGCCGATGTTCAGCAAGGAGCCGATTCTGGTGATCAGCATGATGACGATGGTGGAAAGGATGCTGGGCAGAACGACATAGCGCATCTGAGCCATCTTGTCGGCACCGTCAATCTGCGCAGCCTCATAGCTGGTGGGTGAGATGGCGATGATGGCCGCAAAGAAGACGATGCTGTCATAACCGGCACCTTCCCAGATTCCGCTGATGATGTAGATCGCACGGAAAAATCCGGGATTGTTGAGCAGACCGGCACGGGCGGTTTCCTGCGAAATGAGGCCGATGTTTGCAAGCGCCTGAGAAATGATACCCATGTTAGAGGTCTGCGCGCCCTGCTTGACAAGCATCATGACAAGGGAGGTCATAACAACCGTTGACATGAATTTGGGTAGGTAGGTCAGAACCTGGTAGACCGAACGGGCGGCATTCGAGCGGACTTCATTGAAGAACAGCGCCAGAATGATGGGCATCGGGAAACCGAAGCAAAGTCCGTAGAAGCTGAGAACGAAAGTGTTCCTGAGTGCACGCCAGAACTCAATGGAGAGCGTATCCTGACCGGAGAGCAGAATCTTGAAGTTTGAGAAACCGGAGAAGAGCTGCTGCGATACAGGAAGAACGTTATCGGCAACCTTGAAGCAGCCGAGAAGTTCATACATTGGGAAGTAGCGCCAGAGCAAGAAGACGATCAGCATCGGCACCAGCATGATATAAAGGCGCCAATCCTTGGCAATGGTCCGGGCCACATGGAGCCAGTAATGCTTTTCAACATCATCTCTGACTGCCTGTTCCGGATTTTCATGATACGTCTGCGTCGCCTCATCGTACACGAGGTAGTCGGATGCAACTGCTTTCATCAATATCCCCCTTTGTTTTCTTCCTGCTCCTTCTTAAGGCGGAGAAGGTAGTTTTTTTGGTCTTCGAGCATTCCATCGAGTCTTGCTGCAATCCAGATGATCACCATGGTGAACAAACCGGAGAGTGCATCTGTGGTAAAAAAGTTTAAGCAGGCATTCAGAGAGGCGCCCGTAAGGAGCGCAACCAGAGCCCGCCCCAGCTGCATGAGCAGCTGAGTACATAAGGCGTACATCAGCGTTGTCAGGAGATCTTCCCGAATGCGCTTGTCACCAAAATGCCGAATATAAAGAAGAGAAACCAGCGACAAAAGATTGCCAATGCCATAAATCAGATACTGCCTTGGGGTCCCGTGACCGAAAAAGCAGTAAAGAATACCAGCCAGAACCGCATGAATGGCGCCATACTTTCCCCAGCGCATCATGACAATCCCGGTTACGGCGGCGGCTGCAGAAACAGTATACAGCTGGTCTCTGTACCATTTGCTGCCCGCGGTAATGATCAGTCCCTCTGCGACAGCCAGAATAACGGCAAAAAAGATCAGATCCATGCGTCGGTACTGTTTGAAGGTAAGATGGTTATCCATGCCCTGCAATCACCGGTTTCCGTCAATTTATAGAATAATAGTCTGTAATCATTCGTTCAAAAAAAGCTATTCTAATTTGAACGAAATCACTTCGTGATAGCTCTGCACTGAAAGCATTGCGCGTAAAACCAAATTCCCCTTTATCGCCACTTGCTTTTTGCTTTGCAATGATATAGAATTTGCTTAGGAATAAAAAAATCCTGCGACAGCTTCCAA
>JAFUZM010000406.1 GCA_017476605.1 Clostridia bacterium
CTGGACCAGAGTATTTCAATGAAATCAGCTTAATAGCAAAGGCAGCCGGCCAGAAAATGAATGGGGATTATGCGGGGAGATTAGACGCCCTTCCATCCAGCGACATTAAAGCTGATGTTGAATACATTGCCGAGCATATCAGACCTATTTATGGGACATATGATGTTGAATCGGAATTGACTGGATACTATACCAATATCGTTTCGAAATCGCCAAAGGCGGTTTCTATGCTTGAAAAAAAGTATGCAGCAGTTCAGGGGCAGGTGGATCATCTGGCGGAAATTGAGGCAGATATGGATCTGTATGCCGGACCGGTTACTGACCAAAGCTATAAAAGATTGTTTTATACCTTAATGAAAGCTTTGAGTGCAGAAACATGTATTATCGGGATGCTGCTGAGTGTGTATTTAGTAAGCTATGAAAAAATGACCGGGACAGATCAATTCTTCAGCAGTACAAGAATTGGACGAAAGATATGTATCTGCAAGATTATAACAGCTTTACTGTCGACAATTGCCGTTTATGTCCTCCTGAATACAGTTTCTTTGGGCATATATTTTCTGCATTGGGACTATTCCGGTATTTGGGACGCAAATATATCCAGTCAGTTTCACACCGTGACGGATCTGACATTGACCAAACCTTTTATTACCGTGGCTGATTTTACTGTAAAGGGTTATTTGATGGCAACAATAGCTCTGGGGGTTGTCTTGGTTACTACAGCTTCCTTGTTCGCCTCAATTATAGGAATTCTGGTAAAAAACAATTATGTTGCCGGCTTACTTACATTGCTGATTCCGGCATTGGGATTGTTTGTCACAACAGTGATGGGCGATCTGAAGATGTGGCCGGCATACTTGTATTCTTTGTTACAGCCAGTTTGCATATGGTTGGCCGAGCCGGTTTGGTTTACAGAGGGAGGTTTTAATGCACCTTGCCTATGGTTTGAGGTAAAGGGATTGCTGTTATCCTTGGCTTTGTTCCTCATCGCTTTGTATGGCTCAGTTCAGCTTTATTACAGGAAGGATGTTGCATAGAAAATGAGATTGCTATTGCAAGAGATAAAGAAAATTTGGAATCCGGTTATTGTCATAATCATCATGGCATTTGGATTGATTTATTATGTATTGTTCTCCGGTTTTTATATTCAATACTACGTCAATGGTTCGGATGACCAGGCTGTCTTTGATCTGACAGCTGAGTGGTCGCAGAAGTATGGAAACACCTTAGAATATAACGAATATGAGGAAATCGCACAGCAGTTGGAAGATGAAAAGCTACAGTTTGCCGATCAATTGAAAGATATCCCGCTGGCTGTAGAAAACAGCATTACAACCTATGAAGAGTTTCGTGCTTTTGAAAATGACTATTATGACAGAACATCTGATGGGAAAGTAGAACCAGACACAGAACGTACCAAATGGACCATAATTAACAATTCAAACTTTTTTAGAATTCAAGGTATCGAACAAACTATACAGTACTACAAATTAAAATCGGAGGGTGACTTATCAGATTTCTTTAACGGAGATCATACAGATGCAGAGGCGGAAAGATTAATAGAGCTAAACCAATCAGCAGTTAAGTTCGGGTATATACCACCGGGAATTCTGGATTCGACAACTGGTCTCACAATATCGTTTATGATCTGGGTGATTATAAGTGTGATTATCCTGTTGTCACCGACAATTGTAAGAGATAGATTGAACAGGATGCAGAATCTGCAGTTTTCATCATTTATAGGCAGAAGCATTCTGCTTGCGCAGATAAAGGCCTCTCTTGTATCTGCAGCCATTCTAACAGTGCTTAATTGTTTGATTTATGGGGTATTACTCATATCAAAGGGTGCATTAGTACTCAAAGACTTCTATTTGTATTCGTATTCTTATGTCCCATGGTTTGACTGGACATATGGAACATATTTGCTGGTGCTTGCCAGCATGGCTTTGATCATCGGCGTGATGACTGGTGGTTTTACCGTATTCCTGTCACGTTACAGCCGGAATTATATTGGAATGCTGATAAAGTCTGTTCTTTTATTGGGAGTGTTGATATTCACTTTCTCTATGCTTCCAATCGTGACAAGACCGTTCTTTATGTTCAATCCGATGTCCTTAAGGATTCGGGTTAAGGGGATAGAATTCATACTGTTGGGGGCACTGGCCTTATGTTCAGTCCTGGTAATCGGAATAGCTCTGGTCAGACAGCGCCATAAAGAACTCTCGTAGTCTCTAATCACGATGGTGTCGGAAGTGAAGAGTAATGAGGATACCAGTTTAGCACAAAAACAAATAATAGCTGATGATACATATCAGTCTTTCACATCCAGTGAGAGGCTGATTTTTTATGCTCAAGAACAGGAGGTAAACGTATATGAGCAATGCATTAAGAATCGGCAACCGCAGCATCAGCTATGAACAGGCAAAGGAAATGCTCTTTCCGGAACTGATCCCGCAGAAAGGAAACGAGGCCATGCTTTCAACCGTTCCTCATGAAAAGGTAGAGGATATGGCGGTCGTATTCCGACTGGATCTTCATTCGGAGAGCGGCATGATGATGTCCACCAGAGTGAACCAGGCGATCCTGGACGGATTCGGCGTGACTGCCGATCAGATCAAGCAGGATGCACTGGAGAACGCACCGCACACGCATCCGGCTTCGCTTCGTTCCATGCAGGAAGTACTCGGTGACATGATGGGAGGCTTCCCTGTACCGGGACCGGATCCGGAGCAGCCGACGCTCTATGTGGCAACCATGGAGTCCATGAACCGTGGTGCTGGCGTGCTTGCTTATCCGGGATTCCTGGATGAAGCGGCGGAAAAGCTTGGCGGCAGCTTCTTTATCCTGCCGTCTTCGATCCATGAGCTGCTGTTCCTGCAGGATAACGGAACGATGGACAGACATGAACTGACGGCCATGGTCCGCAGCATCAATGCGGCAGAAGTCAGCCCGGAGGATCAGCTTTCCGATAATGTGTATCACTATGACGGCAAGGACAGAGTATTCGAGCTGGCTGAGAAGTACGATGCCAGAAAAGCTGAAAGGCAGATGGAAAGACCGTCCGTACTGCAGGCACTGAAGGAAAAGAGTGAAGCCGCAAGACCGCAGCCTATGCATGCCCGTGCGGCCAGAGCCGGAAAGGAGGAGGTACTGTAATGATGAAGTTTGAAGAGATGAGAGGTGCCAGGATGCAGGCCTATGCCAATGCGCTTGGGATCCGTGCGAACAATGGCGAAGGCGGGATGCCGGTTTTCAGTACTGCCGGTACGCTTCGGGAAACGATGGATCAGATGGGAGATCAGGAATATATGATCTCCGTTGAGATTGGAGGAAAGGATGAGTTCGACGAGACCGTATAAGCTGGACCGGGTGGCGATTCGCATGGTAAAAGAGCCGCCGCTTTACAGCTCAGAACCGCTCAGATCCCCGGAGGCTGCCGTAAAAGTCATCGCTGATATGCTGCGGCAGTACGACCGGGAAGCGTTCTGCATCGTGAATCTCCGGAATGATCTTTCCCCGATCAATATGAATATCGTGAGTACAGGGACGCTGAATGCGTCCCTTGCTCATCCCAGGGAGATCTTAAAGAGCGCTGTGCTCTCCAATGCGAGTGCCACGATGCTGTTTCATAATCATCCGTCCGGAAATCTGACACCTTCGCAGGAAGATGTTGAGATCACGGACCGGATGAGCCAGCTTTTTGCCATGGCGGAGATGCCGCTTCTGGATCACATTATCATTGGCAACGGTGATCAGTACTACTCCTTCAAGGAAAACAGCATTATGCCGATCGGAACACAGATGTTTGCAAGAGATCCGGCGGAGATAAAGTTTGAGA
>JAFUZM010000407.1 GCA_017476605.1 Clostridia bacterium
CACCGCCTTTTGCGAATGTGTTGCCGGAGGATGTAAGCGTCTTGCCCTATCCCCTCCCATGGAAGCCTCTGTGTTTGCCTCTGTCGAAAGTGAGGCAAATGCGATCATCGAAAAACACGGTCTTCTTCACTTTCATGAAAGGAACCTGGACGTCTCGCCCGATCTCCGGATCGATTGGATTCTCATCGCAGGAAAGCAGGAAACCATAGATGAGTATCTGGAGCTTCGAAAGCTGTATTCTCCCATACGGTCATTGGTCCCTTTCCACAGCCTTCTCAGTTACAACGAAGCTTTGTCCGTTCACACAGGATATGATGCCTATCACGCCTACTTTCCGTCAAAGACTCCGAGCGATGTCCTTTGATTTCAGGATGCTCCATTCCATATCGGCGATGACCATGCGTGTCAGCTTTTGAAGCCCCTGAAATGAATCCTTTACCTGAAGGCATTTGCTTCTTGGCTTCTTGGCAAACTTCCTCTTTATACAAACAGAACCGCTGACAATTGTCAGCGGTTCTGTTTGTATTAGCTCTGCTTGGATTGAATCCACTCAATTACCTTTTCTGCCGTCTTCTCAGGTGTCGAGTCAGTTGTATCAATTTTGTCCATTTCGGGGGTCTGACTGTCCGGTGAGTAATAAGAGCGGAAAAATGCATTAAATCCTTTCATCGCCGTGATATAACCTTTCCCGGAGGCGCCCTGGGCACTTGACTTTGTGCTCAGCCGCTTTACCAGTTCCTGATCAGAGCAGTAAATGCCGAGATAGTGAATCTCCGAAAAATACCGCCGCGCAATACAATGCTCAAGATTTGCAGGTACACCAAATCCCGCATGGAAAATCGCAACCGCTACCCCGGACTGGGAGATGTTCATGGCAATTCGCAGAACATTCTCATAGAAGTCCTCGGTATTCTGCGTCGAATACCGTTTCCCATCCGAAAACACGTCGCCATCCAGGACGACAACGCCATTTACCTTTCCGGCGATGGCTTTGCACAGTGCACTCTTTCCAATTCCACTTGCCCCGCCAATGGCATACAGCGGCATCCGCTTAAATGGTCTGGCATCCCCACACTCCGGGCAGATCACCAGATTCTTTTCCGTATCAATGATCTGGTCCGGTCGAAACGCTCCACATTTTCCGCAGCTATAAAACATTCGATTTGCTCCTTTTCACATGCTTTCACTCATTTTAAGGCATTTTCCCTCCGGATACAATCGTTTCACGAACATTTTTGCAGGAGTTCGTGAAAAAAATCCATTTTAATCTGTATTTCCGAAGGCAACCCGGGATAGGCATGCCGCTTCGTCCCCAGCCTGCACTATCTGTTTTCTCTCAAACTGCATTTGCAATTTGCCCTCTTTCCCGCTATACTTGAGAAAAACAGAACACTTGTTCTATTTGTAATGCCAGATGAAGAAAATCATAAGGAGGAACATCGTGAACGTTCTTATTCTCAATGGGAGTCCACGCATTCAGGGAAACACAAGCATTGCCATCCGTGAGATGACAACGGTTTTTGAGGCCGAGGGAATTGAGTGTGAAGTAGTTCAGATCGGCAACAAGGATATCCGCGGCTGTATTGCCTGCAACACCTGCAGCAAGCTCGGAAAATGCGTATTCAATGACTGTGTAAACGAGCTGGCGCCAAAATTCGAAGCGGCAGACGGACTTGTGGTTGCATCACCCGTGTATTACGCCTCCGCAAATGCAACGCTCATCGCCTGCCTGGATCGTCTCTTCTACAGTACATCTTTTGACAAGACCATGAAAGTCGGAGCCAGCATTGTCGTTGCCCGCCGCGGAGGAACAACAGCAACCTTTGATGAGCTCAACAAGTATTTCACCATTTCCGGCATGCCGGTTGCCTCCAGTCATTATTGGAACAGCGTGCACGGACGCGAAAAAGGCGAAGCCGAGCAGGACCTTGAAGGGCTCCAGACCATCCGCACGCTTGCCAGGAACATGTCGTTCCTGATGAAGAGCATCGCCCTTGGCAAGGAAGCCTTTGGCCTTCCTGAAACCGAGCCACGTCAGTTTACCCATTTCATTCGCTGAGAAATGTATGTGCAACGTAGATCAACTATAAATGTATAAAGAGGCCAGTAAACGCCGAAAAGGGGTTTACTGGCCTTCTTGTATTCCTGGCCTCAGTGCCCACA
Organism: Clostridia bacterium; assembly: GCA_017476605.1. Taxonomy (GTDB): domain Bacteria; phylum Bacillota; class Clostridia; order Christensenellales; family Aristaeellaceae; genus Ventricola. The sequence continues at coordinate 2,164 of JAFUZM010000407.1, forward strand.
GATCTGGTCGGCAGGTTAATCGAAAAATACTGCCCGGTTTCTGTCGTAATAGGCATCAAAGCACATGCGAATCTGCTCCTCTGTGCACTTTTCCTCCGCCAGTACCGGAAGGTTCGATAGCGAAAAATATCTGCTTTCAGAGGTTTCATGGTTGGGCATGAACTCTCCGCCAATTGCCTCACAAAGATAGAAGATCCTCACGATTTTGTAGATATACCGCGGCTGATTGTGTTTTTCCCGGTCCTGGACGGCAATCACCTTCTGAATGCGGACGTCAAGGCCTGCCTCTTCTTTTGCTTCCTTTATGACATTCTCTGCCGGGGATAAGTCATATTCACACCAGCCACCCGGAATCGACCATCTTTCGCGTTCCCTGACCAGCAGAATCTGATCCCCCTTGAAGATGGCTGCCCGGGTATCGATCTTAGGCGTCTGATATCCAACGTCCCCGCAAAACAGATCCTTGATCTTCTCTGCCGGTATATCGGCACGCGTCAGCATCATCTCCGCTGCAATTTCCCGGATTCGCTGATACCGCTCACGATCAAAAACATCGTGCCCGTAATAAAGTCCTGCCTGTGCAAGGCTCTGCAGTTCAGCCGCCCACTTTACAATACGATCCATCTTGCTCTCCCCTTCAGGTTCATCTGACTTTGCTAAAAAAGAAATCCGAATCCTGATGGATTCGGATTTCTTTTGGTAGCGGGAGGGGGATTCGAACCCTCGACACTTCGGGTATGAACCGAATGCTCTAGCCAACTGAGCTATCCCGCCAAATGGTTGCGGAGGGAGGATTTGAACCTCCGACCTTCGGGTTATGAGCCCGACGAGCTACCAGACTGCTCCACCCCGCGATGTATGTCTGTCGCTGAACGACTAGGATATTATATTCGCATGGAAATCAGATGTCAAGCCTTTTTTGAAAATTTTTTCTTAAGATATCCATCCATGTTGCCATACGCGCTCAGCCGGATCCTGGAAATACCAAAAGCACGCATCCCCGCTTCAAGAATTGCAAGGCCGCTGGGCATGATATCCGCACGGTGCGGCATAAGGCCTACGATGGTTCTGCGCTCCTCAATCGAGCGCGCCGCCAGATACTCTCCCCAGAAATTGACGTCCTTCATTCCGACAATCATTCCCTCAGAGCGAACAGGATCAAACTCCGGAATCTGCTGAATCATTGCGCCAAGTGTGGTCATTGTCCCGCCAACGCCGGTCCAGTCATAGGGGCCCGGACAGGAAAGCAGCGTCTTTGCATTGTCCCTGATGATGGAGACGCATAATTCTACCGTCTTTGCATACCCCTCCACCGACTCAATCGGAATCTGGCGGAACATGCGCACGGCCCCCATCTGCAGGCTGATGGCATGAGTAATCTCATCATCCGTACCAAGGGTAAACTCCGTCGACCCTCCACCGATATCCATGACACCACTCAGGCCGCCTCTGTTGGCACCGTAATAAGAAAAAACAGCCTCTTCCTGTCCTGTAAGAATGGACATCTCTGTGCCGGTAATCTGTTCGCAGCTTTTAACAAACAGATCGCCATTTTTGGCGTCACGTACCGCACTGGTTGCAAAGACAAAGAGTCCATCCACATGGTCGGCCCTGGCAATTGCCGTCAGATCCGAAACCGCATCCAAAGAGCGTTTCATGCTTTCCGCCTGCAGATAATTGTCAACAAGTCCTGCAAACAGTCTTGTTCCAATCCGTTCGCGTTTCAGAACTTCAAATTTCCCGTTCCTCTGATCCGCTTCGAGCATACGAATGGCATTTGAACCGATAGCAATGCAGGCAAGACTCATGATATGCACCCTTTCAATCAAAGAATATGCTGCTGGCTCTTCAGTTTATTTGAAATCCGGGTTTTCCTCAATTCCTGCGGAAATGTCCGCTTTTGAATACAGTTCAATGTCGCCGTTTTCAATCGGCGTGGAAACACGTCTGCGAAGATCATCAATGTTTGAGACCACATAGACCGTTTCTCCGTACTTGCAATATCCTTCGTTTCGTCTGGCCATTCGTTCAATAAAATCACGATTGCCCAGTTCCTTCTGCTGCTCCATGAGGCGTCTGTTCTTTGCCTCTGCACTGAAATAAGCGTTTTTGCTGCTTTCTACCTCAACGATGGTCTTTTCCGCGCGGCTGATTGTCTGAGGGATCTTGATCAGCATAAAGCAGATCATAAGGCCAAAGAGAACCGCAAAAATACGAAACAGTGGAATATGAATTTTCGGCCTCTTTTTCCGCCGTTTCACCCTCACTTTCACCATACGATTCTCTTCCTTTTTCCTGAAATTGCTTAAAAACGGGTAAATATCACCCAATACAGACCATCCGTCTAAATTATAAGGGACGCCCTGTAAAAAAGCAATAGAAATACGAAGAAAAGTTCTGTAAAATTTACGGTAAGGTCAAAAACAGACTTTCGGTTTTATTCGAAGAAATTCAGAACGGTTTCGAGATACTTCTCCATGGTCTGATCTTCCGAAAAATATATCTCGTGCTTTGCCTCGGGGAATGTGGCCAGCGAGCCATCCCTCAAATGCGATACAAACGCATTTTGTTCCGGCAGGAGCACAACCGTGTCTTTTCCTGCCTGACACAAAAGGAGCTTTGCTGTGATTCTGGATGCCATATCCGGATTTAGCAGGACTTTTTTCACCCTGCAGGCCTCTGCCACCCACCTGTAACTTGGCGAGCAGGTTTGGAGTTCAGTGCGGGCTGCTCTCTTGCGCTTATAGTACTCAAATCTTGCCTGGCTGGTATCGCAGCCATTTTCAAAGGTATCCTTCTCTGCATCATACGCAGAGCCGATGAACGCCATACAACTGCCCCGTCCGATCAGGCCATTGACATCCGCAATGCACTGTCCGATCCACATTGGTGTATTGCCGCTGGATGGTGCCATCATGGGAGAGGAAAGACAGACGCGGTCAAAGCACTCAGGCATTTCCATCGCCAGCATGCCGCCCACCGCTCCACCCATGGAGTGCGCATAGAGGTAACACGGGGATGGATCAATGGGATTTATGACCTGCTTTACAACCAGCATAGCATCATCAACGTAGTCATGGAATCGATTCACATGCACCAGGGAGGGATCCTCGACAAGACGAAGGGATTTACCATGGCCTCTCTGGTCAAGCGCCACAACGCCAATGCCCTCCTGTGTAAAATAGTAGATCATTTCTCTGAATTTCTCCGCGGATTCGGTAAATCCATGAAGAAGGAGCATCATATGCCTGCGTTTTTCCGGCAGGTAGCATTCGACGTGAAGCTTTCCGTCCGCCGTCTCAAGCCATTGTTCGGAGAAGATGGCATCCAGCGTCGGCTCCACCACTGCTTTCATTTCCTCGGCATAGTTGTTTTCCCGGATCATTGTTCTTTCCCCCTATCTTTCCATTATTCCTGCATCCAGATACTCGCGAAGTGAATGGATGGTTTCGCCATCCCGCGTCACATCCGGATCTGCTGAAACCAGTGCATTTAATACCGCTTCCTCTGTCGCATCCGCCGCTTCCCTGAACACGGTTTCAAGTGCGGATTCACAGAGCATCTCCCGTGCCAGGATTGTTGGCATTGATGGCGATGGAATCCGGTTTGCGGTTGTAAAGCCGATCATCACATCTCCGCTTCCGTGTCCAAAGTATGAGCCCATATGTGCAAGGCCAGCACAGCAGCGTCTCAGTACCCTGCGAATCTGACGATCCATCAGGGGCAGATCTGTGGCCAGAATGACCATGATGGATCCTTGATCCGGCTTTAAGACTTCCGGTCTGTTTCGAATTTCAAGGATAGCTTCTCCGATGTTTTTTTCTCCGACGCGAAGCCGTTCAAGGCACCCATGGTTGCACTGCACCAGGATGCCCACGGTAAACTGCCGTCCGCCAATTTCGATCACTCTCGAGGAGGACCCGATTCCGCCCTTGAGCCCAAAACAGACCATACCGGTTCCGGCACCTACATTTCCCTCATCGAAATCGGCAGATGCCGTTTGGATCGCATGAAAAACATCCTCTTTCTGAACCGGCCGCTTTGTGATGGCATTAAACCGGGCATCATTGCATTCCCCCACTACCGAGTTGATGCTGTGCATCTCAACATGATCCAACTGGCAACGCTCTGCCATGTATTCCACCATGGCATCCATGACAAGACCGACATTCAGCGTGTTGGTCAATGCAATCGGCGTTTCGAGGCAGCCCAGCTCATCCACCTGCACCAGTCCGGCAGTCTTTCCAAATCCATTCATTACAAACGAAGCCGCCGTCAGCTTCCTTGAAAACATGTTATCTGCGCATGGAAGAATCACAGTGGCACCCGTTCGATGCTCCCTGCTCTTTAATGTTGTGTGACCGACAGTAACCCCCGGAACATCTGTAATCGCATTTCGTGCACCTGGCGTGCCTTTCCCGATCACGACTCCATACTCTCGAATTCGTCTTTTCATCTTTTACTGTCCCTCATTTTCTAAGGCTTTCGGGCGATCGCTTCCTCAACGCGGAGCGCTCCGCGATGGACCGCTTCCTGCAAGTCCTCCGTAAGCTTTGAAATGCGTTCCTCATCCATGGCATTGATCACCCGCCACATGGAATGTTCGCCGACAAAATCCTGATAAATATAGATTGGCACCGCTTCCTGCTCCAGGAAGGAAACCCGACGGGTTTCGGGATCATATTGAAGCTTTGCGGACAATACCATCCCCGCCGCATTCTCTTCTCCGCTTCTGGCATCCACCAGAAAAGAGCCAAGGGAATAGCAGACCAGCGTATCATGCATCTGGCCATCCGCGCGTTCCTCACTCAGCATCTCCATTGAAGACACCACATTGGAATGCGATCCCAGAATCAGGTCTGCACCTGCGGCTGCCATCTTTCTTGCACGATCCCTCATCGTCTTGGTTACCTCAATCTGGTTTTTAACCCCCCAGTGTGGCATGACGATGACAATTTCAGCACCGGCGGCACGAACCATGGCGATGTCATTGAGAATCTGATCCATCTCCAGCTGCTTTACGACGGCTCTGTCTGTTTCGGATACGGCAAGGCCTGCCTCGCTGAATCCATATGTATAATTGAGTATGGCAATCTGTATCCCGTTGATGCTGAGAATCGGCAGATCGTCCTCTGTTGTATCGGACTCATTGATTCCATAATAATAAAGTCCACGACGGGACAGCTCAGCCCGCAGGGCCTGCAGACCTCTGTATCCATAATCCAGAATGTGTTCCGTTGCCAGAGCGAACCCATGGAGACCAATGTTCTTGAGATCATCCAGCAATGCGGTTGGCGCATTGTAATTGCCATACGGGCTATCATCATCCGTTATGGTTTCAAGTGTTGCAAGCGTAATATCCGCATCCTCAAACAGGTTCGCGACATTGGAGAACACATATTTAAACTCGTACTCGCCACTTTCAAGCATCGCAGAATCACGGATGGACTCAGACAGGGAAATATCTCCGGCAACACGAAGGGTGACGTGCACCAATTCACTTGCCGTCGTTGGCACCTGTGTTGCCTGTGGAACCGCTGTCGGCTCGCCCGTCAACTCCATCAGGTCATCTGCCTCGGGTGGCGGCTCATTTCCTTCCTCAAGGAGAATTGGCATCGCTTTCCAGGTCGAAATATCTGCGCCGGAAATGAGGATCAGGAAGAAAACCGTTACGCCGATTACAAGTATTGTAAGCAGCAGAAACAGTTTTGTCCCAAGTGAAATTTTCGGACGATTCCTGTTCATGGCTTTCCTCCTTTCCAGGTATATTGAGGTCCGTTTGTCAGGTTCCTGCTCCGTGAGAAACATCTCGCACGCGATAAGCATGGTACCTTTCTTTTTCATTATAGCGCATTTCCTTAAGAAAAACAAAAAAGGTATCCGGAAAACCGGATACCCAAGTCTCTTATGCTATTAAGCCTGTGCCGGAGCAGATACCGGGCAGTTGTCAGCGCAAGCACCGCAATCAATGCAGGAGTCAGCGTCAATAACAAACTTGCCATCGCCTTCAGTAATCGCACTCACCGGGCAGTTGCTAGCGCAAACGCCGCAAGAGATGCAATCGTCAGAAATCTGGTATGCCATTCGTTTCACCTCCTACCGTTTCTTTTCTTTACAGACAGAATTATATCACAGAATGTTCTTGTTATGCAACACTAACTTTTTAATTTAATTTTACTGATACTTCGGAATCAGAGTCCATATCGTTTCCATATGGCCGTCGAGAATCTTAACCAGTTGAATTTCGAGTTTTGGATAATCCTTCAGGTTGGCTTTGGACGAGCCGATGCATATATGCCGTTTTTTTCTGAATACAGTCGGATTTTTTTAGACTGCCGGGATAATCATCACCACAATCCTTTTGTTATCTACTTTTTCTTCTTCGAATTCGAAGTTAATGCTGGGAAAAGATTTCTGGTCAAATAATTCTGGTATGGTTCTTTATTGTGCTCACGATAGTAATTGAAATCTGTACCAATGATTTCATGATCTTTATCACTTATTCCCCAGAAAAAAAGCATATTGCTTATGATGGAAAGCAACTGCATTTGACAGGTCTAAAACATATTCTCCCTACGTTTCCGGCTGGAACCAGTTCTCCCTGAATTCAAACCATTCCTGTTCATCGCTTGTTACCCAAAAGATTCTAAGTAAAACATCCCCATGGTTAACGGAAAAGCTTCGTCTTGTCACACGGCTTCATTGACAATCAAGCCATATGCACATAAAATACGAAGCAACATTCGATTCTTCTTGAGAGGTATTTAGTATGAAACAGAAAATTTATGCCCATCGCGGTGCCTCCGGCTATGCACCGGAAAATACACTTGAGGCCTTTATCCTTGCCGCCAAAATGGGCGCCCACGGGGTTGAACTGGATGTCCACCTCACCCGGGACGAAGAAATTGTTGTTACCCATGATGAATCCATTGAACGTGTGTCCAATGGTACAGGATATATTCGCGATCTCATGCTCACAGAGCTCAAATCGTATCTCTTTAACAAGCCCCATCCGGAATATGCAGCTGCGCGCATACCGACGCTCAAAGAGGTCTTTGAGTGTCTGAAGCCCGCCGGTCTTTTTATCAACATCGAAATGAAAAACAGCCGTTATGTTTACCCGGAGCTTGAGGAAAAAACCATTGCTTTAGCTGCAAAAGAGGGAATGCTTGACCGGATTCTTTTCTCCTCCTTCAACCATCACAGCTTGCTGAAAATAAAGGAAATTGATTCCTCTCTCCCCTGCGGTCTTCTCTACGAAGCGACCATGGTGAGACCCTGGGCATATGCAAATGCCCTTGGTATGGATGCCATTCATCCGCATTTTTCCGAGGTTCTGACGCGTCCTGAGGAATGTATTTGCGCACATAAAGCCGGCATTGCTGTCAACCCATGGACGGTCAATGCAAAAGAAGATATTGAGAACGTCATTAGTGCAGGTGCTGATATCATCATCACCAATTATCCGGATATCGCCCTTCAATGTCTCACGGAGAAAGGATCACAGATATGAAAAATCTACTATCATTTCTATTTGTGAGAGACAGCGGTAAGCACTCGATCGTTTAGCGGTAATGATCGACCAACCCGTTCACAAAATTGTCTGAAAAATTGCCCGTCGATGTGAACGGGTTGCTGTTTTTCTATCAATCCATTAAAGATTGGCATTTTATATGTAACACATTATAATGTATATGACATTCATTTTAGAATGTAACATCAATCGGAGGTGCAACATGCTTACCAAGGAGGAACTGCCGGATTGCCCTGTGGCAACCACGGTACAGCTGATCGGGAATAAATGGAAACTGCTGATTCTGCGCAATCTGCTGGCCCGGCCCTGGCGTTTCAATGAAATGCTGCGCTCCATTCCTGGTATCAGCCAGAAGGTGCTGACAGATAATCTGCGGGCGCTGGAAAACGACGGGATCATTATCCGAACCGTATTCCCGGAAGTCCCACCCAGGGTTGAATATTCCCTAAGTGAGCTTGGCGACTCCATGCGGCCGATCATCCAATCTATGGAAAAATGGGGTTTGGCCTATCAGAGGATGGTACGAGAATCATAAATCAGCAAAGGAAAAGGATGCAGGCTTTGTGGCTTGCATCCTTTCTCATCTCATTCCATGGTCACGACGATCTTGCCGTTCACCTTATGGCTGTCCAGCGCGATGCAGGCGTCTTGTACTTTGTCGAAGGTGAAATGCGCGCCATAGCTGGGAACAATTTCATGTGCCCTGAGGAAGGCAAATATCTCATCCATGATTTGCTGTGTCGGATAGTTACTGAAGAAACCTGTCAGATATACACCATTGGGGATGTCCTTGATAGGGTCAAAATTGTTCAGTACATAGACCCCACCAAGCACACCTGTGTTGCAGACGAAACCGCCATGCTCCACAGCCCGCAGGGTATCGCCCAACGTCTTGGGGCCAATCAGCTCCAGGGCTTTCGTCGCGTCATGGATTTTTCCGGCCAGCTTTCCATCGTCCAGGATGGTTTCATCAGCATCCTTCAGCAGCGGAAATTTGCTTTCCCGGTGTGTGGTGGCAATGACTTTACAGCCCAAGCCCTTGGCAAGCTGGATAGCCGCATAACCCAAGGCGCAGGTGGCACCGCGGATCAGCAGCGTATCTTCTTGTTTTAATTGCAGGCATTCAAACAGGCTTCCCCAGGCGGTGAAGAAGGTTTCCGGCACAGCGGCCAGGGTGTCCCAGGGCAGATCGGTTTCCACAGCAAACACATGGTGGGCGGGCAGCAGGGCGTATTCGGCATAACCTCCGTTGAAGCTACGGCCCATACCACCCATGAGGGATACAACTTTCTGACCTTTTTTAAAGGTGGTATCTGAGGGATCAGCGATCTCACCCACGCACTCGATGCCCGGCACCACAGGCTTCTGGATATACGGCGCTTCGATTTCCGAGAGACGCAGAATCTGCTCGGAATGATTCATGCCAAAGCCATGTACCTTTACCAACACCCAGCCAGGCTTCACCTGGGGTATGGGGAGATCGGACAGCGCAACATCTTCTGCAGGGGTAATCTTATCAATCTGTACGGCTTTCATGGACGATTCCTCCTTGTCCTTCAATACCGTTCAATGGCCTGCATGGGGCAATTCTCTGCGCAGTTACCGCATTGCAGGCAGTGGTTTGCATCAATCTCGTAGGGGCTTCCTTCTGTAATGACATCCTGCGGACACACACTGGCAGGTACCGCAGCCGATGCAGGCATCCGTGATGCGATACCCCTTCGGCTTGATCTTTGCGTTGCCCACGGTGAAGTATTCCCGGGTGATGGGCCGAGTGGAGAGACAGAAATATTCGATGGTGTAATCCCGGATGACAAACATGGTGTCGATGTTTTTTGTTTCGCCGGGGTACACGTTTTCCAGATAAGGCTGCTCCTGGTAGAGCACGTCCCGCCATTTTTTCTGCTCGCTTTCAGGTACTTCCACTGCCCTGCCGGACAGGCGGATGGTTTCCTTGTATTTGGTGTAACCCAGAATCTGCACCCTTCCGTCCCGTTTGAGCTGGCTGGCAAAGTATTTTCCCCGGGCGGTCAGAAAATAGATGTCTGTTCCCTCAAAATGAATGGCGCTGATGTTGCGTACCTGAGGAGCACCTTCCTCATCCACCGTAGCGAAGTCCAGTACACCTATGTAGCCCAGCTTTTTCAGGCACGTCATCGCATCCATTTACAGTTCCTCCCCGGTAATGTCATTCTTGGTTTTCCAGCATTGCGGATCAGGCGCGTAAAAATCGCCGTTTGCGCCGCTGGCTACCGCCGGGCAGCCCCGGCACCAGGCTTTCAGCTCGCACCTGGCACATTTTTTGAATTTATCGTATTCCCGGTATTGCTCCATTTCGCAGACCCACAGTTCTGCCAACCGATCTTCAAAAACATTTCCGACTTTGCTGTTCTGCACCCGGCGGCAGGCGTACACATCGCCGGTGGGCAGGATAGTCAGATGGCAGTTGCCGCAGTTGCAGCCGCCGTAAATCATATCGGGATCGGCATTTTCGGGCAGCTTGAATTCTCCCGCTTCATACTGGTACAGCGTCCACAGGTGATCCTTGCGGTTGAAGTAAGTATCATACCCGGCGGCTTCGTATGCTTTGAACTTTGCGTCGCAGATTTCCAGCAGGTGCCGATATTCCTGGGGCGTCATGCCCGTGTCCTTTTCCCCGCTGGTGGGGCAATAGCGTCCGAAGGCAAACACATTGGCTCCGGCCTCCACCACCTCGTCGATGATGCCAGGCACTTCATGGATATTCGTTCCGCTGACAGTTGTCATGACCACCGAGCGAATCCCAGCACGGTTGATGGTTTCGATTTTTTTCAGCGTGGTCTGATAGCTGCCCGGCTTTCGGAACCAATCGTGGGTCTGCTCAAGACCATCAATGGAAAGCTGATACTTTTCACAGCCCAGCAGCTTCATCCGCCGGCAGACCTCGTCTGTCAGGTGAAATGGATTACCCATGAGCGTGAAAGGGATTCTCTTGACGGCCAGCAGTTCCAGCAGCGGCCAGAAATCGGGATGCAGGATGGGGTCTCCGCCGGTAATATAGAAATAAGGCAGCCGGTCATACATTTCGCAGAAATATTCACAGTTGGCCACCACCTCCTGCATCTGCTCCCAGGTCATGCTATCCAGCTTCTTGCAGGCGTTTTCCGCAAAGATATAACAATGCTTGCACCGCTGGTCGCAGTCATCGGTGATGTGCCATTGAAAGGCGAAATACTGTTTCATGATCGGATGCCTCGGTTGAATTTGGAGTTTGCCCCGGCAGCCGCAACTGCCAGGGCGAGGGTAGAATGGTGATTACTTGTCAGACGCGCCACAGGCAGCACCGCAGGCAGCGGGCTTCTTTTCCTCGGCGGGCTTGTCAGCAGCGCCGCAAGCGGCACCACAGGCAGCGGGCTTCTTTTCTTCTTCCTTGGCGGGCTTATCAGCAGCGCCACAAGCCGCACCACAGGCAGAAGGAGCCCTCTGCATATTCCAGGAAGCGAGATTCTTCAGAGCCATGGTTTCATCCTCCTTGTCAGATTCGGAAGTGTTTCCCGTGAATCAAATATAGCATGAGAAAAAGGCGCATAACAAGTACGCACCTTTTTGTAACTGCCCCAATTAATAATCCCCGATCCGGATTACTCCTGACCGTGGAACTACTTCAGTGAAATCTTAAACTTGATATGCACCTTGTATCCGGTGATGACGTCCACCCGCTCGATCAGCCGGGAAACGATCATGTGCTTGGTGCCGATGTCAGCCTTGTCAAAACACTCAGCCCAGGAAAGAAGTTCGTCCACCTGCGCCTTGGTGGCTTTGGCGTTTTCTCTTTCCTCCTGCATCCGGGTCTGCGCTTCTTCCATTGCTTTCTGCGAAGCCTCCAGCTTGGCCCGGTGCTTCTGCAGCATCTGGTTGACGATGCTCAAGTCCAGCTGGCTTTCTCCAGTCAGTGCCTTGACGGCTTCCTCTTCCAGCGTTGCAACCTGCTTTTGGGCGTTCTCGAAATCTTTCTGCGCCTGCTTGTAGGCCACCTTGTTGGTTTCCTCATTCCGGGCGCTGGCAAGTTCCACAAGTCGCTCCTTAGGAACCGCTTGCAGTTTCGACAGGAACAATCTAACCCGGGTTTCTATCGCTTCATTCAGCATGGTTGCCTTGTAGCCACTCTGCCCGTCACACGTTCTCGATGCGGAGATTTTCCGGTAACAACGGTAGGTCTCGTAGTCGTAAACCGAAGTGCCTCCGCTGGCCAGTTTCCGCTCCTCATACTGATGATTGTAGCAGAGCCTTTAGCCGCAATGCCCACAGAAGATGATGCCTGTCAGTAGACTCCGAGTGTCCGTCCGGAAGACCACAGGTTCACCGTCGAAGTTCTTGGTGGATCTGGCCTTGACGTTCTGCTGGCACCTCATGAACAGATCTTCATCAATGATCTTTAAACGTTCAAATGGCTCGGACTGCACTCCCTGCATGTGGTAGATGCCGATGTAGATCGGGTTGTCGATAAGTGATCGGATGCTTGTTCCCCGCCAGAGGGTTGTTCCGTTTTTTGTCTTGATCCCTTTTCCATTCAGATACTGCGCGACCCGGTTTGTGCCGTAACCGGTGATTGGTCAGCAGGTCGAAGACCTACTTGGCATTGATTACGGAACACTTCAAACGGAATACAACTCCTGGGATCAAAAGCCTACTGATGAAGCTGTAAAATATAAACCTAAAGATGAGTACCCTGGTAGCTTCAGAAAAGACATGGGAACTCGAATGGAGGACATGCTGCTTGCCTGCGGACTAAGAAATCTTGAAAACATTCGATTTGAAATGCAGACAATGGATATCAGTCTGGAATGGCAGGACAAGGATACATTTGGTGAAGAATACCGGGCTTTTTTGAACACTGTTGTTGCTTTCAGCTTGTTCCCCCTCCTTTGTGAGAATGGAAAACATATGCCGGGATTGCTGATATTGGACTCTCCGATCCAGGCAATGAAACAACCGGATGGAAGCACATTATGTTGTGTTAAGGATTTTCAACACCTACACGGTTGGCTGTACAGAAAATAGGGAAAATGCTATAATTGCACAGGAAAGATGAAATCGTTTATGACTTTTGGTGCCGCGCTCAAGAAATCCCGCGAGAAAGCTGGGTTGACCCAGACTGAGTTTTCAAAGCTGCTGGGAGTTAGCTTTTACATAAATCAATATGAAAATGTCCACCACGAGCCGACGCCGATTGTGCTCAATGCTATAAAGATTTTTTCAAAAAGAAGGGTATTCCTCTCGTGTACGATCGAGCGGAGGGTTAAGCACAATGGCGACAGAAATAAAGTAAGTCATGCTCTGGAAGAAGCATGTCAGATACTCGCAGTAGTCACTGTGCATGATGAAATGAACCTTCACAAATTGCAGGGAAAAACCAATTGTGGTTAGAGTCTGAAAACTCCTCTGCCCATAGCATGGAAAAACAAAATCTATACATCTTTTTGATATTAGCAAATACTAACAATTAGAGAGAAGGAGTTGCTATAATAACCAACGAAATAGTAGAGTAGCACAATTACCAGGAGGTGAAGCTCTTATGACAAAAGAATCGTTTGAATTCGTGGTCTACATGATTCATGCATGCGCCAGAAAATGGCACACGACACCCGAGAAGGTGTATCAGACAATTGAAGGGGCAGGATGTGTGTCAAAGTTTCTGATTCCCCTGTATGATATTCTCCATACGCAGAGCGTCGACTTTGTGGTGGAGGATATTCAGGAATACCTGACGAATCGAGGTGTTGCATTTTGA
>JAFUZM010000408.1 GCA_017476605.1 Clostridia bacterium
GCGCAGGGAGAGAAACGGCGGAATTCGAAATGTTTCAGGGGTTGAACGAGGGCGGATGCAAAATGTAGCTTATATTAAACGGTGTGTTATTCACAGTTACTTAGAAAACGCAACACTAGGTACACAGAGCATCTTGCACCGCTCATCCCCCATCTCTATCGAACAGCTTTCAATCCATTGAATTTCAACACTTTTCCGGGAGAAAACCTTTCAGAAAAGTGTTGCTCGTTTCGTTATATAATTTAGGTATGCTTTAGGTGGTTCGGAGGTTCACGAAATGAGCAAATATTCAGTACCGGAATCTATTCGTCAGATGAAACCAAAGGGTACCATGGTCAAGTGTATTTCCGGTCATTACTACGTCTATGAATACTCCACTGTGACCGGTGCAGATGGCAAACGCCATACCGAAATGAGAAAGGCAAAGCCTCAAAGGAAATTGATGGAAAAAGCCTGGATGACTGTCTGCTGGATGCCCGCATGGTGAAAGGCCACAAACGGCACAGAACCTGGAAACTCTGCAACTGCCTGAAAAAGCAGGTAACACTATTTAAGCAGTTGAATACGGAGCTGAAAGTGATTTGATCCGGTGACTACCTAAAAATTTGAGTTGTTGTGATTAAATAGATAACAAAAGTCGGCGATAGATTTCCAAATCCAAATCTTTATATACATTGAATACCGTTTTGATCGGACTTTCGGTTTCCTGATAATATTTCTTTACTGTTTCCACTGCGATTTCCGCCGCCCGCTGATTGGGAAACATGAAAACGCCCGTGGAGATACAGCAGAATGCAATGGATTGCAGATGATACTGATCGGCCAATTCCAGGCAGCTTCGGTAGCAGGAAGCCAGCAGGCGTTCATGCTCTTTCGTCAGCCTTCCCTCCACGATAGGGCCCACAGTATGCAGGATATATTTGCAGGGCAGATTATAGCCCGGCGTAATCTTGGCCTGGCCAGTGGGCTCCTCGTGGCCCTGGGCGCACATGATGTCATTGCAGCGCAGTCGCAAGCGGATTCCTGCCTTTGAGCCGATGATATTGTCTGCGCAGGAATGCAGAGGCTGGAAACAGCCCAGCATAGCGCTGTTGGCAGGATTTGTGATAGCATCCACCTTCAGGGCGGTCATATCGCCCTGCCAAAGATAGATGCGCTCATCAGAGGGGATGGGCGCCAGATCGGCAATGTCCGTGATGCCTGCCAGACGGTTTTCTTCTGAAAGATATTCGTCCTGTACCTGGAGGATTTCCTCGCTGATCGGATCAGGAAGCCGCACATTCATCAGCGCCCGGAGCAGGTTCTTTTGCTGCTGTTTTTCTGTCGGGATCTCAAACGTTTGATATTCAGGCTTTTCCTTCAGTAATTGCTGAATCAGCCATATCCGTTTCTCGTCATGCGTCATGAATGTCAATTCCTTTCTCTAATGCCAGGGCTTTGATAATTTCAAAATGCTTTCTGGAAGGAAACCGCTTTTTCTGTGGATTTTCCCAACTATGATAACATGTCCGGCTGACGCCGATCAAGGAGCAAAATTGTTCCTGGGACATTTGATAAGCGCTTCGAATCTTTTTCAGAATCTCGACGGTATCGGAATTCAAAAACTCGGTGAAATCATCCCGATATAAATCAGGGTTTTCATGCCAGGCATCCAGGTCAACATCTTTTTGAAGCGCCAGTCGTTCAATTCCAGCAAAGCTTTGGCGGGTGGGAAAATAATTTCCTGCCTCCCATTCAGAAACGCTGTTTCCCCGGCAGCCGATCATGGCGGCAAATTCTTCCTGATGAACCCCATAAAGCAGACGAAGATATCGTACCTTTCTCCCGCAGTCCTGCTCTATGAATTTGAAGTAAGTATCCTTATAAAATTCTGGGTCCTCGTTCAACAGATCAATGCTCAGTCCCTTCTGCTCAACCAGTTTCTTGATGCCGATATAGTTTTTCCGCAGAGGCTTTGTTATGCCGTGTTCCCATAAAGACACCGCAGATGATCCATCCTGACACCCGGCCAGACGTCCAAATTCCTCCTGCTTAACGCCATAGAGGGCACGAAGGTATTTGATCTTTTTGGCACAGTCGTGATCTACAAAGGCGGCGTATTCATCGACATATTGATCAGGATCAGCTATCAGCTTGTTTATGTCAATGCCGATGTTTTCAGCAAGCGCCTTTATTGCATAATACATGCTGCGCTGAGGATGAATGCTTCTGAATTCAGCCTCCCAAATCGCTTCATTTGACCTTTCACAGCCTATCATTTCAGAAAAAGTCTGCTGAGATACGCCGTACATATCTCTGATTTTACGAATTCTATTGCCGTAACCAGGCATACAAAATAACGTGTATTCATCCATGAAAGTATTCGGTTCTGTGCCAAGGGCTTTAGCAAACTGCACAGATTGCTCATAATAAATATCAATAAATCCTCTTTCGTAATCAACGACTCCAGACTTGCTGATTCCAACAATCCTTCCCAGCTTCTCCGGCGACAAATCTTTCAGCATTCGATAATAACGCAGCTTTTCGCCAGGTGAAGCATAACTGCTTATCTTCGGTAAACACCAAATCAGCTGAATTAAGAGTTTGCCATGATATAGAAGTGGTTTTGTGTGATTGTGTGTAGTGTCGCATTATCAATGCAGGTATGCATCGGGACAAAGCATCCAAGCATCTGAGAATTGGCAGCGTTTACGATGGCATCTACGGCGAGCCTTGTAATGTCTCCCTGCCAGATAGAGAGCCCATCACGGATGACGGGGATATCAGCAAGCCGGACAATTCCTTTTTCTTTCGATCTGTCTTTCAGATAGTCATTCTGGACAGAAAGCACATCCTCTGAAAGCGGCTTTGGCATGCGGATGTTCATAAGGGAACGAAGAATCTGCTTTTTTCCCTCGGAATCTGCTGGCACCTGCAGATTGCGATATCTGCCGGAATCTGCCTTGAACGCCTCAACAAGATAATCAAGCTGCTGCTCCTGAGTCTTTTCTTTCATGAAATTACCTTCTTTCTACCGCACCTGCAGGACAGATGCTCAGACAGTTTCCACAATGCAGGCAGTGTTCCTGCTCAATCACATATGGAACGCTTCCTGTAAGAATGCAGTTTTGCGGGCACGCGGTGGTGCAGCATCCACCGCCGATGCAGGCATCTGTAATGGCGTATCCTTCCGACTTCGTCTGTGCGCCACCGAAAGCAAAATTGTCTCTCTGGATCGGCTTTTTTGAAAGGTCAAACCACTCACCACTGCCCTCGTAAATTTCAAAAGCCGTTAAGGCTTTCATTGCATCATCTGTGGGATAGATCTCATGCATATAGGGATTCTTTTCAAACAGCTCAGGGATTTTATCATATCCAAGTTCTCTGACTTTGCCACGAACGGATACAGCAACGCTTGACATGGTATCCGCACCCTTGATCGCTGTAAACGCAAGGAACTGTCGCTTGACCAGCCGGTCATAAAAGCCTTTTCCCTTTGCGGTCAAGAAGGTGAGGCTGTTCCCATCAGTATCCATCATGTCAATGGCGGCTGTGACAGGAAGCCCCTCGTCGTCAACGGTAGCGACGATTGTGGTATGGATTTCCCTGACGATGTAGTTCAGGTAGTCTTTTGCGGTCAAGATAAACGCGCCTCCCTTTGTTCATGTAGATCAAATCCGTCTCCTGGGCATTGATCATGCTTCTTTTGTCAATATGTTCTGCATTTCGGCATGCAAATCCGCAATTGTGTATTTCTTCATTTCGGTTTCCATTGCCGCTTGGATACTTTTCAGTTTCTCGTCCAAAAGATCGTGGATGTTTCTTCCTACAGGACACTGTGGACTCGGATTTTCATGAAATCGAAACAGGTCTCCGTCCTCTACGGGCTCGATTGCCTCGTATACGTCATAGAAAGAGATGCCGGACAGCTCGCGAGTTGGCACGATTCCACCGGTTCCTCTTGCAACTGAGATAAGCCCAGCGCTTTGCAGCTGTGTGAGTATTTTCCGAATGATTACCGGATTGGTACCGATGCTTCCTGCGAGAAAATCACTTGTCACCTTAACATCATCCTTAAATGTGTCCACGCAGGTGAGAATATGCAGTGCCACGGTAAATCTGCTGGATATCTGCAAATCGATCATCTCCTTTGTAAATTTTTCATGATAACGAATGGACATTCAGCGACTGGTATTGGATTCGTCATCCCGAAGCTGGATGCCTGCGGTGCGCTCAGGCCAGGGGATAGATGCCTTCTGGTATCAAAGAGAGCGCATCAAAAAAGAATGTCGCTTGTACTGGTGAGCGTGTAAATGGTTTCCAGGAACCTCTTGCTTTCATCTGAATCGGGCGAAGACTGGTTGCTGATCCAAAACGTTGGACGTAGATGTAACCACGACAGTTTCAACTGTCGAGTATACTGTACTGCAACATTGATGTAATGTCAATAGTTACAACTAAAAAATTTCAAAAAATATCGGCAGTGAACGGTCACTGCCGAAAAAACACCTGAAAACAGAGTGATGATAAAGGAATCAGGTAGGTGTTCCCATCTCCAAATGGGGCCACCTACCCGATTGTTTTCATAGGGAAGCAGCCTGAATAGCTGCAATCGCGTCGTTCTGGGAAGCCAGCCAGCTCTCCCCGATCATACGGATGGTGAATCCATGAACGTCCTGTAGGTAGGAATGGAAGGTAACCTTGATGCCCTGGTTCACCATGCGCATGCCCAGCTGATTGTTTATTTCGTAGAAGGGGCACTTTTTCGGGGCAATGAAGATGGTTTCGGGCATCTCATGCAGCTGTTCGTCGGTGGCGAATACAGGCGAGAGCATGGGATCCTTGAGTTTCTCTACGTCTCCATCTGCATACAGGCGGGAAAACGCCGCGCTGCGGGCCTGCTCGGGATCGGAGATGGCCTGATAGAGGTCATTGGCTGCGTATTCCTGCACCAGCAGGCAGATCTTAAGGGCTTTCTCAGCCTGATTGCGCAGGGCAACCGTGAAAGCCAGATTGCCGCCGGCGCTGGAACCGCCGATGGAGAAGCGGTTTTCGTCGCAGCCCCATTCCCTGCAATGCGCAAAGGCCCATTTGGCTGCCTCCCAGCTCTGATCCACGGCCATGGGATATATGGCATCGGGGCAAACGGCATAATCTACGTCGACCACCACACCGCCAATGCCGGCGGAAAGGTGCGCACAGTACATGTCATCATCCTCGTTCTGTGGGAAGATGAAGCCGCCACCATGATAGTTGACATGCAGTGGCATGCCGGGCTTTTTCTCCCTGGGCATGGTCACAATGACCCGCAGGGGCTTAAGACCCGGGAAGCACAGCGTATGCTCCTCCTGTGTGCATTGATCCTGGTAGGCTTTATAATCATCGGGGATGATCCGTGAATTGATGTTCGCTTCCCGATGACCTCCGGTGCGGGCAATCACGGCCATCAGGTCGTCCTTTTGCTGTTGAGTAAGTGCCATGTTACACTCCTTTCCGCAGTCGCCGGTCGAAGAATTCGGTGATAATTTCGCGTACAGAATTCTGGAAGAATTCGCGGGTGCCATGGCCGCCGTTCTTGAGAACATAGAATTCGGTGCGATCCTCCAGCCCTGCGTCACAGAGCTTCTGATAGAAGTGTTCACTGATGCTCAGGGGTACCAGAGGATCCTGGTCACCATGGAGGATCATCAGGGGGGACATGCTGCTGTTGATAAAGTAATCAGGGCTGGCGGCCTTGGAACGCTCCACCATGGTGTCCATGTCGCCACCCATCAGCTTGCCGCCATGTCCCTCTGCAATGTTCTTCCAGCGATAGTTGGGGACGGTATCAATCACATGCTGATCATGTGCAAAGGCCATGGGCAGATCCACGGGGCCGAACATGTCCACCGCAGCGGAAACCTGGCTCGAAAACCCGACCCATTCCTTGCTGTCAAAGCCCTCGGTGTTCATCGCCATCCAGGATGCCAGGTGTCCTCCCGCAGAGCGGCCGATTACGCCTACGCGCCTGGCATCCAGCCCGTACTGATCGGCATGGGCACGGAGATAGCGAACAGCGGTTTTGCAGTCGATGAGCTGAGCAGGCCAGCCTGCCAGCTCAGTACCGCGATAGTGAATGAAAGCGACAGCAAATCCGGCTTCGGCCAGATACTGCATTTCGGCGCTCATCATGTTTTTGGGAACGTCGTGCCAGCCTGCGCCGTTGATCCAGACGATCAGGGGCTGAAGGCCTGTGCTTACCTCATCGTCACGCCCTGCTGCCAGACGCATTTCGCTGTTGCCGTTCTGGACCATCAGGGCCAGTTCCAGATCAACGGGATTTCCATCACGATCCTCGACATGGGAATAGACGATGTGGTCAATAAAGTTGATGCTGCGGCGCTCTTTGCCGGGGTCAATAAACTTTTTCATGGTGCCTCCTCTGACGAGCAACGTGGTCTTTCGGCGTAGTGACTTTTGTCAGTGCTCGTCACCTGACAAACTCCTCTGCAGGTACATTTGGTAATATTGATTTACCAAGCCAATTTGCCAGGTACCTGCTTCCTGACAAAACCAATGCTTTCGCGATGAGCATGTCCCTTGTTACGCCGTTTTGCGGGCTTTGGCCTTTTCAATGCCCTTTTTGATGAGGGGAGAGAAGAGACTGTACAGGCCGATGAGAAGGAAGATGCAGGAAATCGGTCGGGTGAAGAAGGAGAAATAGTTGCCCTCGGCGTAGGAGCAGCCCAGGCGGAAATAATACTCGAGCTTCTGACCCAGAATGTAGGAGAGCATGAGCGGGCTCATGGGGATATCCAGGACCATCATCAGGATGCCGAACACGCAGAACACAAGCGCCTGATAGACACCGAACATAGTGTTGCCCGAGGCGAAAGCACCCATGAAGCAGATCATGACAATCGCGCCATACAGGTAATGATAGGGAGCATGCAAAAGCTTGGGAAACCAGCGCTTGGTGAGCAGCTCAACGACGAATACCAGAACGGCGGAGAGCAGCAAGGCAGCAAAGATCATATTGGCCAGATCAGGATGAGTGCCGATGAACAGCGGGCCCGCCTGCAGGCCGTGAATAGTGAGTGCGGAAAGCAGCATTACGGTGGTACCGTCTCCGGGGATGCCCAGGGCCAGCATGGGAATGATGGCGCCGCCGATGGAGGCGTTATTGGAAACCTCGCTGATCCATACGCCACCCTCGTGGCCCTTGCCCCATTCGTCGGGGTTCTTGCTGCTCTTTTTGGCCTGGCTGTAGGCGATCATGTTGGCGACGCCACCACCAAGTCCCGGAAGGAAGCCGATACCAAGGCCAATCAGGAAGCCACGGATGATGGTGCCAAGATTCTCTTTAAAGTCCCTGGCGGTCAGCCCGAAGCCACCCAGCTGGGAGCCATCTACCTTGGGCATTTCCTTGTTGCCCTGGCCATGGCTCATGGCCACCTGCTGCAGGGCGAAGGTGCCCATCAGCAGAGCGATGACGCTGATGCCACCGATCAGGTTGTAGTTACGGAATGTGAAACGCATCTGGTTCGATACCTGGTCGGTGCCGATGGTCGCCAGGAACAGGCCCATAAAGGCGGCGATCAGGCTCTTGTAAATGGAGCGGCCACCAAGACCGATAACCAGAGAGACGGCCATGAAGCAGAGACTGAAGTATTCCCAGGGGCCAAGCTTCATCGCAATGTTTGCCAGGAACTTGGAGGCAAACACGGCCACCAGAACGGAGAAGAAGGTACCGATGAAGGAACCTGTGATGCCGATGGAAAGCGCCTTGGCAGCTTTGCCTTGCTTGGTCATTGGATAACCGTCATAGCAGGTGGCAATGGCAGAGGCAGAACCTGGAATACCTACCAGTACGGCAGCAATGAACGCGCCGGAGACGCCGCCGACATACATACCCAGCAGCATGGCGAAGCTGAGTTCGGTGGTCATGGCGAAGGTCAGAGGCAGGATCAGGGTGATGCCCATGCCGCCGGAGAGGCCGGGGATGGCGCCAAGGATAGCGCCGATAACAGAGCAGGCAAACAGGGCCAGCAGATTGAGCGGCTGGAGAACCACCAGCAGCGAAGAGAAGAACGATGCCATTGTATGATCCCCCTTTCAGTTAAGGCATTGTAATGCCAAGGGTTTTCCACAGAGTTCCCTTGGGCATGGGAATATTAAAGAGCCGGGTCATGCCGAAATAGCACAGGGAGCCCAGAACCACGGCAAGCAGTATTGCCACCCAGGGGTTGATCTTCTTTTCGCCTTTGAGGGTGTAGAAGAAGATCAGCATGCCCACGATGGAGGTGATCCAGAAGCCGATGTAGTTCATGCCAAGAGCAAACAGCAGATATTCTCCCAGAAGCAGACCGACCTTGAGCCATCCGCCCTTGGGCATCAGGGGACGCTTTTGCTCTTCCTGATTTTCCCTGGTTTCCTTAGGACCGTCAAAGATCATGGAGAGGATGGCAAAAACGCCCATCCCGATGGCGGAAATATAGGGGAACAGCTTGGGACCGGGTTCGTTGGTAACGAAGCGGGTGGGTAATTGGGAGGTCTGCCAGCCGATCCAGGCGGCCAGCGCCAAAACCACCACGCCCATCACATAGGTGCGGTTGATTTTCTTCATTCAGAAACACCCTTTCTTAAAATCCCGGCCGACAGCCGCCAGCCGGGATTCGATCCATATTTGATTACTTGCTGATCACGTTCATGCCCATGTTGTTGACCATGTCGAGGGCTTCCGCGGCTTCCTTGTCATAGGCAGCCTGGGAGTCAGCGACGTTCAGCACGCCGGCGAACTGGCCCATGGTCTTCATGCCGTTTTCAAAGGTTTCATTGCCGTTCAGCTCCATCAGCTTGGCATTGATGGCTTCAATGATGGCAGGATCAGTGCCGAAGGGAACGACCAGGTAGTTACCTGCGTTGAGCGCATAAGGAATGCCCTGCTCCGGCATGGTCTTGAATTCCTCACCAAGGGTTGAACCTACCAGCTCGGAGATTGTCTCAAGATTGGCAACATCGGGGCCGACGCAGCCGATGACCTTGAGGTTGCCGGCTTCCTGATAAGAGATGGCGCTGTTCATGGAGCAGTTGGCCAGGTTGATGGATCCGGAGGCGATGTTGGTCAGCTTGTCGGCCTCGCCGCCGGACTGCACATAGTTGACCATGTTATTCAGCTCGGGATCAATGGCATTGAAAGTGTTCAGCCAGGCAAAATGAGAGATGGCACCCAGGGATACGCCGATGTTCAGCTTCTTGTCGCTGGTGCGGATGTATTCTACCAGTTCGTTCATGTTGTTAAAGGGCAGGTTGGGCGTGGCCACATAAGCCTGGGGGCCGCCGCTGGTGATCTGTGCCACGATGGCATAAGACTCAGCAGGATTGAAGCCGGAAACGCCGGTGTAGTAGTTGGTCACACCACCGCTGGTCTGCACAGTCAGGGTGAGACCGTCACGATCAGCGTAAGCAGCATGGGCAAGGCCCACTTCGGATACATCGTAGTTGTTGACCACGAAGTTGACACCGGGGTTCAGCTCAGTCAGAGCCTGGGTGATATAGCGGATGATGAGGTCAGTTCCGCCGCCAGCGCGTGCAGGCACATCGATGAACACGGTTTTGCCGGACGTCCAAACGTCGTCGGCCAGGGAGACAGCGCACAGGCTGAGAGCGAGGAGGGCGGTGAGCAGGAGAGCAACGATCTTCTTCATGGGAATCCTTCCTTTCAGTTCGTTTATGAAAAACAATGTGAGCATGTTGCAATTTGGTTATCTTTTGTGCCGCAACATGTTCTTTATGGTTGTATTATAGGGGGCTCCATATGGGTTGACAATGCCCAAAAGATTGTATATCATGTAACAAAAAGTTGTGATTTGGAGTGCTTTATGAATATAGATCAGCTTCCCTATCTTCTGGCTATCGTCTCCGAGGGCAATCCCTCTGCCGCGGCGCGACAGTTAGGCGTTTCCCAACAGGCACTCAGCAAATATCTGAATGAGCTGGAGCGAGAACTCGGTCTGGAGCTCTTTTTCCGCAACAAACGGCAGTATCTGCCTACGCCTGCTGGACAGATTTATCTTCAAACTGCCAGGGAGATTCTGGAACTGAAGCGCCACACGTTTGAAGCCTTGGAGCGTATGGAAAAGGGTGAACCTGCGCGACTGCGGCTGGGCGTTTCTCCCAACCGGGGTATTGAGGCCATGGCAAAGCTGTATCCGCATTTTGAACGCCGATATCCCCATGTTACCCTGGATATTTCCGAGGGATACGCGAATCAGCTGCGGGAAATGCTGATCAATGGCCAGCTGGATGCAGTACTGTCTACCTATGTGGGCGAAAAACCCACGGATTGCCTGGCGCTGCCCATCCACAGCGAGGAACTGGTGCTGGCTGTGCACTCTTTTCATCCGCTTGTCCATCATGAGTCTGCACCTTTTGAAGAGCTGCCTTTCGCCGAATTAAAGGATTTCCGGGACGCGGTCTTTATCATGCCCCGATCTGCCTCTACGCTGCATGATCTGGTGCGTGGACTGTTTGAACGGGAGCAGTTTCAGCCACAGGTAGCTCTGTCTGTTCCCAATATTCAGATGCAGCTGGCGATGATCCGCGGTGGAACCCGAGTGGGTATCCTGCCTGCCTACTATGTACGCCCGCAGCCGGAGGTATCCTTTTTCCGCCTGTATAATTCTCCGCACCTGACCATGGTGTATCTTGCTCCCAAAGAGCATGTCTATTCAGAAGCCGAACGTTACCTGATCTGGCTGTTGCTGCGCATGAAATATCAGGAGTCTGCCATTGGTATTGAGTGGAGCGAACCGCTGCAGGACACCATTCGGGAATTTGGCCCGCTTGAGGGAGGGACATCCGTGTGAATACGAAGATACTGGAGTACATCGTTGCCATTGCCGAGGAGCGCTCTGTTACCCGGGCAGCGGAGCGGTTCTATCTGTCCCATCCCGCACTATCCCGTCATCTGCGGGCCGTTGAGGATGAAATTGGCAAACCGCTTTTCCACCGTACCCCGGGCGGCATGGAGCTTACTCCCGCCGGACTTTACTTTATCAGCGATGCCAGGGCAATATTACACCTGGAGCAGCAGATGAACCTCAAACTTGAAGCCATGCGTCAGGAAAGGCATCATTCCATCCGTATCATCATGGACACCGTCTTTTACAATCGCTTTGTTCAGCGCGTCGTTCCGGCTTTTGCCAAGCTCCATCCTGAATATACTCTGGATATTACAAAGGGCAATGCCGCGGAAGCCCGGGATGCGTTACGCCGTGGGGATGCTGTTCTGGCTGCATTCATCTCCGGTGAGCAGCAGGTCTCCGATCTCACCTATCTTCCCTTTCTGCCTTCTCGTCTGATGCTGGTCTTTCCCCGGGATTATTCCGGCAAAACAGACATAGATGGTCTGCGACAGGCTCTGGAAGATGGCATGTTTCTCAGTCAATATCCCTCTGGTTCAACGGTGCATACGCTGATTGAGCAGCGGCTTTCCGCTTATCAGATCTATCCAAAGCGGGTGATGGAGGGCGAAACGAGAACGATCATGGAGCATATGTCCCGTGGGAACACCTGCTGTATGCTTCCCGAATTCTTCCTGCAGCTGGCCAGACAGGCAGGGCTTGTCATTGGCAGTGAGTTTTGTCCCATGAACCACGTGCTGGCCTATTCCTCACAATCCATTCTTTCTCCTGTTGTCAAGGATCTGATGCAGGAGATCATAAAGGCGTTTTCCTCGTTTTGAGCGCACAAAAAGCGTTGCAGCCGACAAATCATTTGCCGGCTGCAACGCTTTGGCCTGTTTAATATGTTGAGCGAAAAACGGGTGTGAGGCGAAAAATCAAGGCACAAGGGAACGCTCCAGCAGAGAATGGATGAAGGACAAAGCCCGTATCATTCTGCGTCATCTGCAGTGATGAAAAGCTCCATGTCTGTACATACCCAGGTTCCGATTGGCAGTTCGCACTCTCTTGCGCCATACGCCCTGAATCCGACGGATTCATAACAGCGCTTTGCAGGCGCATTGTTTTCAAATACTCCCAGCTCGATTCTCACGGCAGAAAGATGATCATTTGCAAACGCGACAGCGAGCCGGAGCATTTCTTTCCCGTAGCCTTTTCCACGAAAGGCAGGATTCACGATCACAAATCCAAATCGAACGCTGCGATCATCGTCCTCGTGGGGATAGCGGATGATCAGATGCCCCACAAGCCTCTTCTGGTCATCCTGGGCCACAAGGGGATGAAACCGTCCGGATTCAAGCTGAGGTTCATAATTTCTATGGATGTCATCCCCGGAGAGGGGGAAGCGGTTAATCCGGTCAGCGGACCATTTGTGCATCTCTTCCGGGGAGTGAAGCCATCCGGCAATGACGTTTGCATCTTCTTTTCTGTAGTCTCTCAGTATCATTTGATGAGTCCTCCCGGCAATATTGCGTCTGCTGAATTGTTTGCAGACCACAAAATGTTAAAATGCTCTCTGAAACCTCTGAATTCAGAGAGCAGGATTATACGCTTTCCTGAATGGCACCGCCGGATGATGGATAGAAACCACAGCCGTTGCGCCCGTTTTCCTTGACGGAATAAAGGGCTTTGTCCGCATTCTTGAAGAGATTCTCGCCCTCTTTCAGCTGGTCCGAGAAGGCAACACCGACACTGAGTGTAACCGGGGGAATTTCATTTTTGGGCGTTTTCAGAATCTCAGCAGCGGAGGCGATTTTTCTGCGGATGACCTCGGTAATCTCTGAGGTGACATCCATCATGATGATACAGAATTCATCTCCTCCGATACGGCACACCTTATCTGCATCACGGAATGAGTCGCTGAGAACGCGGGCAACGCGGATGAGAACCTCATCACCAATGGTGTGCCCATAGGTGTCATTCACATCCTTAAAGAAGTCAATGTCGACAACGAGCAGGGCGATGTTCCTGTCCTTGCTTTGCTCACGGAGTTCCTCATAGGAGCTGCGGTTATACAGTCCGGTCAGAGAATCATGTGCGGCCTCATAGCTTAAGCGGGAATTGGTTCGCTCCATGTTGTCCATCATATGATTATAGGTTTCGGTGAGGAAGCGAATCTCCGAGGAACCGCGGGTTTTGATCAGTGAATTGTTTCGAATATCAGAAATCAGACGATACAGTGGATTGACAACAAGAGCCAGAACAAAAATCATCACCAGGAAGAGTGCTACGGTCAGAATGACCAGAAAATAGCGCTGGTTGCTGAGCAACTCCTTAAGTCGGCTTGAGCTTACACTGTGTTGTGCATTCATGGCGGCAACGAGTTGGTTTTTGCACAGGTCGATGCGAACATCCACCTGTTCCTTCATGACAAGGTAGTTCTTGGAAAATAGAAGGGAGCGGGCGGTATCAAGCTGGTCGTCTTTTGTCAGCGCCAGCTCATCGGGTGTCAGTTCAACTGTACGCAGCGCGGGAGGCAGTTTATTGATGTCAAGATTATATGCTTCAACAGCAAGGCGCATGGCATGGAGCTGTGTGTCCATCATCCGTTCGCTGAGCTCAATGGCGGCATTGAGATGCTTGAGGGTCTGATCATCCCCCAGGTAGCGCTTCACATTCTCAAGACCCAGATCCCGGTTACGCTGGACCTGGATCTCATTGAAATAGAGAATGATTTCCTGTGTATTTCCGCTGTAAACAAAGTTTTCCGTGCGGTTATGAAGGAGGAGAATGGCGTCGCGGACTTTGTAAACATCATTCTGACAGGTAAGGAAATCGGAGGTTGCCTGCTCGACATCATCATACTGGTCTATGGCCTTATGCATGGTCACGATCAGCATGCCGGTAATCGCAATATCAATCAGAAACATGATGATGACAACGGCACGAAGCGAAAGACCATAGCGGCGCTTATTCTCTTTGTGTGTCACGAGCAAACCTCCTTTCGGTACTGTATAATGTGAGGACTCAATATGCCGATGTGGTGATAGAATATCACAAATGGACATGCTTTGTTAAGCTCTTTCTCCAAAATTTCACTGAAAATGCTGCGAAAAGCCAGCGGCTCCTTTATCCCGGTTCAACGCTTTCACAGAGCCCTTCATGAAGAGGCTCATTCATGCGTCACGCTGAATCCTTCAATCTCGGTTCTGCGGCCAAAGGAATGGAAAAGAAGTGAAAAGAGAAGAGATAGTGGAATCCCTTCATCGGAACAGGTGGGCAGCAATACAGTGTTTAGGAACTGGGCTGCAGGGAGCAACGCAGGAGTTTTGAAAAACAGCAAATTGGACCTTGACAAGGCGGGAAAAAGTTATTACAATGACGGAAATTCGAAACGCGATGAACGGGAAAAAGGCATGGAACGTCTTAAGAGAGCTGCCGGAGGGTGCAAGACAGCGACAGAACATGTGATAGCTCGCCCCGGAGCGGTTTGTGTGAAAGCATGAAACGTAATCCTGCGTTAAGGGAAAGAGATCATTCTGCATGGCAGAGTGAAATCAGGGTGGTACCGTGTGGTCAATTACCTCACCCCTGCTTCGCAGGGGTGAGTTTTTTTAAAGGGAGGAAACGCATATGGGAATGACAATGACCCAGAAAATTCTTGCTAAAGCTGCCGGCGTTGAGTCATGTCGGGCAGGGGAACTGCTGATGTGCAAACTGAATATGGTGCTGGGCAACGACATCACTGCGCCAGTGGCCATCAACGAGTTTGAAAAGATGGGGGCGACCAAGGTGTTTGATCCGGCCAAGATTGCTCTGATACCGGATCACTTTGTTCCCAACAAGGACATCAAGTCAGCGACCATGGCAAAGCAGATGCGTGATTTTGCCAGAGCTCAGAAGATTGTCAATTATTATGAGGTTGGCAAAGTCGGTATTGAGCATGCGCTTCTTCCTGAACTGGGTCTGGTGGCACCGGGAGAGGTCATTATCGGTGCAGACAGCCATACCTGTACCTACGGTGCTGTCGGTGCATTTTCAACAGGCGTTGGCTCAACGGACATGGCCGTTGGCATGGCAACGGGTGAATGCTGGTTTAAGGTGCCGGAGGCGATTCGTGTCAATCTGGTCGGGAAAATGAAGCCCTGGGTATCCGGAAAAGATGTCATTCTTCACCTGATTGGCGAAATTGGCGTTGACGGGGCTTTGTATCAGTCTCTCGAATTCTGCGGAGAGGGCGTTGCGGAAATCAGCATGGACGGACGCCTGACGATCGCCAACATGGCCATTGAAGCAGGCGCCAAGAACGGCATTTTCCCGGTGGATGATATCTGCCGCGCTTATCTTGCAGAACGTGTGGATCGCGAATGGACGGCCTTTGAGCCGGATGCAGATGCTGAGTATGCACGCACCGTTACCATTGACTTAAGCACGCTCGACCTCACGGTTTCTTTGCCGCATCTGCCTGAGAATACAAAGCTGGCACGGGAGTGCACGGACCTTGTGATTGATCAGGTGGTCATTGGCAGCTGCACAAATGGCCGGATTGAGGATATGCGCATGGCGGCAAAGATTCTGAAGGATCGCAAAGTCGCAGATCGTGTCCGCTGCATCGTCATTCCCGGAACACAGCAGGTGGTCAAGGCCTGCCTGAGGGAAGGCCTGGTCGACATCTTTATTGATGCCGGTGCGATTTTTACCATGCCGACCTGCGGGCCGTGCCTGGGTGGACACTGCGGCGTTCTGGCAGAGGGTGAGCGCGCTGTATCGACGACAAACCGGAACTTTGTCGGTCGGATGGGACACAAGAACAGCGAGGTTATCTTAGCGAGCCCGGCGGTTGCGGCCGCATCTGCCGTCTTTGGCCGCGTGGCAACACCGGACGAGCTGGCCTAAACAGGACCAATCTGTTTCCGTGAAGCAGCAAATAGGAGGTTACACTTATGAAAGTTACATCCACAGTGATTAAATACGGCGATCATGTTGACACAGATGTCATCATCCCCGCCCGCTATCTCAATACCGCCGATCCAGCAGAGCTGGCAAGCCACTGTATGGAGGATCTTGACTCGGACTTTAAGGCAAAAAGTCGGACCTCTAAGATCGTCGTTGCAGGCCGCAACTTTGGTTGCGGATCCTCCCGTGAGCACGCCCCGATTGCCATTAAGGCAAGCGGCATTGAACTGGTGATCGCGGACAGCTTCGCACGCATCTTTTATCGGAATGCCATCGACATCGGCCTGCCGATTGTGGAATGCCCGGAGGCTGCGCTGGCGATTCAAAACGGTGACTGTGTTGAGGCAGACCTGGATCAGGGAATCATCACGGACAAGACGACGGGCCAGACCTTTACTGCAGCGCCGTTCCCGCCGTTTATCCAGGAGATCATTGCCAGTGGCGGAATCGCCGGATTCGTACGTGCCAAAGTAAGTGGAAAGAAGGACTAAACGATGCAAGCGAACATTGTAACTCTTCCCGGTGATTATATCGGACCTGAAATCATTGCTGAGGCAGTCAAGGTGCTGGCGCGTGTCGCCGAAAAATACGGCCATACCTTCACCTTTGATGAGCGGAAACTTGGCGGAGCGTCCATAGATGCATATGGCGTGCCACTGACAGAGGAGACCCTTGCTGCCTGCAATGCGGCAGATGCGGTGCTCATGGGCAGTGTCGGTGGCCCAAAGTGGGACAAGGTGCCTGCAGACAAGCGCCCGGAAAAAGGACTGCTGGCTCTGCGCAAGGGCATGCAGGTATATGCCAATCTTCGTCCCTGCACCATTCATCCGCAGCTGGCCGGAGCATGTCCACTGCGCCCGGACATCATCTCAACGCCGATTGACATCATGATTTTGCGCGAGCTGACAGGGGATATCTATTTTGGCAAGCGGACACGTTCTGAGGATCGCAGCGCCGCAACGGATGAAATGGCCTATTCCGTTCCTGAGGTAGAACGTCTTGCACGCATTGGCTTTGAAATGGCAAAGAAACGCCGGGGTAAGCTTTGCTCGGTCGACAAGGCGAACGTCCTTGAATGCTCGAGACTCTGGCGCGAAACCGTTCAGCGGCTGAGCGAGGAGTATCCCGAGGTTGAGGTCAGCTACATGTATGTGGACAATGCAGCCATGCAGCTGATTCTGCGGCCCTCTCAGTTTGATGTCATGATTACAGGAAACCTGTTTGGTGACATTCTTTCGGATGAAAGCGCAGCCATTGCCGGAAGCCTTGGCATGATGCCCTCTGCAAGTCTTGGAGATGGTTCCAAAGGTTTATACGAACCGATTCACGGTTCGGCACCGGATATTGCCGGCAAAGACATTGCCAATCCGCTTGGCACCATTCTCTCAGGCGCACTGCTGCTGCGTCACAGTCTTGGCCTTGAAACGGAGGCAAAGGCAATTGAGGATGCGGTTGCCAAGGTCCTTGACGAGGGCTATCGGACTCCGGATATTTACAGCGATGGATGCACAAAAGTCGGATGTATTAAAATGGGCGACCTGGTCGCGGAAAGGGTGTAACAATGTCATCATATATTCCAAAGGGATATGAACCGCACCTGACCCTGTATCAGACACAGGCGGCTATTTCTCTGATCAAGCGTATTTTCCAGGAATCACTTTCTACAGAGCTTAATCTGAAGCGGGTTTCTGCTCCTTTGTTCGTCGATCCCCGCTCCGGCCTCAACGACAACCTGAACGGAGTTGAACGCCCCGTGGGCTTCGACATTCCGGCAGCGAAATCCGAGGGTGAGGTTGTACATTCCCTGGCCAAATGGAAGCGCATGGCGCTGTATCGCTATGACATCCATCCGGGCAAGGGCATCTATACAGACATGAATGCCATTCGTCGGGATGAAGAGCTTGACAATCTGCATTCGATCTACGTGGACCAGTGGGACTGGGAAAAGGTCATTACCGAGGAAACGCGCAATGAGCATCTGCTGCATCAGACGGTACGCAGCATTGTGAGCAGCATCTGTGATACACAGCTTACGGTTCGCGGCAAGTATCCTCAGCTGATGAGTGTGCCTCTTTACAACCGCGATGTGGCGTTTATTACCGCTCAGGAGCTTGAGGACCGCTGGCCGGATCTGACGCCTAAGCAGAGGGAGAACCGCTTTGCAAAAGAAAACGGAACCATCTTTATCCAGGGCATCGGCAGAAAACTCCGCTCCGGAAAGCCACACGATGGACGTGCACCGGACTATGACGACTGGGATCTCAACGGAGATATCCTGTTCTGGTACCCGGTTCTTGACTGTGCACTTGAAATCTCTTCCATGGGCATTCGCGTGAGCCCCGAATCCCTGGACCGTCAGTTGACGCTGGCAGGCTGCGATGATCGTCGCGAACTGCCGTTCCACAAGATGTTGCTTGCCGGGAAACTGCCGCTGACCATGGGTGGCGGCATCGGCCAGTCCAGGCTCTGCATGCTCCTGATGGGCAAAGCGCACATCGGTGAGGTTCAGTCCTCCATCTGGGACGAAGCAACGATCCGGGCGTTTGAAGAGGCGGACATCACCCTTCTCTAATTGTGTAGCGTTGCAATGTCTGCGTCATAGCTATAGAGTGGATATGCTCCCGAACTAACGAAATGAATAAAGCAGCACCTCCGGGATTCCGAAGGTGCTGCTTTTATGATCTGCTTCACTCCAAAAGCTTGGTCTTGTTTGCTTCAGAAGATGAAAAAATCGGGTGGACTATGAATACATGGACAACCATCGCTATTTTACTCTAAAATCATGACGACGAATGTGTTGCCGGCGAGTATTTTAGCAATATTGGTAGTGACTGGAATCTCCAGTTTATTGTTTGTCATGCCCGTTCCTTCAAGCACGAGATAGGTGTAGTTCCCATTTTTATCAGGCAGGGCAATCATCACCAATGCTTTTTCTCCAACCTTGAATCGACGAGTGGATTTCAGGTTAAATACGATATAGCCCATGTCCTTCTTGTATTTATCGAGACTCACTGTGCTCATATCAGTGACCTTTGTGATGCCGGCAGGGAGTGTGATCTTGATTGCCTGAGGCAGGAAACGGAATGGATCGCCCGCCTGCTTGGCCTGATTGATCTGATCTTTAAGCGCAGAAGTGTCTTTTGTATCTTTTGCGTCTTTCAGATTAACATGTTTGTTTCCTGAATCTTTTGAAGAGGGTGTAGGTTCGGAATCATCCGAGTTGTCGGTATTGGTTTCTGTCGGTACAGTAACAGTCTCGTCGGTTTCTTCAGTCGGCTCGACATCGAAGTACTCTTCTGTTTTGACGGTCAGTGAAACCCCGCCACCCTTTGGGACAATCAGGTAATAGTTACCCTCGCTGTCCTGCAAGGTCAGTGCAGTCCCATTGTTATAGACCGCTGCAATCCGATAGCCGGACTGCAACAGTGGGGTCACCGTAACGGTATCGCCTTCTTTTGCCACATCCTTATCATGGCTTTGGCTTACACCGGAAAGACCGACTTCTCCGCCTTCCTTCGGTTGCTCCAAGCGGATGATGTAAAGAATATTCTT
Organism: Clostridia bacterium; assembly: GCA_017476605.1. Lineage (GTDB taxonomy): Bacteria > Bacillota > Clostridia > Christensenellales > Aristaeellaceae > Ventricola. Next base: position 19,371 of record JAFUZM010000408.1, read on the forward strand.
CTCAACAGTATCCAGTTTTTCCTGGCTGACAACAGAGTTTTCACCGGCAGCAACAATGGAATCTCTGCCATCAAGCTCTATTTTCCATACTGTCAGTTGAAGCTTGGAATCTACATCTTTTCTGCCATCTATGGTAATCAGGTCACCGGAGGAAGAAAGAGTGTTTTCAATGTAGACATCTTTATCAGCAGGCTTATCGGTAGAATAAATATCAACAATTCCACCTGTTACATCTCCGCCGACATTAACAGAGGTCAGAGCTGTTCCGGAATCGTAATTACTACCGCTGAGAAGCAAAGTACCTTCTATGTTGTTGTCGACAGAGATTTGTAGATCACTTTCTCCATCTACTCCAGCAGATAAAGCAAGTCCATCATGATCATCGTTTGTAACAGCACTGCCTTCAATATGTAATTCAAGCGTAGGGCCAAGACTTGAATTAATATTAGGGCCTCCACCAATAAGTATGGATGCGTCTTTTCCGACATTAATAGTCATGTGTGATCCTTCGCCCATTGCAAACAGATTCAAATAGTCAGCGTTTCCACTGATATTGAGTTCTGTCTGCCCGCCTTGATGAACAGAAATTTGGGCACCGCCTAAAACATCTCCGTCTGCATTTATGATTGTTTTTGTTTGTGTACTCGAATCTACCCGCGTATCACCCCAGGTATCACCATTAATTGCCATATAACCTTCTGCTACGATATTACCTGTGTCTATAATCAACTGATGACCGGCTTGAGCGAAGTATTCAATGCCAGTCACATTTGCATTTGAACCAGTCACAGTAACATCTCCAACAGAAGCTGCTATATCGCCAAACGCGGCCTGTAGATTTAGACCTGTTGCTTGTCCAAACAGCGGATTATCTGCATTTTGAGTGAAAATAGTATTATCAACAATCACATCTCCAGTTATCTCGATAGAAATTGGGGAGAATGAAGAGTAAACACACCTATGGGATTTGTTCCCGTAACGCTTAGGTCACCTTCTATTTTTATGTCTACTGATCCGGGAGAAGGTTCAACATAGTCGCGTCGTATTTCAATACCTGTTGCATTTGCCTTGTCGGCGGTGACTACTAAAGACCCATCTACTTCTACAGAAGAGTTACCGCCGGAAACAAATATTCCTCGATCTCCAGTGACGTTTAGATCGCCCTCAATCGTTACATTTCCAGTATCGACTTCGATTGGAACAAGAGGCGAAGAGTCGGTTGCAGGGTCACCAGAAGAATCATACGGAGTATAGGTATAGTTTCCTTCAACAGTTAGAGAAGCATCTCCTTTTACTGTTATCTGATTGGATGTGTTCACATCTCCAGAGATGGTGGTATTGGCGGTAACTGGTGTTTCTATGTCGTTGTTTGTAGTTGATCCGAGAGGAGTGTCTTCATCCTGCTGCCCTTGGACGGTGGCTTGCGGAATTGCAGCTTGAAGAGATACAGGACCTGAAGAAGTAAGCTGTCTTGAGCTGGTTTGTTGTGATGAAGCCGTAGTGATTGTAGCCTGCGGAATGGCAGCTTGTTGAGGAGCGTCTTGCTGAGATGGTGTCTCTTGAACGCTGCCTTTCTGAGAAGTATCTTGCTCAGATGTAACTTCTTTGGCTATCTCTTGCTGAGGAGTATCCTGCTCCAATGCAGTTTCTTGGATATTGTCTTGCGGAAGAGTGTCTTGCTGAGGTGCAGACTCTTGGATTGAGCCTTGTTGAGGAGCATCCTGCTGAGATGAAGCTTCTTGAGCGGGAGATTGTGGAGGTACATCTTGTTGTGATGGAGTTTCTTGAATTGCAGCTTGCGGAGGTGGATCCTGACAAGAAGAAGGTTCTTGAACTAGACTCTCTTGTGAGACATCTGGGTCAGGTGTGATTGCATCATCAATTTCTTCCGTAGGAGTTTCTTCATTTAATGGGGTTGAATTTACCCCCCATAGTTGCGTTTTCCGGGGTGTCGATGGAAGTTGCAAAGCCGACAGATGTTAACATTGAAAAGATTACTGATAGGGTCAGAAATAAACGAATGTACTGCTTCATTAATGGATCCTCACTTTCAAAATGATCATTCATTAAGAGATTTTGCTGCAATTGTGTCTTAATTCAGTTTTATGGATTTGCCACAACATTTTATTTTTGGTTTTTAAATGGAGATTCTGGAATATTTCATCTCCGTGTGTTCCTTGGTATAGTGAGTGGAAGTCAGTGTACAGTGGTTATGGAGAGCGACCCGAGCTGGTCGCGCAGCCACCATATTACGATTCCAATATAGGGAGTTTTCGGATCGGTTTCGCTTTCCCAGATCTCAAGTTGTTCCGTGCATGCCTCGAGAAAATCGTTACCTTGCTCGACTTGCTCAAAGATTTCTGACTGTACGGCATCCAATACAGCCTTCCTATTCTGAGGGAGTAAAACTGCATCTGAGTCACAGTTCAGATTAAGTGTTTTGGTAATATCCTCTTCGATTGCCTTGTCATCTGATTTGATGATACCTTGCGCTGTATAGTAAATACTGTTGATGGATTCAACATCTAGAGGATTCACTTTAAGCGGTCTGCTTCCCCGCTTTTTGTCACAGGTGAAATAACGTTTTTTCCGTCTTCCACTTGCTTCCGGTGCTTTTTCGTTTCCTGAGCAAACGGCAAGCATATTCTGATAATCAAGGCCTTTATTATCAGATGTTGTATTGGTTTTGCTTCTTGCCTGCCAGTGTTCTATGTATGTTCCGCTTAAGTCTTCGTCTTCCTCTGAAATGCGTATGTCCGGAATTCTGCGCATGCAGTAAGCACACAAATGACCTTGCTCGGCCATCAGTGCATCACGCACGATTGTTTTAAGAGGGTTACGAAGCAAATCGTAGCCTTCTTGATCAGTTAATCCATTTTTCTCAGCTGCCTCTTTTAGATCATCTAAACCGGGAGGTGCAGATCGTTTATTGATCAGGATCATTTTACCCTCCGTGCATTGAGAAGCTTAAGTTTTATGATACAGCTGCTGATTTCGGGATCATTATCGCCAATCAGATGTCTAAGTGTTTCAAGCACCTCACTGGCTCCACCTGCATCATGAGCATCCAAACGATCATAGAAGCTGTTGAACATGTCTTTGATTTTTGCTGGACGCTCCGGCGTATTCATCACGCTACTGACAATTGAGTTGATGTCCTTGCCATACACTTCATCCGAAGGCATAAATACTTCGTTCTGATCCAAGAGAACTATATTATTGTGTTTTACTGTGCTTAGAACAGCTGGAGCGTGGGTTGTCACAATAAACTGTACCTTCGGAAAGATCTCAGTCAAGTCTCCGAGAATGCGCTGCTGCCATGTGGGGTGAAGATGTAAGTCAACTTCATCAATCAAAATGATACCATCTGTTTCTTTACAAATACGGTCAGAAAGCTGCGGATTGAGCACAGCCATACGATATGCAATGTCAGCAACGAGGCTGATGGTACTCTTGTAACCATCGCTTAACTGATTGATCGGAAGTTGCATGAATGTGCCGTTTTTTTCGCGATAGGCGACTTCAAGCTCTCTGGTGCCTAAGTTATATTGCATTTTTACCTCGTCGCAACCAGTGATTCGCCGATAGCAGCTTTCCATAGCTGCAAAAACTGTCTCTAGCTCTGGAATATTGCCAAGTCCAAGTTCCTGATTCTGATATTTCTGCACTGTCATTTTCAAAAACCAGTTCATCATCAGTTTTAGATTGGCTGTGCCATCCACACAATCAATGTAACCATTTAAGCGATTATTGGTTTCAAATATATCATTTTGCTTCTCACGATGATAATCCCAGAGACGTCCTGTACCGTAGTAGGCGATGATCGGAAGGGTTAGATTGGTTTTTCCTTTCCTCAGATCGGCCTGAAGCTGAGTACCGAGCTCAGTGATCTCTTTCGCATCCACAATGGTTGTTTTACCGTCAGGCTTATTCAAGCTCCGTGCCCATTGTAGTGTTCTATTGTTGATGTTTGCTGTTGCAGTAATGGTCACAGGATATTGGGGTTGGATATATTTGGTGCCACCAATAGAAAATGATCGAATATGTGCTTGCGTTTTGTCGAGACCTCTTGCTGTCAGACCGTCCATTTTGACAAACATTGAGCTAATCGCAACAGCGGCACCTTCAAGTATGGTTGATTTTCCGGCACCATTCATTCCGACAATAACCGTCAAATGTGGATCAAAATCAATATTGATGTGCTCAAAGCCCTTATAGTTTTCAAGTGATAATTTCACAAGCTGCATGGGGCACCTCATTTTCTAGGCTTCAAATACAATATACGTAAATTGAAAATTATAGTAGAATGCTGATTTTCAGTCTATTGAATTGCCTTGCTCCGTATATTAAACGAAAAAACCATGGATTTATATGACCAAAAAAATCAACTCTAACTGTTATTCAATTGGATTCTACCATACTTTGCGGAATAAGCCAATTGCTGTTTGTGAATTGAACAGCATTTCTACAAAGATGGGAGAGCTAAAAACAGCCCTGCTTGCTCACAGTATCAAAGACATCGTGAACAGGTCTCCGACATCCTTAATACGGTGAGCCAGCAGGGGCGATTGATAGTAAACAAAAAGGTTTCGCAGCCACTGTCAAATACAGATGAACAAATAATCCAATACAAATTGCTGGAAGAATGTTCGGCTGCATTTTTCACACGGCTTGGAGTTGGAAACTTGATTTTCCTGGTTTCAGATGTTTGACACCATGTCTACAGGTACAACGCGGAGTTATTTCTCTGGTGCTTCCTCTGTGAGCTGTTTAATTGCACCCTCGTGGCCTGATTCCTCGGGAACACCCTCGATTGTTCCGTTTATAATCAGAACGTCCTCTGCACCGAGATTCCACTTTTCGCGTAGCGCACGCAGTTCTTCCACTGTGTAGGAGAAATAGGGCGTTCCGTCTAAATGGCGAACGATCACATCGGTGATCCCGGAATCTTCAAGCGTCTTCAGTACTGATTCTGCATAACGGAGATCGACATCGTCTTCTTCTTCGGTAAGTGTCATAAGGAGGATTTTACCGGTTTTATCCTCGTTCCAGACGACTCTTGATTTGTGATAGACCATCTTGCCATCTTTGCCACGAATCCACATTGGCCTGGAGCCATAGTTCAAAAAGAGCTGAGAGCAGGCAACCGGTGAAGCAGTTATATTCTCGCAAGCTTCCGCCTGACGCTGCATTTCATATTCATGAGCGTGAATTTCGTATTTGGTTGGTTTGCCGACATTGGCCGGATGGACTTCTCCAATCAAATGGAACGGGAGGAATTTACCATCCTCAATCATAAAGGCATAGTATGCATAATTGCCATCTGAGATTTCGTAAACGGTACTTGTATCATAGCTGAAACCTTCTAACTTCGTATAAGAACCTGTATCAAAGGCAATGCCTGTTACCGGCGTAAAAGAACCTGAATCAGGTGTATACGTCCATACTGGTGTTAATCCTCCGGAAGAGGAGGACGATTCTCCAGAGGAGGAAGACGATTCTCCGGAGGAGGAAGATCCAGTTTCGATGGGAGTGAGTTTTATCCACTTGCCCTCTTTAACAGTGAATGAAATAATACTGGGTTTGTAGATCGGGGAATAGTCAGGGAGTTAGTGAGTAAGAGCGAATGCGGAATTCAAGATGATGATGGAAAAGAGAAACGACATACCCAAAACAAGAAGAAGACGTGTCTTTGCTTTCATGCGAATTTCCTATCCTTTCTTTTGCAGGATTTCAGTTTTAGATTTAAAAATCCAATGTGAGGCAGTTGCTGGAGAGGCGATATCGTTGGTCATAAGGTGTGTACCGGCCAGTACAAAACATTTAATTTTGGCCGATAAAAAAGTGATTTTCACCGAATTACAGGAGTGCAGTACAATGGTATCCATTCCCTTCAGATATGATGATATTGCTTTCAAAACAGATTGGCAATTCCATATGTCCATTGTAATGATGGATATGCATTCCGTCAAGCATTTTTGCCGGGTTTTCTCAAAATAATACTCAAAACTTTGTTATCTTGGAATGAAGCCGACGATAAGTGATAAAAAATAAGGAAGACTGTGACAACATGGCGTCACTTGTCTCCCCAAACGACGGATAACTGCATGGCATCTGTATCAGGAATAGGTCTGGATGATTTCGGTGGCAATCTCTTTTCGGGAAATGCAGCGATCCATCGCCTGCTTTTCAATATAGCGATGTGCCTGAGATTCTTCCATTTCCTTCTTTGAAATGAGGAGCCATTTGGCGCGGTTCACGAGGCGAATCTCCTCCATTTTTTCCTCAATGGACAGGGTTTTCTTTTCGGACTTTTTCTGGCGTTCCCTTGCGCTGGCCATCCAGTCAAAGCCAAGGGAAAGAAAAATGCGGTTCAGTGGACGAGCCATAACAAAGACGCCGTGTTCAATAACCTTCTCGCGGGTATCCTCCAATTGCTCTGCGCGAATCAAAAGCAAGACGGAGGCCCCGGAACCGGCAGCGATGTCGATGGCAAATCGGCTTCCGTCTCCATCCGGAAGCGGGGAGTTGATGATGACAAAATCAAAGCTTCGCTCGCTCCAGAGTCGCTTTGCGGCAGAAATGTCAGAGACAATCTGAACGGGACTGTACCGGGATTGCGGAAGCATGGACAGAAGAGCGGCATTCAGCTTTTCGTTAGATGATACCAAAAGGACGCTGTACATGCGTTCTTTTAAACTCATAGGGGCCTCTTTCTCCTCCACTCATAATGGCATTATCTGTGAAGGTAGGCGGACAGAATTTCTTTGGGAAGGACTGCATTTATAAACGCGCTTGAAGCTGCAACATCACAGGCTTCTGCATAGGATGCAGGGAGAGCCTCACATTGTCTCAGGAGCGCATCTGAAACGGAGGGGAGAGCATCTGCTGCCTCGGGCAGCATGAGCTTCTTCTCGACCCCATCTATCCCTGCATAGATCAATAGGGCGAGTGCAAGATATGGATTTGCAAGAGGGTCAGGGGAGCGAAGCTCTGCGCACATTGTATTACCGGGAACAGTGGGAATTCGAATAAGATGTGACCGTCTGTCTTTTGACCAGGAAAGAGTTCGCGGAGCTTTGTGATTTCCAAGGCGCAGATAAGATTCCCTGGATGGATTCAATAAGAGCGTCATTGCCCGAATGTTTGCAAGGATTCCAGCTGCCATGCTTAAGAAGGTGTGAGACTCAGTGGGTGAGGTAGAAGGAGTCAGTGAAAGCCCGACGGGATTCAGGGATAGATGAATGCGAAAGCCGTTTCCTGGCATATTCTCAAGGGGTTTGGGCGAGAAACTGGCACTGAGACCGTTTCTGGCTGCGACGGTTTTTACGACACGCTTAAAGACCTGGGCATGATCCGCAGCAAACAATGGATCGGCAAAGCGGAAATCAACCACATTCTGTCCGGGACCTTCCTCGTGATGAGAGCTTACCGGCCGGATTCCCATTTGCTCAAGAGTCAGACAGATTTCGCGGCGGACGTTTTCGCCGCGATCCTCCGGCGCGATATCCATATAGCCAGCCTCATCGCAGGGGATGGAGGTGGGTTTTCCGGTCTCGTCCAGTTTGAAAAGGTAAAACTCCATTTCCTGCCCGATGGTAAAGGTATAGCCTTTTTCAGCAGCAAACGAGATGGCTTTCCTTAAATAGCTGCGTGTATCCGAGACAAAGGGGGCTCCATCCGGAGAGGTGATGGTGGACATCATCTGGACCACACGACCATGCTCCGGACGCCATGGGAGCGGCATCAGGGTATCCGGTTCGGGATGGAGAAAAAGATCCCCATCAGAGATCTCGGAAAAGCCGGGGATGGCGGCGGCATCAAAAGGAATGCCATATTCAAAGGCATGGGGCAGTTCATCCGGCATGATCGCAATATTCTTTTGATTTCCGAAAACATCTGAGAAGGCAAGACGAATAAACTTTACGTCCTCCTCCTGCATGTACTGAATGACCTCATCCTTTGAGTATTTCATAAAGACCTCTCCTTCGGGTACATTTGGATTCATTGATATGTCTGGCACCAGCTTCCAAGTGAAGTGATGCCATGGTTCCTGCAGGCACTAATTGGCAACGTACATTTGGCGGTATGGGTTCGCTGTATCCGGGACAACAACGGTGAATGGAGCAGACAGGACGGCCTCAATATCGAGAGCGAACAGGTCACAGTATTCGGTAAGATAGGAGCGAAGCTCCTCAAGATCGCCAGCGGTGGCGCGGCGAGATGTGACCTGGGGTGGAAAAACAACATCGTCACAGGCTGAACGGAGGAACATTTTGCCGCCGTGCATACCGGTGCAGGGGAAGTATCCGACACATTTCTTTGCGGGAGCCAGCAGGTTGAGCACGATAATAATCCCACCTGCCTGATATTCGCCAAGGAAGCTGCCGGCTCTGCCCCCGATGATCATCAGCGGGACCTTTTCCTTGTAGGCTTTCATGTGAATGCCTGCACGGTATCCGGCGTTGCCTTTTACATAGATTTTTCCGCCACGCATGGCATAGCCTGCAGCATCCCCGATGCTTCCGTGAACCACGATGGTCCCCGCATTCATGGTATCCCCGACGGCATCCTGGACATTGGCATGCACCGTGATCCGTCCGCCGTTGAGATATGCCCCGAGTGCATTGCCGGGGACGCCATGAATTTCGATGTCCCGATCCGCCATGCCGGCTGCAATAAAGCGCTGGCCACAGCAGCCTTCAATGGTACAGGGCTCAGGGGAGCATCGAATCTGCTCATTTAACGTCCTGTGGTCAAGACCGTCTGCTTGTATGATCATATTATACGACACCTCCGAACTTTTTTCTACGCTGGTCGGTGGAAAATGCAGCGGTTGTTGCACCCTGCATCATGAGAGGAAAATCAATGGAGGAAAGCGGGGTCTGCTCTCGGATCAAAGCGGTATAAATCCCGGCACGCTCATCACAGCCGATTAAGATAAAGCCCATGAGCCGGTCATCCTTTGTATAAAGGCGCTTCAGCGAATGATCCGTCCGGTTCTCATGCAGCTCGCCATCATACGAGCCGGCAGTCATGGCGTGGAGACCGAAAAAGCCTATGGCATTCATGGGAATACCCTTCTCAAAGGAAGCAGTGCCACCGGCCATATTGACGCCTGCGACGTATCCTTGCATGGAGGCGTTTGGTAATATGGCAAGGACCTTTCGCTGCCCGGAGGAGAGATCCATGCCCTCCGTACAGTCACCTGCGGCATAGATGTGCGCAAGAGAGGTTTGCATTTTATTGTCGACAAGGATTCCACGGTGAACGTCGCCGCCGATTTCACTTAGGAGTGCAGTGTTTGCCCGGACGCCGACAGCAAGGACGAGAATGTCAAAGTCCACCAGCTGCCCGCTGGTCATTACGGTACGATTGCCTGTAAACTCGGCAACGCTGTCACCAAGCAGGAAGGAAATTCCGTGCTGCTCCAGATGACGCTGCATGTACCCGGCACAGGTGCTATCCAGAATGCTGGACAGCACCCGATCTGCAAGGTCTGCGATCGTGATGGAGGAAACGCGACTTAAGAGCCCTTCTGCACATTTGAGCCCGATGAGTCCTGCCCCGATGATCAGGACGCGGGAATCCGGACGAATGGCCTTTTCAAGAGCGAGTGCATCATCCAGGGTCATGAAGGAAAACGGATGCTCTACGGTTTCAAGGCCTTTGAAGGCGGGAACGAAAGGGGAGGAGCCGGTTGCAAGGCAGAGCTCATCATAGGGAAGCAGGGCACCATCGCTTGTCTCTACGAGTCGCTCATCCTTTCGTATGTGGATTGCTTTGCCAAATACGACATGGCAGCCCATCCAGTCATAAAAGTCCGCATCGCGGTACTGCATACGCGCAAGGTCTGTTTTCCCCTCAAGATAATAGGAAATGAGGGGACGGCAATAAACAGGATGGGGCTCTTCTGAGATCACGGTAATCCTGCCTTCGGAATCCGTGCTGCGGATTCCCTCAATGCACCGGGCAGCGGCAACGCCGTTGCCGACAATGAGATACTGCTTCATACGGCTTTCCCCCTTTCCTCATAGACAATGGCCCGGTTTGGACAGCCTTTGACACAGGCAGGCTCTTTGCATGTGTTCTTCAGGCAGAGCTCGCATTTCTGCATCACGCCGTTTTCGTTTGGTGCAAGCGCGCCATAGGGACAGACGAGAACGCAGGTCAGGCAGCCGACGCATTTGCTTTGGTCAACACAGATGACACCCTCTTTCATGGATAAGGCACCCGCGATGCAACTGACTGTACAGATCGGGTCCTGGCAATGCCGACAGGAAACGGCATAGGAGATCCGGTCATGGCTCTCGACATGAATGCGGGGATAGATGGGCTTTCCCTTCAGTGCCAGTACCATGTCGGTGAGTCCTGAGTTGGCAAAGGCACAATTGTATTCACACAGATGGCATCCAAGACACCATTCCTCATTCACATACACACGTTTCATATGCTTATTCCCCCGCATGTGAGATCCCGAGGATCTCAAGCTCTTTTTCGGTTAACCCGACACCCCGAAGCATCAGGCGGTTTCCGCGCAGCGATTCAATGGAGTTTATGCCCATGCCACCCATCAGCTCCATGATCTCATGCCGCCAGGCGGTCATGAGATGAATGAGACGGGTACTTCCGATTTCGGGATTGAGCCGCTTTACGAGATCCGGTCGCTGCGTGGCAATGCCCCAGTTGCACTTGCCTGTATGGCAGGTGCGGCAGAGATGACAGCCAAGGGCAAGGAGGGCAGCGGTTGCGATGTAGCAGGCATCTGCGCCGAGAGCAATGGCCTTCACGACGTCGGAGGCGCTGCGGATGGAACCGCCGACGACAAGGGATACGCTGTTGCGGATGCCCTCATCGCGCAGACGCTGATCCACGGCGGCCAGAGCCAGCTCAATGGGAATGCCCACGTTGTCGCGAATGCGGGTTGGCGCTGCGCCAGTGCCTCCGCGGAATCCGTCAATGGCGATGATGTCCGCCCCGCTTCTGGCGATGCCACTGGCAATGGCGGCAATGTTGTGGACAGCGGCCACTTTTACAATGACCGGCTTACGATACTGTGTTGCCTCTTTGAGAGAAAAGACGAGCTGCCTCAGGTCCTCGATGGAATAGATATCATGATGAGGCGCTGGCGATATGGCGTCTGAGCCCTCCGGAATCATCCGGGTACGAGAGACGTCTCCCACGATTTTTGTTCCCGGAAGGTGTCCGCCGATGCCGGGCTTGGCGCCCTGGCCGATCTTGATTTCTATTGCAGCGCCGGCCTCAAGATAGTCCTCGTGAACGCCAAATCGCCCGCTGGCGACTTGGACGATGGTGTTGGGACCATAGGGATAAAAGTCCTCATGGAGACCACCCTCACCGGTATTGTAAAGGATGCCCAGCTCGGTGGCGGCCCGTGCCAGTGAGGCATGGGCGTTATAGCTGATGGATCCATAACTCATGGCGGAGAACATGACTGGCATGGAAAGGCTGAGCTGCGGTGGCAGATCACAAAGGAGCTGGCCGTGTTCCCGCAGGATCCGATCCGGCTTCTTCCCCAGGAATACCCGGGTTTCCATGGGCTCACGGAGCGGGTCAATGGAGGGGTTTGTCACCTGGGAAGCGTTGATCAGGATTTTATCCCAGTAGACCGGGAGCGGCTTTGGGTTTCCCATGGAGGAGAGGAGCACGCCGCCACTGCCCGCCTGCTCATAGATTTCCCGGATGGTCTCCGTCTGCCAGTTTGCATTTTCCCGCAGGGTACAGTCGCTTTTTACGATCTTGAGCGCCCGCGTCGGGCACAGGGAGACGCAGCGCTGACAATTGACACATTTCGTTTCGTCGCTGATCATCAATCCGCGTTCGGGGCTGTAGGCATGTACCTCATTGGCACATTGTCGCTCACAGACGCGACAGGCAATGCAGCGGTTTTCATTTCGAACCACTTCAAATTCCGGATAAATGAAATCCACACCCATCAATAAGCACCTTCTTTCACCTGGACGATGACGGGTTCTCCGCCGGATGGAGCCCAGATGTTTTCTACATTTGGCTCCATTGTGCGAATGGCTGCTTCCTCACTGGCAATATAGACGAGGTCACCCTTTTCGCCAACGACCATTGACCTCAGCTTGAGCCTGTCATTGAGGGCCATGAGTCCACCAGTAAACCCCAGGACAATGGAAAACGGGCCTGTAATCAGGAGGCTGGGGAACATCGTTCTGAGATAAACATGTTTCCGTTGTTCGTATGGATCCCGCTCGCGTTCAATCGTGCTCCAAAACGGTGCGGCAACAACGTTAGCGGCCTCCGAAAGTGTCAGCCCCTGGATTCTGATCAGATAGTCCATAATATAGGTAATGACTTCCGTATCGGTCTTGAGTGTGCACTTGTAGCCAAACATCTCAATAAACCGGCGGTTGGCATCATAGGAGGAGATTTCCCCATTATGGACAATGGAATAATCAAGCAGAGTAAAGGGATGCGCGCCACCCCACCATCCCGGAGTATTGGTCGGATAGCGGCCATGTGCTGTCCAGGAATACCCTTCATATTCCTCAAGCCTGTAAAAGAGGCCAACATCCTCCGGGAACCCGACGGCCTTGAAGGTTCCCATATTCTTTCCACAGGAGAAGACATAGGCCCCTGCAAGTTCTGTATTGATTTTCATCACGGTGCGGACGACGAATTCCTTTTCGTCCAGCTGAAGGCTTCGAAGCACGGATGGAAGAGGTGTAATAAAATAACGCCAGATAATGGGCTCATCCGTGATCGTAGGCAGCTTTCTTGTGGGTATCTTTTCGGAGTGAACAATCTCGAAATGCTCCTTCAGAAATAACTCGCACTGCTTTCTTGTTTCCAGATTGTCAAAGAACAAATGGAAGGCGTAAAAGTCTTTATAGTCCGGATAAATGCCATATCCGGCAAATCCTCCGCCAAGACCGTTGGAGCGATCATGCATCGGCTTCATGGCCTCTATAATCCCTTCGCCGGTCATCCTGTTTCCGTCTTTTGAAATGACAGCCGCAATCGCGCATCCCGCTGGAATGCGAACCTGACCTTCTCTAACCATAGGGTTCCTTCCTTTCAAAAAAATAAAGACGCCCATGGCCGCACGTGGGTGCGGTCAATGAACGCCTTTGCTCATTTGCAAGCATTATAGATATTTCGGTCTAATTCGTCAATATATTCCTGAAAATTTTTGAAAATTTGCAAGATTTTTAAAAATTTCTTGCAAAATCTATTGACAGCCATTTTTGTGGGCGCTATAATTTGGGCCACAAAGGCAAGGGCGTCTTTGAGTGATTCACTCCGAGACGCTCTTTCTCCATTTTTTTGGAGAAGAGAAAAACGAATACAAAAAGGCAAAGGCGTCTTTTGTGAGTACACGAAAGAAGTCTTTGCCTTTTCTCATTCTTATTCAAAGGAGACAGAAACATGAGTACGGTATCGGATTATTTCGGAAGTTTGGTTTTTGATGACCGCGTGATGCGTTCTACGCTCTCTGCCGACGTGTATGCGTCCCTCAGGAAAACCATTGACGAGGGAAAAGAACTGGATATCGGCGTGGCCAACGCCGTCGCTGAGGCGATGAAAACCTGGGCGGTGTCAAAGGGTGCAACCCACTTCACGCATTGGTTCCAGCCGCTCACCGGGATTACGGCAGAAAAACACGACAGCTTCATTTCACCGGCTCCGGATGGAAGCGTCATCATGGAGTTCTCCGGGAAAGAGCTGATCAAGGGTGAGCCGGATGCCTCCTCTTTCCCTTCCGGCGGCCTGCGTGCAACATTTGAAGCCAGAGGCTATACGGCCTGGGACCCAACTTCCTACGCCTTTATCAAAGGAAAGACGCTCTGTATCCCCACCGCCTTCTGTTCCTATGGCGGGCATGCACTGGACAAGAAGACGCCGCTGCTGCGGTCCATGGAATCTCTCAGCAAGCAGGCGCTCCGTATCCTTCGTCTGTTTGGAAATGATACGGCAAAGCGCGTCGTCTCCTCTGTTGGACCGGAGCAGGAGTATTTCCTCATTACAAAGGAAATGTATGATGCCAGACCGGATCTGCGCTTTACCGGACGGACCCTGTTCGGAGCAAAGCCGCCGAAGGGACAGGAGCTGGATGATCACTATTTCGGTGTCATAAAGCCAGGGGTTACGGCCTTTATGGAAGATCTCAATGATGAGCTCTGGAAGCTGGGAATCCTTGCCAAGACGGAGCATAACGAGGTTGCACCGGCGCAGCATGAGCTGGCTCCGATTTATACCACAACCAACGTCGCCACGGATCACAACCAGCTGACCATGGAGATCATGCAGAAAGTGGCGGCAAAGCATGGCCTTGTCTGTCTGCTCCATGAAAAGCCCTTTGCAGGCGTGAACGGCAGCGGAAAGCACTACAACTGGTCAATTGCCACCGATGGCGGACAGAACCTGCTTTCCCCGGGCGATACGCCACATGAGAATGCCCAGTTCCTGCTGTTCCTCTGCGCTGTCATCAAGGCAGTGGATGATTATCAGGATCTTCTGCGGATTTCCGTTGCCACAGCGGGCAACGATCATCGTCTCGGTGCAAACGAGGCACCGCCGGCCGTGATCTCCATCGTCCTCGGGGATGAACTGAATGCCGTCCTTGAAGCGATTGAAACGGATACGCCGTATGCGGGCACCCGGCGGATGCAGATGAAGCTGGGTGTCGATGTCCTGCCAAAGTTTAACCGGGACACCACGGATCGCAACAGGACCTCTCCCTTTGCCTTTACCGGCAATAAATTCGAATTCCGCATGCTTGGGTCCTCCAACTCCATTGCCTGCGCAAACATCATGCTCAATGCCGCAGTCGCAGAGAGCCTGCGTATTTATGCGGACCGCCTTGAAAAGGCAGAGGATTTTGAAACCGCGCTGCATGAGATGATCAAGAAGACGATCAAGGATCATAAGCGGATCATCTTCAACGGAAACGGCTATGATGATGCGTGGATCAGGGAAGCAACGGAGGAACGCGGACTGCTCAATTACCGCACGACTGCAGACTGTATGCCGCATCTTCTGGATGAAAAGAACGTTAAGATGCTCACCTCTCTTGGCGTATTTACGGTGGACGAACTCAAATCCCGTCGCGACATCATGCTGGAGAACTACTGCAAGAGTGTCCTGATTGAGGCCAACACCATGATCAGCATGGTAAAGAGGAACATCGCGCCGGCGATTACCAGGTTCACGGCCGATCTGGCCAGGCAGGCTGCGGAAAAGAAGGCCATATTGCCGGGTCTTGCCTGCGGCTATGAGACAGGCCTTATCGAAACGCTCTCTGCACTGACGGACAGCATCGCAGCGAAAACGGAGGAACTTGAGACTGCGGTTACAGCCCTTGGCGATGAGGCGGATATCGTTGAGGAGGCGGCCAGGATTCGGGATACGATTCTGCCAAAGATGAGCGAACTGCGGATTCCCTGTGATGCGGCAGAGACGCTGACGGAAAAGAGCTACTGGCCGTTCCCGACCTACGGTGATCTTCTTTTCAGCGTGAAATAAAAGTCTTCCGGGGACGATCTGGTCAGAAGCAGGTATCTGACTGAATCGCCGTCACTACTATCCAACATCCAAGTACCTGCAAAGGAGGAATCTCTATGTCTGTTGAGTTTTGGTTTTTAATCGGTGCGGCGCTGGTCTTCTGGATGCAGGCCGGATTTGCGATGGTTGAAACGGGGTTTACTCGTGCGAAAAATGCCGGCAACATCATCATGAAAAACCTGATGGATTTCTGCATCGGAACCGTTGTGTTTTCATTGCTTGGCTATACCCTGATGATGGGCGAGGATGCGCTTCTCGGGCTCATCGGCAAACCGAATCTCAATCTGTTTCTGCATTTTAAGGAGTTTATTGCCTCTCCGGCAGAGGGCTTTACGGACGCCAGCTATTTCGTGTTCAACCTTGTGTTCTGCGCGACGACGGCGACCATCGTCTCCGGTGCCATGGCAGAGCGGACAAAGTTTTCAGCCTACTGTGTCTATTCTGCAGTGATCAGCCTTGTCATCTATCCGATCGAGGCGCACTGGATCTGGGGCGGTGTCTGGCTTTCCCGCCTTGGTTTTCATGATTATGCCGGCTCCTGCGCCATTCACATGGTGGGCGGCATTGCGGCCTTAATCGGCGCAGCCGTTCTGGGTCCCCGCATCGGGAAATATGTAAGGGATAAGAGCGGCAAGGTCACAAAAGTCAATGCGATCCCCGGGCATTCGATTCCTCTTGGTGCCCTTGGTGTCTTCATTCTCTGGCTTGGCTGGTATGGCTTCAACGGAGCGGCAGCCACCACGGTTTCGGAGCTTTCCTCGATCTTTCTGACCACAACGATTGCGCCCTCTGTTGCAACCTGCACCACAATGATCTATACCTGGATCAAGAACGGGAAGCCGGATGTTTCGATGTGTCTCAACGCCTCTCTGGCAGGTCTTGTTGCGGTCACTGCAGGCTGTGATGCATTTGATGCGATCGGTGCCTGCATCGTCGGCATTGTTGCAGGAATTCTCGTCGTGATCGTCGTTGAAGTGCTGGATCTGAGGCTCCACATTGACGATCCGGTGGGCGCGGTTGGCGTGCACTGTGCCAATGGCGTCTGGGGCACGATTGCGGTTGGCCTTCTGGCCAATCCGGATGCTCCGGCAGGTCTTCGTGGCCTTTTCTACACGGGCAGCTTTACACAGCTCGGAATTCAGCTCCTTGGCTTTATCTCAGTTGCTGCCTGGGCAACCCTCACGATGCTGGCATTCTTTGAAATTCTCAAAAAGATCGACTTCCTGAGGGCGGATCCTGTGGATGAACTGGCAGGACTTGACATCAGCGAACATGGCCTGCCCAGTGCCTATGCAGACTTCATGCTCACCGTTGACAACTATGCGGAATTTGGCACGGGTGAGCCAGCCGTCGCGGTTACCGGAACGACACCGGTGGCAGAGGCAGTCCCTGTCAGGAGAGAGCCTTCCTTTGACGGACACAAATTCACGAAGGTTGAAATCGTTTTCAAGGAAGAACGTCTGTTTGCTCTCAAGGAAGCCATGAACAAACTTGGCATTACGGGCATGACCGTTTCACACGTAATGGGCTATGGCATGCAGAAAGGACATACGGAATTTTATCGTGGCGTTGCCGTAGAAACGGATCTGCGGCCAAAGGTTCAGGTGGATATCGTTGTATCTGCCATCCCTGTACGTGATGTCATTGAGACGGCGAAAAAGGTGCTTTATACCGGTCATATCGGTGATGGAAAGATCTTTGTCTATGATGTGGAGAACGTCGTGAAGGTCCGCACCGGTGAGGAAGGATACGATGCACTGCAGGATGTAGAGTGAAGCGGTCCATTAGTCTGGATCCTTTCGAGTAACCAAAAACAGATAAAAGGCTCACCCAGTTTTCAGCAAAGAAGATTGGGTGAGCCTTTTCTGCGTGTAGGGCACACATTCCTTTGGCGGGAGGATTCTCCTTAATCATTCGGATCCAACGTATCGTGGATTCAGCCTTAAGAGCTTTTCAGCCAGGTGAAAACGTTGTATAATCATGATATCGACTTGATTGAACGTGAGTGGCGATCTCAGCTTGAAAAAGGTGAAATGGAATGAAGGTCTGGTTAGAAGAGGAAAAGGAATACTCCACGGAATTGCAGCGGGAAGGCTATGAGAAGATCATGTGCTACGGGATATCTTTCTTCCAGAAATGATGCCGGGTAGTAAAGGGAGAAACCTTCACGCTTTCAGCCAGTTTCTGATTCGCTCGCGGGCCTTGAAATCTGGCAGAGAGTTTTGATGAATGAACCGGATCCGTAGCGGAAGATGGCTGGGCGTGATGACGATTGTGGATGGAGGAAAGCGACTGTGACAATCCCTCTGGTTTTTGCCACCGACAACAATTATATGTTTCCTTTGTTTGTTGCTATGCAATCTGCCATTCAATCAGCAGGCAGGGAGACAAGATACGAATTTCATTTACTGCTGTCCGATGATATCAGCGGGGATAACCTTAAAAAACTGGAGTGCATGCGAAAACTCCATAGGCACCATGATTTCATCATCCATAGTCTGAGGGATACGTACAAAGGAATCGTAATGAGAATTGAGCATGTTACAAGCGTGACCTATTATCGCTTACAGATTCCGTCGCTTCTTGTCGGCATGGAGAAATGTATCTATCTGGATTGTGATGTTTGCATCTGTCAGGATTTAACGGAGTTATTCCGACGCGACATTACAGGGAAATACATGGCCGGTGTGCGTGCGCCAAGACACTGTCGCACAGAGAAAGTGATCCGGGAGAATCTGTCAAGGCTGGATATCCCATCCATTGATCAATACATCAATGCCGGTGTCATGCTGATGAATCTGGACAGAATAAGGAAGGATGCCGTAGAGGAACGATTTCACAGGCTGGTGAAAAATGATTATCCCACACAGGATGAGGATATCATCAATAAGGTGTGTTATGGGATGATTGATATTTTGCCACCGCGCTATAATGTCATGCCGTATGGGTTGCTTTCCGACATGGCAATGGA